>NZ_JBIEKH010000016.1:0-16072 GCF_043496985.1 Halomonas sp. B23F22_20
CATCCACTACTACAACCATCAACGAATCAAGCAGAGACTAAAAGGCCTGAGCCCCGTGCAATACAGGACTCAGGCCATGGCCGCCGGTTAAGAGAACCAACCGTCCAACGATTGGGGGTCAGTTCATGAGGCCCGGGCGTCGTGTCACCGAACGGAAATGGTGTTCAGTCGTTGACCGCGGCGATCGCCTTGGCCAGGTAGGGCAGGTTCTCCTGAGAGAAACCGGCCACGTTGGCGCGGCCTGAGCGCACCATGTAGATGCTGAACTCGTCACGCAGGCGGTCCACCTGTTCCGGCGTCAGGCCGGTGTAGGAGAACATGCCACGCTGCTCGGCCACGTGGGCGTACTTCTGGTCCAGGCCGTAGGGCTTCAGGGCCTCGACGAACTCGCGACGCAGGGTATTGATGCGGTCGCGCATCTCGGTCAGCTCCTCGCGCCAGATGTCGCTCAGCTCGTCCGAGTGCAGGATCTCGGAAACGATGGCGCCACCGTGGGCCGGCGGGTTGGAGTAGTTCTCGCGGGCGACGATGGCCACCTGGGAGCGCACGTTCTCCTTCTGCTCGGCGTCCTTGGCGACCATGATCAAGCAGCCGGTGCGCTCGCAGTAGATGCCGAAGTTCTTCGAGCAGGAGCTGGTGATAATCACTTCGTCGAGGTTCTCGGCCAGCAGGCGGGGCGCGAAGGCGTCCTCGTCCAGGCCCTCGCCGAAGCCCTGGTAGGCGAAGTCGACCAGCGGCAGCAGCTTGCGCTCCTTGAGCACCTCCAGCACCTGTTGCCACTGGTCGCGGGACAGGTCGAAGCCGGTCGGGTTGTGGCAGCAGGCGTGCAGCAGCACCACGTCACCCTCGGGAATCTGCTTCAGCGCCGCCAGCATGCCGTCGAAGTCGAGGCGGTTGTCGGCATCCACGTAGGGATACTTCTTCAGCGTGATGCCCGCCGCCGGGAAGATGCCCAGGTGGTTCGGCCAGGTCGGGTCGCTGACCCAGACGTCCTTGCCCGGCAGCTGGGTGGCGATGAAATCGGCTGCCAGGCGCAGGGCGCCGGTACCGCCCGGGGACTGGGTAGCGCTGGCGCGGCCTGCCTCGAGCACCGGCGAACCTTCACCCAGCACCAGCGGCAGGATCACCTCGCCGTAGGCCGGATCGCCGTGAGAACCGATGTAGGTCTTGGTGGTCTCGTTCTTGAGCAGCAGGGCCTCGGCATCCTTGACCGCGCGCATCACCGGGGTATTGCCCTGGGCGTCGCGATAGACCCCGACACCGAGATCGACCTTCTGAGGATTGGTGTCCTTCTTGAAGGCCTCGATGAGCCCGAGGATGGCATCCCCGGGAACCCGCTCAATTCGTTCGAACATTTACTTCGCTACCTCGTCGGTTCTGGCGGCTAGGATGAAATCGTTCTTGTGCAGGCCCTTCATCTCGTGGGACCACCAGGTCACGGTGACCTTGCCCCATTCGGTCAACAGGGCGGGGTGGTGACCCGCTTCCTCAGCGATCTCGCCGACCGCGTTGGTGAACGCCAGGGCCTGCCGGAAGTTGCGGAACGTGAAGACCCGCTCCAACTGCATGATGCCATCGCGCTCGACGATCTGCCACTCGGGGATGTCGCGGCGATATTGCTCGATCTCGCTCTCGGTGACGTGGGGGGCGTCCCAGCTGCAGGCCTCGCACTGCTGTTCGGAAAGCTCGCTCATGATGACTCCTGGTTGTCGTTGGTTGGTACGTAAAGGCGTTGGGGCTATCGTTCGCCGGGTCAAGGGGCGATCACTCAGGCGCTGGCGGCCTCGGCCGGCTTGGGCTTGGGCGGAAAGCGCGGCTCGAACAGGCCGAGTGACATGGCTTCGTGCACCATGCCCATGATGTCGCGGCCCGCCAGATCGTGCAGCGTTTCCAGACTGTCCAGCACGTAGTAGAGCGGCTGCAGGATGTCGATGCGGTAGGGGGTACGCAGCGCGTCCAGGGGATCGAAGGGGGCATGCACCGGGCTGTCCGACAGGGCGTGCAGGGTCTCCTTGGGCGAGGAGATGATGCCACCACCGTACAGGCGCCGGCCATCGGGGGTGTCGACCAGGCCGAACTCCACGGTCATCCAGTACAGCCGCGCCAGATAGACCCGCTCCTTGGGCGTGGCGTCGAGCCCCAGGCGGCCGTAGGTGGCGGTGAACTCGGCGAACGCCGGATTGGTCAGCATCGGGCAATGACCAAAGATCTCGTGGAAGATGTCCGGTTCCTGCAGGTAGCCGAGTTCTTCCGGAGTGCGGATGAAGGTGGCCACCGGGAAGCGACGGTTGGCCAGCAGTTCGAAGAAAGTGTCGAAGGGGATCAATGCCGGCACCTGGGCGGTTTCCCAGCCGGTGGCCTCGCGTAGCACGGCATCTACTTCGGCGAGCTGTGGAATGCGATCGACCGGCAGCGCCAGTCGCTCCATGCCGTCGAGGTACTCCTGGCAGACTCGGCCCGGCAGCAGTTCGACCTGGCGCTCCATCAGCGTGCGCCAGGTGGCGTTCTCCTGTTCACTCCAGGCGATGTGGCCGTCGGCATCCGGCATTCTGGCCTGATAGGCCGTCTTCTTGGTGACGCTCTGAGCCTTCATGGGGTCTCCCGTGGCGATTTGGGGTTGTCGTTGCCTCAAGGGAATGACCGCAGTCTATGCAGGGGCGGCGGCGCTCGGGGGCGCGGAGGGAAGAAAATGCGCGGTGGCAGGGCGTGTCGGCTGTAAAGAAAACGTGACAAAAGGGGCGCGTCGCGATGCTTCGCGTCGAAAGGTCTATGTCATCGGCGTTGTCGGGTAGATGTTGTCACGTTATCTTTACACTAGAGTCACGCCGGGCTGACGCTTTCCTGGCGGGCGGCCCATTCTCTTTGTTCGAGTTCTTCATGCGCTTGAGATTCCACTGCCAGAACCGCATCGGCATCCTCCGCGACATCGTCGCCCACTTCGCCGACTACGGTCTCAATGTCGCTCACGGCGAGGTCGGCGGGGAGCACGGTAATGCCATCTACCTGCACGTGCCCAACCTGCTCAACGCCCAGCTCGCCACCCTGAAGCCCGAGCTGGAACGGGTGCCGGGGGTGTTCGGGGTGCGGCGTGTCAGTCTGATGCCCAGCGAACGCCGACACCTCGAGCTGGATGCCTTGCTGTCGTCGCTCTCCGATCCGGTGATGTCGATCGACATGGAGGGCCACCTGGTGGCCGCCAATCGGGCCGCCGGTCAGCTGCTGGGGGTGCGCGTCGACGAGGTGCCGGGGCTGTCGCTGGACCGCTACCTGCCCGACCTGGACCTGCCGGCGCTGATCCGGCGCAACAACGCTCGGGTCAACGGCCTGAGAGTCAAGCTGCGCGACACCGTCTTCCTGGCCGATATCGCGCCGCTGCATCGTGAGCATCAGGCGGACGTGGCCTCACTGGCCGGCGCCGTGGTGACCCTGCACCGTGCCGACCGCATCGGCGAGCGCATCTATCAGGTGCAGCGTCAGGAGCTGCGCGGCTTCGAGTCGCTGTTCCAGGCCAGCCCACGGTTGGAGTCGCTGATCCGCGAGGCGCGGCGCATGGCGCCGCTGGATGCGCCGCTGCTGATCCAGGGCGAGACCGGCACCGGCAAGGAGCTATTGGCCAGGGCCTGCCACCTGGCGAGCCCGCGTGGACAGGCGCCGTTCATGGCACTGAACTGCGCGGGGCTGCCCGAGTCCATGGCCGAGACCGAGCTGTTCGGCTACGCTCCCGGTGCCTTCGAGGGGGCTCGACCCGAAGGCAAGCTGGGGCTGCTGGAACTGACCGCCGGCGGCACCATCTTCCTCGACGAGGTGGGCGAGACCAGTCCGCGGATGCAGGTCAAGCTGCTGCGCTTCCTGCAGGACGGCGGTTTCCGGCGGGTGGGCAGCGACGAGGAGACCTACCTGGACGTGCGGGTGATCTGCGCCACCCAGCAGGACCTGCCGACTCTGTGTGCCGAGAGCCGCTTTCGCCAGGACCTCTATCATCGCCTCAATGTCCTGACGCTCAACGTGCCGCCATTGCGCGATTGCCTGGACGGCATCGAGGCGCTGGCGGCGCACTTCATCGACCGTGCCGCCACCCAGATCGGCTGTCCGCTGCCCGGCCTGTCGCCGGCCGCCGTGGCCCGGCTCTCCGCCTACCACTGGCCCGGCAACGTGCGCCAGTTGGAGAACGTGCTCTTTCAGGCGGTGTCGCTGTGCGAAGGCGGCGTCATCGAGCCGACACACCTGCGGCTGCCCGACGTAGGCCAGGCCCCGGGGCTTGCCGGCATCGATCTGGATGGCTCGCTGGCCGATATCCTCGGCGAGGTGGAACGCCGAGTGCTGTCGACCCTCTATCCGCAGCATCCCTCCAGCCGCCAGCTGGCCAAGCGGCTGGGAGTTTCCCACACCACCATCGCCAACAAGCTCAAGCGCCACGGTATCGGCACGGAGGATCCATGAGCCTCGGGGGGCAAGGACGCCTGCCGACGTGGCTGAAGCTGGCGTTCACGCTGTGGGTGCTGTTCTGGGCGCCCTCGGTGGCATTGCGCATCGGGGTGCAGAACTATCTGTGGCTGTGCAACCTGGCCAACTTCCTGCTGCTGGTGGGGCTATGGGCAGAGAGCCGGCGGTTGGTCTCCATGCAGTGGCTGGCCACGGCGTTGGTCGGTGGTCTCTGGGCGCTGGACGCCGGTGTGGCCTGGCTCAGCGGCTGGCACCCCATCGGCGGCACCCAGTACATGTTCGACGCCGGTATTCCGCTCTCGGTGCGGCTGCTGTCGCTGTATCACCTGGTACTGCCGTTGGTGGCCGGTTTTAGCGTGGCTCGGTTGGGCTATGACCACTGGGCCCTGGCCTGGCAGACCGCGTTGACCTGGGCGGCGATCCTTGCCGCTTGGGCGTTCACCGATCCCGCACGCAACGTCAACTGGGTGGAGGGGCCTTTCGGCACGCCCCAGGCCTGGCTGCCCGATGGAGTCTATGTGCTCACGCTGATGCTGGTCTGGCCGCTGCTGCTCTATCTGCCGGTGCATCTGGCGACCCTGTCGCTGAGGCGTCGGCAACCATGAACGACTATCGTGACAGCCAATCGCGTACCTCGCCGAACGGATAGGCCTCCAGCGCCGCGAAGCCGTCGAGCTGACGGGCCTTGTGGCGGGTCAGCCGCGGCGAGGTCAACCCGCACAGGAAGCGGGCCAGCAGCGTCGCGGTGGCCGCCTCGGATTCGCCGGCGGACGCCAGTCGCTCGCGCAGTGGGGCGATCAGCCTGGCAGCGTCCATCGAGGCGAGCGGTGCCGGCTCGGGCGGGGAGGGCAGCGAGGCGACCTGGCCGCGGCAGCCCGAGCAATGGCCGCAATGTGCCGGCGCGGCGGCGTCGCCGAACCAGTCCGCCAGCCGGCGGGTCAGGCAGCCCTCGCCCTCGAACAGTGCCAGCATGGCGTGAAGCCGCGCGATCTCGGCGCGCTCCTTGTCGACGAAGGCCTGGTGTAGCGCCTCGACCAGGGCGTCGTCGACGGGGCGCAGCACCTCGAAGACCTCGGTCATTTGCTTGCTCTCCAGCGTGATCAGGCCCTTGTCGGCGAAGTAGTCCAGGGCGGTGATCACGCGCTGGCGTGAGGTGTCCAGCCCGCGCTCGGCGCCCAGCCGGCCGAGGGCCTCGAGATCCAGCCGGTGCCAGGTGCGGGCCTTGGGCGAGGCCTCGAGGATCGCTTCCACGAAGGCCCGGCGCTCGCCCTGAAAGCGGGCCACCAACGTCTCGGGTGGCTCTTCCAAGCGAAAACGGTACTCGGCGAAGTAGCTGAAGCGGGGACGGATAGCACCCTCCAGCTCGAGGCGGACCAGCAGCGTCTTGAGCGGCAGCGGGCGGATGTCGCTGTCCCGGGAGAGGGTGTTGAGGGTGAAGCTCCAGTCCTCGCCGGGGGCGGGCAGGGTCGCCGTCACTCGGGCAATGGCCTCGCGCTCCGGAGTGTCGCCGTAGGTGAAGTTCTCCAGCACGCTGAGATGGTCGCGGCCGGCCAGCATCAGGCACTCGGCGGGGGCGCCGTCGCGCCCGGCGCGGCCGATCTCCTGGCTGTAGTTCTCCACCGACTTGGGCAGGTCGAAATGCACCACGGCGCGGATGTCCGACTTGTCGATACCCATGCCGAAGGCGATGGTGGCGACGATCACCGGCGTGCGACCGGCCATGAAATCTTCCTGGCGACTGGCGCGGGTCTCGGCGTCGAGCCCGGCGTGGTAGGCCGCGGCAGGCAGGCCGGCGGCCGCGAGATAGGCCGCCAAGCGCTCGGCGGTCTGCTGCAGGGTGACGTAGACCACGGTGGCGCCGGAGCTCGGCCCCTCAAGACGCGGGCGCAGCCAGTCGACCAGTCGGCGCGGGCGTTCGTCGGCCGGCACCGGCGCCACCTGCAGGTCCAGGTTGGGGCGATAGAAACCGGTGGCGGTGACGTCCTCCGCCGCGATGGCGAAGTGGCGGCGCATGTCCTCGATCACCCGGGGCGTGGCGGTGGCGGTCAGCAGCAGCGTCTGGGGAATGCCGAGCGCGTGACGCGTCGCGGGCAGGGTCAGGTAGTCCGGGCGGAAATTGTGGCCCCATTCGGAGATGCAGTGGGCTTCATCGACCACCAGCAGCGAGATCGCCACGCGGCGGATGAAGGCGCGGAAGCGCTCGTTCTTGAGCCGCTCCACCGAGACCATCAGGATGCGGATCTCGCCGCGGGCCACGCCGTCCATCACCGCCCGGGCCTCGTCCTTGCTCTGGGAGGAGTCGAGACTCGCGGCGGCGATACCGTGGCGTTTCAGGAACGCCAGCTGATCCTGCATCAGCGCCAGCAGCGGCGAGACTACCAGCGTCAGGTGCGGCAGATGCAGGGCGGAGAGCTGGTAGCACAGCGACTTGCCGGAGCCGGTGGGGAAGATGGCGGCGGCCGAGCGGCCGTCGACCACCGCCTCGATTACCGGGCGCTGTCCGGGGCGAAAGTCGGCATAGCCGAAGACGCGGGCGAGGGTCTGGTCGATGGCGGTCATGGCGGCTCCGGATGCGGTGGGGATGGTGCCCAAGGATACACGTCGAGACCGACCATGACCCGCGGTGCCAGGTGTTGGCATAATGGGGCGTTTTAGGCCCGGAAAGGATGCCCCATGACCGCCTGGAGCCAGTTGCTCGTCGCCACCGCGCGGCTGATCGACCTCCACGACAGCGCCCACGACCCGGGGTCCCCCTTCGTGCAGGTCAGCCAGGAGCAGCGGCGCGGCTGGCGCGACGGCTACTGGCTGGACCTCGGTTGCCTGCTGCTGGAATACCTGCTGGACGTGGACTTCGCCACCAACAGCGCCTTCGTCTCCCAGGGCCGCTGCCTGGCCTGGCTGCGCGATACCTACCCCGCGCTGTCCCATGATGACTTGACGTTCGTGATCAACCTGCTGGCCACGCCGACCGAGCTGCACTTTCGTCAGGCGTCCCCGTTGCCGGACGCTCGTCAGGCGTCCCTGCCGTCGGACGCTCGTCAGGCGTCTCCATCGCCGGACGCGCGCCAGGCCGCCGCGACGTCGGACGCGTCTCGCGTCGCCGACGAGGCGGCCGAGCGCGGCGCGCGCAGCACCAAGCGTACCGCGCTGATCGAGAAGCAGGGCCAGACCGGCCAGGTGCGTCTCACCCCGAGCGGGCGCCAGGCGGTGACCCTGGCCGGCCAGGTCGAGGACCTGCTGTATTCCGAGTACGACGCTGCCAAGGTGCTGGCGGCCCTGGCCCGGGACGACTTCGCGCGCATTCCCGACATCACCAACCAGATCCTGCTGGCTATCCGCGCCCTGACCCAGGAGCTGCGCAGGGTGCGCGAGAACCCTACTCGGGAGGGCAAGCTCGCCGCGCTGATGGACAACGAGCGCCACTATCACAACGCCTTGTCGAGCATCCAGCGGAGCCTGCTCCACGCCCGCGCCCAGCTCGGCACGCCGCGGCTGCTGGAGCGCTTCGAGGCCTGGCGCGAGGCCCAGGCAGAGGAGTGGGACCTGCGCATGCTCTCCGGCGCCATCGGTCGGGTGCTCACCGCCATCGAGAACCTCTCGCGTCGCCTCGCCGAGCTGCTCGCCGACATCGCCGAGGGCCGCATTCAGTCGATGGGCGTGGTGGACTTCGCCGACCTGGCCCGCCGGTTGCTGACGGCCTCGCCGGACGCCGGCCTCAGGGCGGCCCTGGTCGAGCGGCTGATGCCCTTCCAGCAGGCGGTCTGCGTGCCGCGGCTGGCACCGCTGGTGCCGCTGCTCGAGACGCGCCGCGCCGAGACCAGCCATGCCGCCCTGGTGTTCGACGAATCTGCCGACGACCCGCCCAGGGATCCGCTGCTGGCCCGCTTCCTCGAGGCGCAGGGGCCGGGACTGAGCCGCCGGGTGCGCCAGGCGCCGCTGTCGCTGCCCGAGGCGCTGAGCGAAGGCTGGCATCGTTTCGAGGATGCCGACTGCCTGCCCCAGCTGCTCAATCTCTTCGTCGACGCCCAGCAGCTCGACGAGGCACTGGCGGTAGGCATCGAGGAGCGGGCCTTCCAGCTGTCTCTGCCCGACGGCCGCTGCATCGAGGGCGCAGTGACGCCCAGCCTTAGGCTCGCCGCCGCCATGGCCGAAGCCCCCCTTGCCATGCAACAGGACACCCCACGATGAACATGACCGAGATGGGCGAGGTGGTCGCCTACCTGCTGCGCTACCGCTGTGCCGAACGCCAACCGGCCAGCGGGCGCAAGCGCCGTGCCGCCCGCGAGGGCCAGCTTTCCGAGCGCGACGTCTGCGCGCTGATCGACGATGCCGGCGACGCCGAACGCGAGGCGCTGCGCGATTTCCTGGCCGGACAGGGGCTGCGGCTTCGGGTCCTCGAGGCCGGCGACTACCCGGGTATCGCCCCGGGCAGTCGTTACTATGCCTTGTTGCCGGATCCTGAACTCGAGCAGCCGCCGCTCTACACCCGCGAGCCGGTGTTCGAGGCGCTCAAGCTGCGCCAGGAGAGCCGCAGCGAGCTGGCCCAGTGGTATCTGCAGCTGTGGCTGCTGATGCACACCCTGCTCTATACCCGCTACAACCGGGCGCTGTCCGACGTCAGCCGCTATCAGGAGGCGACCTTTACCGCCGCCGAGCTGGTGGAGTTGCTGCGCGATCAGCTCGAGACCCTGCGCGGGCTGGGCGACTCGGCGCCAGAGGCCAACCTCTCGCTGCTCGACGAGCGCGGCGAGGACCTCAGCCGCCGGGTGCGGGCCTTCATCGATCTTCAGGTGCGGGCCGGGCTCCTCGAGGCGCTGCGCGAGCCCGGCGACGAGGGCGGTGAGGTCTGGCAGCAGTCGCTGCTCGGCGCACTGGAGAGCGAACAGATCGGCATCCACCAGATGGGCCATCTTCAGGCCCTGGCGGAAGGACGAGCCGCGCCTTCCGAGGACGCGGAGCGGGAAGCGGCCGCCGCCGAGGAGGCCCGGACATGAGCGTGATCAACCGCATCGAGGTGGCCAACCTGCTCAACAAGCACGGCGACGTGGCCTCTCCCTGGGAGGCCAAGATGCGCCATCTGCTGCTGGACCTGCGCGGCCAGTCCAGCGCCATCAGCATGGAGAACGGATTTGGCAAGACCACTCTCGCCGAGGCGTTGATCGGCCTGCTGTCCCGGGACCGCATGCTGCTGACCCGCACCCGGCGCAAGTGTTCGCCGAGCAGCGTCGGTGGCGAGGGGCGCAGTTGGAGCCACCTGCGGGTGGAGTTCCGCTCGCGCAGCGCTGCCGGCGGCCAGGACGACATGCTCGAGGCCGCCGGGGAGGAGGTCGCTGGCGAGACCTTTGTGTTCGGCTGCCACGGCTACAGCGACGGCAGCGGGCTGTCCTTCTATCACTACACGGGAACGTTCGAGGACGTGCCGGTGCACCACCACACCGCCGACGGCAAGCTGGCGCTCTACGCCAATCGTGACGTCAAGGCGGCCATGGCGCAGCGCGGCGTGCGGCTGACGCTGAACCGCGAGGAGTGGCTGGAGGCGGTGGGGGCCCATGTGTCGCGCCGCGAGCTGGCACAGCTGGCGGCTTTCCAGAAGGAGGGCGGCGCCGACAAGAGCCAGATCTTCAACGCCATCCGGCCGCGGGCCGGCGAGCAGGCCGACCAGGCCTTCTTCTTCGAGGTGCTGGCGCCGGAGGTGCTGTCCGGGGCGACCCGCGGCGAAACGGACGAGGGCGAGGAACTGATCGAGGAGGTGATCCTCAACTCCGGCACCAATATTACCGAGCTGCGCCATCGTCTCGAGGAAGCCGAGGCCGATCAGCGGCGTAGCGTCGACAAGGTCGAGCGGCTGGCCGAGCTGTCGACCCGGGGTCAGGCGCTGCTTGGCGCACGTGGCGAGCTCGCGGCCCTCGACCGGGGGCTAGCCGCCGGCGAGCGGCTGCTGGGCGGCCGAGCTATGGCCGGCCTGCCGGGCGTGCCCGGCAGGCCGGCAGGCGACGGCCCCGAACGCGAGACCCTTGCCGGCTTCGCCTGGGGGGCCGGGGATACCGGCAGGCCGCGAGTCTCGGTGTGGCTGCTGGCACGGCTGTGTGGCCGCGGCGAGCGCGAGCTGCGCCGGGCCCTGGGCGAGGCCGAGGTGCGCCTCGACGGACACCGGCGGCTGGTGCACCTGCCCGAAGCCGCCTGGCCCCAGGCCCGGGAGGTCGGCCACCTGAGCTTCGAGGCCGCCCGCGACTGGCTGGCCGGCAGCTTGGCCTTCGACGACGATGCCGCCCGCGAGCGTGCGCTCAAGGCCCTGGACGCCGGTGCCGAGGCCTTCGAGGCTCTCGACGGCAATCCTTTCCGCGACGAGGTGATCGCCGATCGGCTGTACCTCGCCGAACTGGACGCTGACTTGGAGGCCCTCGACGAGCGTGCCGAGAGCCTCGATGGCGAGCGCGAGCGACTCGAGTCCCGTCAGCGCGACTTCATCGATAATCAGAGTTTCTACACCCAGGCGCTGGCCGACGGCCTCTTCGACGAGACCGAGCTGGAGGCGCCCGAGGACACCGCCGCGGCCTGTTCAAGGGAGGCCGAGGCCGCGCGACGGGCGCTGCTCGAACACAGCACCCGGGTTGGCGAACTGTCTCGGGTGGCCGAGTGGCATGCCGGCTTCGCCGCCGAGCATCCCGGCGAGTCCCCCGATGAGCTGCTCGACGAGAAGTTGGCTCGCCAACAGGCCCTCGAAGAAGAGCGCGACGTTCGGCGGCGAGAGTGGGAAGGCGCCGGCGAGCGCCTCGAGGCGGTGCGCGGCGAGCTCGCCCGCCACGACGGTGAGCGTCAGCGCCTGGCCGGAGAACGAGGCCCGCTGGCCCAGGCCCAGGGCCCCTGGGAGACCTTCCGCCGTGACTGGCCGGACACCGAGGTGTCGGGCTTCTGGGCGGCTCGCAAGGCCGAACTCGCCGAGCTCGAGGCCGAGTGTCGCGAGGCACGCAGCGCTCGGGAGGACGCCGAGCGGCGTCGGGCCCGACTGGCCCCGCTGGCCGAGGCCGCCGAGCGCTATCGCGCGCTGCACGGCGACGACGAGCCGGTTCACCTGCGTGATCGCCTGCATGCCGAGGCCCGACGGCTGGACGACGAGACCCACCGGTTGGACGCCGAAGAGACTCGGCTGCGCGACCTGCACCGGGCTCGGCTGGCCTTCGCCGAGCATAGCGAGCGCGCCCCCGAGGCCTGGCTGGCGGATGCCCGGCGACGCTATCCGCGTCTGCTCAGCGAAGCCGAGCGGCTCGAGGAGGCCATCGAAGACCGCGAGCGCTATCTCGAGCAACTGAGCGGTGATCCGCTGGAGCGGCGGGTCGTCGAGGCCGAGGCGCATCGGCGACTGGACGAGTCGGGCATCGCCTGGCGCCCGCTGCATGAGGTACTCAATGCCCCCGCCCATGACGAGGCGTCGCGCCGCGCCTGGCTGGCCCAGGCCGCCGGTCTGCTGTTCGCGCCGGTAGTCGACGGTGAGGCGGCGGCGGAGCGGGCCGCCGAGACGCTGGTCGAGGCCGGGCTGGCGGTCCCGGTGCTCGACGCCGAGCGGCTCGCGGCGCGACTGTCGGCCGGCGATGATCCGTTGGGGGCGATCCGCGGGGTGGAGACCCTGGCGGTCAAGGCCGCCCTGGATCCGCGCCACCTCGAGGCCCTGCGCGAGGCGACCCAGCGCCGCCTGGCCGCGGACCGCGAGCGCCAGACGGCCTTGGCCGAGGAGTGCGCCCGGCTGGACCCCCATGGCGAGTGGCATGCGCTGGCCCTGAAGGCCCGCGAGGCCGATGAGGCGGAGGTCGAGATCGCCCTGGAGGCGCTCGCCGAGTCGCGCCGGGCGCTCGATGCCGAACGCAAGGCCCTGGCGCCGCGCATCGATGAGCCGGCGCTGGCCTGCATCGACGACTTCCAGCGCTTCCTCCAGGAGGGCGGCGAACTGGCCCTCGAGGAAGCCGCTGAGGCGCGGGAGACCGCCGAGGCGCGTCTCATCGAGCGTGAACCGGCTCGCGACCGCGCCGCTCGACAGCTCGAGGCCCACGGTGACACCTGGCTGGCCGCCGAGCGATTCGTGGACGCCGGCGGCGCCGAGCGCCTGTCGATCCTGGACGCGCGTCTTGCCGGGCTCGAGGAGCTGCTGGCCGACGCCGAGGCTCGACGCGATGCCCAGGCCGAGGTGCGGGAAGGCGCCCGTCGCCGCCTCGATGATCTGGAGGCGAGCCTTGCCACGCTGTTCGCCGATGGCGAGCGCGATCGGCTGCGGGCCCTGGCCGATTTCGAACGCGAAGGCGGACCGGCCTTTATGGCCGGGGCGGAGGCACGTCGCCTGGAGCTCGAAGGCGAGCTGGCCAGGGCCAGCCGGCGCGCCGATTTCGACTTCCAGCGCATTCGCGCCTACCTGGAGGTGCGCGACGCCGCCGGTGGCGGCCAGGCGCTCGAACGCGACGTCGCCCGGCTCAAGCGCGAGCTCAAGGAGGTCCGGACGACGCGCAAGGAGCGTGAGCGTGAGCGGCGTGAGGTGCAGCGACGCCTGGCCGATCAGCAGGCGGCGTTGGGCAGCGTGGACCAGCTGGGCATCGCCTGGCTGGAGGCGCTGCGCCAGCTGCCCGACGGCTGGGCGGCGCGGCTCGCGGCCCTCGACGACGACGCGGCGATCGTCTGGCCCGAGGACGCGCCCCTGGCCGAAGCCCATCAGGCGGCGCTCGAGCGCTGGCTGGCGCTGGCCGGGGCCGGCGGTGAACTCGACGTCGAAGCGCTGGAAGGCGTGCAGCGGACCCTGCTCGATGCCCTGGGTACCCTCAACCTTGGCGAGCACGCCCGGGATCGTGAGCGTCAGGCGAAACGCGTGGCCTCGGTGGAGCGTGAGCTCGGCCAGGCCCTGGACGAGGCCGCCCACAGCCGGGCCTTCAACGACACCGAGCGCGCGCGCCTGGCGGCCCTGCCGGGGGTGACCGAGAGCGCGCTGATCGAGCTGGGTGGCCTGCACGTCCAGCTCCAGACGCAGCTCGATGAGCATCGCCGCCGCGTCGAGCGCCTGCAGGTCTCGCGGGAGCAGATCGAGGGCACTCTCGTCGAGCGGCTGAGCTCGATCATCGCCGATGCCGCCGGCAATCTGGACATCCTCAAGCGCGTCGCCCGGCGCAGCGGGGGTGATCGCTCCAGCGGCCAGGATGGTGCCTACTTCGAGGTCAAGGCTGGGTTGATTGGTGGCGACGGGCTGCGCGAGCTGATCCAGGCCCTGCTGGCCGACATCGACGAGCACCAGGCCACCCTGCGCCGGCGGGCCGAGCGAGATGGCGGCGTCATGGTCGACGGCGAACCGCAGCGACGCGACGAGGAGCTACTCGGCCAGATTCGCCGACGGATCTACCGCGGCCTGTTCCACGACGTCTCGATCCGCCTCAAGCACGACGCCATCCGGCCACACGGGCGGTTGTTCTCGCTCAACGAGGCGATGTCGGAGGGTCAGCGCGAGGCGGTGTCGCTGATGTGGCTGGTCAAGCTCTCGGAATTCGCCATCGAGCGCGAGCTGCGTGAGCTGCCCGGCCACCACAAGCGTCGCGCCCGAGCCAGCCGCGAGAGCGTGATACTGCTCGATGGCCTGTTTTCCAAGCTCTCGCATCGTCGCCTGATCCAGGATTCCCTGGACTCGCTGCGCAACACCCGTGGACGCTTCCAGATGATCGGCCTGATCCACAACCCCAACTACGAGAACGATGCGGAGATCTTTCCCACCTACCTGGTGGGCAGCGTGATCGGTGGCGTCCAGGGGCAGGGCGGGCACGTGATGGTGCGCGATGGTCGCCTGACCGCTCCCGAGTCGCTGGGGCGCAGCGTCGGGGAAGCCAGCCTGTTCGGTATTCATGTCACCGAGCCGATGGATGAGTGAGCTCGAGCAGAGCGTCCGAGCCATACACGCCTGGCGCGAGTAAGACTGCTTCCAGTTCTTCCAGTTGCCGGGGCAGCGCGCTGCCCGGCTCATGGATCAGGAATGGCTGGAAGATAAGCAGGTTCTGGCGTTGGCCGGCTTGCCGCTATCCACTGAGCTAGAGGCTCGGTGGATAGCGAAGGTTGCAGACGAATAAGAGCGTTCAGTCGTCGCCGACGACGCGGTTGCGGCCCTGGTGCTTGGCCTGGTAGAGACTGCGGTCGGCGCGCTGGAGCAGATTGTCGCGGGAGTCCCCGACGCGGTGCTCGGTGATGCCGACGCTGACGGTGATGCGGCCGGCACCGAGTGGCCCGAAGGTGTGCTCGGCAATCACCCGGCGCAGGCGTTCGGCGAGGTGAAGAGCGTTGCGCCGCGAGGTGAGCGGCAGCAGCAGGGCGAACTCTTCGCCTCCCAACCGGGCCAGCAGATCCTCCTCGCGCAGCAAGGCCTGGCAGCAGTGGGCCAGTTCCGTGAGCACCTCGTCGCCCTGCAGGTGGCCCCAGGTATCATTGATGGTCTTGAAGTGGTCGAGATCGATCATCATCAACGACAGAGGCGTGGCGTGGCGGTTGCTCAGCGAGATCTCCTCGTCGAGGCGCTTGAGCAGCTTGCGCCGGTTGGCCAGCCCGGTCAGGGCATCGCTGTCCGACAGAGTGCGCAGGCGCTCCTCCTCGGCGACCTGCTCGCTAATGTCGAGCATCATGCCGTGCCACAGCACGCCATCCTCGACGCGTTGGGGCTGGGCACGCACGGCGATCCAGCGGCAGGATTCCTTCGGTAAGGTGAGGCGGAACTTGCTGATGATCGGCGTTCCCCAGCGTTCCGAGCGTTCGATGGCGGCCATCAGGCGGGGATAGTCCGCCTCGTGAAGCCGCTCCAGGGCGGGTTGTGCATTCTCGGCCAGACGGTTCGGATCCAGGTCAAGCAGGCGAGTCCCGCTGCCCATCAGGCAGGGGAAGTGCAGGTGGCCGTCTTCGTTGCGATGCAACTGAAAGATCAGGCCGGGCAACTGCTCGGCCAGTTCCAGGATCCTCACCGGTTCGAGCCGTTCCCTGCGCGGCATGACATCGATGGGAGGCATGACATTTCCCTTTTGGTTCCTGCTGCGTACAGGATGTCGTTATCGTTTCCGGGCTCGGCGATCGTTGGGGAGGAGCGAGCCTTATTTTTATTGAGCGCGCATTATGATACACACGTCATCAGTCACTGGCACCGACCATCAGTAGTAGGAGATCACCGACATTTGCCGTAAGACAGCCGGCTTATCAACGAGATTGGCGGCAAGTTTTACTTCGTCAGGCTGTCAGGTGCAAGCCGTTGTGTTTCGATGTCTCGGTCCCGCCTGTACCGCTCGGCTTGACGAGTGAGATCGAGAAAAGCCCGGCAACCTGCGCGTCCTTCAAGATTATCACCTGCCGGAGCTGGAGGTAGCGAGCGGGGAAGGCACCGGCACTGGCCGACAGGCTGGAAATGAGTCGGAACATGCGCCGTGGGCGTTCAGCGCGGGGCGTCGTAGCGTCCCTCGTGCCCCTTCGAGAACACCACCTGCCAGAGCTGGAGATTGCGAGCGCGGAAGGCGCCGGCACAGACCGACAGGCTGGAAATGAGCCGGAACATGCGCCGTGGGCGTTCAGCGCGGGGCGTCGTAGCGTCCCTCGCGCCCCTTCGAGAACACCATCTGGCAGAGCTGGGGATTGC
>NZ_JBIEKH010000016.1:16170-126009 GCF_043496985.1 Halomonas sp. B23F22_20
GCGAGCGCGTAAGGCGCCGGCACAGACCGACAG
Source organism: Halomonas sp. B23F22_20 (assembly GCF_043496985.1). Taxonomy (NCBI): domain Bacteria; kingdom Pseudomonadati; phylum Pseudomonadota; class Gammaproteobacteria; order Oceanospirillales; family Halomonadaceae; genus Halomonas; species Halomonas sp. B23F22_20. The sequence goes on from NZ_JBIEKH010000016.1 coordinate 16,204, forward strand.
GCTGGAAATGAGCCGGAACATGCGCCGTGGGCGTTCAGCGCGGGGCGTCGTAGCGTCCCTCGCGCCCCTTCGAGAACACCACCTGCCAGAGCTGGGGATTGCGAGCGCGTAAGGCGCCGGCACAGACCGACAGGCTGGAAATGAGCCGGAACATGCGCCGTGGGCGTTCAGCGCGGGGCGTCGTAGCGTCCCTCGCGCCCCTTCGAGAACACCACCTGCCAGAGCTGGAGGTTGCGAGCGCGGAAGGCGCCGGCACAGACCGACAGGTAATACCGGAACATGCGCCGGGTGCGTTCGTTGTAGCGGTCGGCGATCTCGTGCCAGCGGGCGTCGAAGTTCTCCAGCCAGGCCATCAGGGTGCGGTCGTAGTCGGCCCCGAAGTTCTGCCAATCCTCCATCAGCAGTTGGCTCTCGCTGGTCCTGGCGATGTGCACGGCGGAGGGCAGTACGCCATTGGGGAAGATGTAGCGATTGATCCAGGGGTCGGCACTGATGTTCGAGCTGTTGGAGCCGATGGTGTGCAGCATGAACAGTCCGTCTGCTGGCAGCAGCCGGCTGACCGTCTCGAAATAGGTGTCGTAGTTGCGATGGCCGACGTGCTCGAACATGCCGATGGAAACGATGCGATCGAACTGGCCCTCCAGGTCGCGATAGTCCTCGAGCAGAATCTCGACGGGCAGCCCCTCGCAGCGCTTCCTGGCCAGTTCGGCCTGCTCCCGGGAGATGGTGATGCCGGTCACCTCGACGCCGTGATGGCGGGCAGCATGTTCCGCGAAGCTGCCCCAGCCGCAACCAATGTCGAGGACTCGCATGCCGGGTTCCAGCTTGAGCTTGCGGCAGGCAAGATCAAGCTTGGCGCGCTGGGCCTCGAGCAGGGTATCGGCATCCTTCCAGTAGCCGCACGAATAGCACATGGTGTCGTCAAGCATGCGCTGGAAGAGGTCGTTGCCGAGGTCGTAGTGAGCTTCGCCGACGATGTAGGCGCGAGCTCGGCTTTGCAGGTTGAAGAATCCTGCCTGTAGCCGATACATCAGCCGCTCCGACGTGGATTGTGCATGTGCGCCCAGGCCATGGGTTAGCAGCTGATGTGCCATCTCGTCGATTCGCTCGCAGTCCCACCAGCCGTCCATGTAGGCCTCTCCGAGCCCCAGGGTGCCCTGGTGCAATACCCTGGGAAAGAAGTCGGGGTGATAGACGCGAATGTCCTGGGGAGCATGCCCGTTCAGGCTGACGCTGGAGCCGTCCAGCAGTTTCTCGACGACGCGTCGGGCGCGGGAGTCGGGTAGGGCAATGGGGCCGAGTCGCGGGTCGCTGGTCATGTCTCCTCCTGAGCCTTCAGACACGGGTGGCAGCCGGGACAGTCACGGGCGTGATGCGTTGACTCTTGGTCTCCTATTACAAGGCGTTAGCATAGACCAGACCCAATTGTTCCTGACAATTGCCCCTTTTGACGTTTTATATGAGGACAGCTGAATGAAGGTGATCGTGGATCTCTGTGTGGTGCCGATGGGCGTCGGTGTTTCCGTTTCACCGCATGTTGCCGCTTGCCAGGAGGTGATCGAAGCATCGGGACTGGAATATCGCATGCATGCCTATGGCACCAATATCGAGGGGCCCTGGGACGAGGTCATGGCCGTGGTCAAGCGCTGCCATGAGCGAGTGCACCAGATGGGAGCGCCACGGATCACGTCCACGCTCAAGTTGGGCACGCGTACCGATCGAGAACAGGGCATGGATGACAAGGTCGCCAGCGTAGAGGCCCTGTTGGGCGGCCAGTCATCCCCGAAGGTGTCATGATTTCTTTACGGCGTGTCATGAATGTTTGCCGCCCCGGTGGCGCGAATCATGGGGTCGCCGGAGGTGTAACGAAAGTGTGACGCACGCTTGGCTGACGATGGGGTTCACGGGAGCTGGGGCGCCGGTCCCGGGCATTCCGGCAAGGGCGGGGGGCCACTAGTCTGTGGGCATCCAAGGGCCGAGTGCCCCGACGACAACCACAAAGCTATCCGGAGGTTCTGCATGAACGCCCCCGCCCAGACGAGCCAGCTCGACACCGCCAACCCCATCGGCACCGACGGTTTCGAATTCGTCGAGTACACTGCCCCGACCGCCGAGGGTATCGAAGCCTTGCGTCGGCTGTTCCTGCAGCTGGGCTTCACCGAGACCCGCAAGCACCGTTCCAAGGAAGTGTTCCTGTTCCAACAGGAGCACATCAATTTCGTGCTCAATGCTGAACCGGACAGCCAGGCCGCTGAGTTCGCCCGTGTCCACGGCCCGTCCGCCTGTGCCATGGCCTGGAAAGTGGCTGACGCCCGTCAGGCCTTTGACCATGCCGTTTCTTGCGGTGCCAAGCCGGTGGAGATCCCGGTAGGCGAGGGCGAGGTCGGCATTCCGGCCGTCGAGGGCATCGGCGGCTCGCTGCTGTACTTCGTCGATCACAAGCTCGACGGTGACGGCCGAACCATCTACGACATCGACTTCGAGCCGATCGAAGGCCGCACGCCCCGCGACCACAGCGTCGGCCTTCAGGTGCTCGATCACCTGACCCATAACGTCGATCGCGGCCAGATGGACGTCTGGGCTGACTTCTACACCCGGGTGGCCAACTTCCGCGAGATCCGCTATTTCGACATCGCCGGCAAGAAGACTGGGTTGCACTCTCGCGCCATGACCGCACCCTGCGGCAAGATGCACATCCCGATCAACGAATCCGCCGACGACAGCTCGCAGATCGCCGAATTCCTGCGTGAATACAACGGCGAGGGCATCCAGCACCTGGCCATGGCCACCGACGATATCTACGCCACGGTGCGGGCGCTGAAGGCCAATGGGGTTCAGTTCCTGACTACCCCGGACACCTACTACGAGAAGGTCGACCAGCGGGTGCCCAACCACGAGGAGAACCTCGAGGACCTGCGTGAATTGAACCTGCTGGTGGACGGCGCGCCGGAGCAGGGCGTGCTGCTGCAGATCTTCACCGAGACGGTGATCGGTCCGATCTTCTTCGAGATCATCCAGCGCAAGGGCAATGACGGCTTCGGCGAGGGCAATTTCAAGGCGCTGTTCGAGTCCATCGAGGAAGACCAGATTCGTCGCGGCGTGCTCAAGGCCGACGACTGATCCGTACCATCGGAGCGGCCTCTGCGGCCGAATCCGACGGGCAGGGCGTCGACAGTTAGAACAATCCTCCGACTCCCTGCCCATTCACGACAAAATCCGTCACAATGGACGGCTTGTGCTGGCCCATGCTGCGTGGCGGCGACAACAACAGTTCCGTGATCCTGGTGTGACATGACAAACGACGCACAACCTCGTACCCAGTGGCTGGGCCGCTGGGGCTTCGTCCTGGCGGCGACCGGCTCCGCGGTCGGCCTGGGCAATGTCTGGAAGTTTCCCTACATGACCGGCGAATACGGCGGCGGCGCCTTCGTGCTGGTCTATCTGGCCTGCATTCTGGCGATCGGCGTGCCGGTGATGATGACCGAGATCGCCTTCGGCCGTCGTGGCCGCGGCAGTCCCATCGATGCCATTCGCCGCGTCACCGCCGAGTCCGGCGGCCGCTCGCTGTGGTCGCTGCTGGGCTGGATGGCCATGGCCTGCGGCTTCATGATCCTGTGCTTCTACGTGGTGGTGGCCGGCTGGTCGTTTTCCTACCTGTGGAAGATGCTCAGCGGAGGCCTGGCCGGCACCAGCGTCGACGATATGGCGGCGATCTTCGGCGCCAACAATGAGAGCCCCTTCAACCTGGGCTTCTGGAGCACCCTGGTGACGATCGCCACCATGGTGATCGTCGGCAAGGGCGTTCAGGCCGGCATCGAGAAGAGCGTGAGCTGGATGATGCCGGGCATGGTCATCATGCTGCTGATCATGATCGTCTACGGCGCCTTCTCCGGCGGTTTCGGCGATGCCCTGCATTTCCTGTTCGCCTTCAACGCCGGTAGCCTGTCCAGCGAGGGCATGCTGGCGGCCATGGGGCATGCCTTCTTCACTCTGTCGCTGGCCTCCGGGGCGATCCTGACCTATGGCAGCTATCTGCCGCGCAATGCCTCCATCGGTCGCACCACCCTGACGGTGGCGGTGGCCGACACCCTGGTCGCCCTGATGGCAGGCCTGGCCATCTTCCCGGTGATCTTCGCTAACGGCATGGAGCCGGGCAGCGGTCCGGGGCTGATCTTCATGAGCCTGCCGCTGGCCTTCCAGGCCATGCCGCTGGGCACTCTGTTCGGCATCCTGTTCTTCGTGATGCTGTCGATGGCTGCGCTGACCTCCTCGATTTCCATGGTCGAGGCCACGGTGTCCTGGCTCACCGACAACAAGGGCATCTCGCGCCGCGCTGCGGCCTGGGGCACCGGTATTGTGCTGTGGATCATCAGCACCCTGGCCATGCTGTCCTTCAACGTCGGCGCCGAGTGGACCCTCGCCGGCAAGCACTTCTTCGGCTGGCTGGACTACCTGACCTCCCGCTGGATGATGCCGCTGGGCGGCCTGGGCATGGTGCTGCTGGCCGGCTTCGTGCTCAAGAGCGAGACGCTGCGCGAGGAACTCGGATTGTCCCCGGCCATGCACGCCCTGTGGCTGTTCATGGTGCGCTATGTCAGCCCGCTGGGCATCGTGGTCATATTCGTCGACGCCCTCGGCATCGCCACCCTGAAGTTCGGCGAGCAGTGGCCCTGGCTGGTGCTGGCGCTGGCCGTGTTCGCCGTGATCGGTGAACTCGCCAGTCCCCGGTTGAAGCGTGTGCTGAGCGCCTGAGTCTCGCCGCTATACGTTCCGCGCGGCCCCCGCCAATGGCGGGGGCCGCATCGTTTGTGGATTTCTCTGTCGGCTCGGGTGCTGGATCGGTTATATGCTTGCGCCCAGTGAAGAGTGGCATTCGTTCGATGAATTAATTACTTTATTGCATATAAAGCTCTTTTGACTTCGAGATATTGGAATATGTGTGCCGCCTCTTCCCCCGTTTCGCAGGCCCTCCGGCTGCCTCCCGAGTCGTCCTCGCTGGCACCTGGCCGAGTCAGCCTGGTCGGAGCCGGCCCCGGGGATCCCGAACTCTTGACCATCAAGGCCCTGCGGCGTCTGCAGGCGGCTGATGTCATCCTCCACGATCGGCTGGTCAGCGAGGAGATTCTGGCCCTGGCCGGCGCTGACGTGCAGTGTCTGTATGTCGGCAAGGCACGCTCCGACCACAGCGTGCCCCAGGAGGGTATCAACCAGGCGCTGGTGGAGTGGGCGCGGGCTGGGAAGCGTGTCGTCCGATTGAAGGGCGGGGATCCCTTCATCTTCGGGCGTGGAGGCGAGGAGCTGGAGACCCTGGTGGCGGCCGGCGTCGACGTGGAAGTGGTGCCGGGCATCACCGCCGCCTCGGGGTGTGCCGCCTATTCCGGCATTCCCTTGACTCATCGCGACCATGCCCAGTCGGTGCGTTTCATCACCGGGCACCTGCGTAACGGTACCTGCGAGCTGGACTGGCCGGCGCTGGCGAGCCCAGGGCAGACACTGGTGTTCTACATGGGACTCGGCAGCCTCGAGATCATCAGTGAACGATTGCGCGCCTATGGTTTGCCGGATGAGACCCCCCTGGCGCTGATCGAGCAGGGCACCACGTCGCGTCAGCGCGTTCATGTCGGCAGTCTGATGCATTTGCCGTCTGCGGTTGAGTTAGGTAACATTCGACCGCCGACACTCGTCATCGTCGGCACGGTGGTGACGTTGCATGACGCATTGGCCTGGTTCGACAGCGAGCGAGCCGGAAGCCTGGGTTGGCTGCAGGGAAAGCACCCGACACCGTCTGACGCGTCTCGAGGCGTCTGATCGCGAGGAGGTCGATCGGCGTACAAGTCGATGTGAGGTTGACGCATGGGGTATTCCGGCAAGGCGAGCCTGGCTCGCCCCAGAGGATGGCGTTTGTTGTTGTTGACAGGTCTAGCGGTGTGGGCGCTGGGCGCCGCTGGAACGAGTCTGGCCCACCCTAGCGCTGGGCAGGCTTCGACGATACAGAAGGGGGTTGCTTCCTACTATAGCGACCGCTTCCAAGGCCGCACTACGGCCAGCGGTGAACCCTTCGATCAGCGCGAGCTGACCGCCGCCCACCGCAGCCTGCCGTTTGGCACCAAGGTGCTGGTCACTCGTCGCGACAATGGTCGACAGGTCGAGGTGATGATCAACGATCGCGGGCCTTTCGTGAGCGGTCGTGTGATCGATCTCTCCAAGAGCGCCGCCCGTGCGCTCGGCATGCTGCATCGCGGCACCGTACCCGTACAGCTGAGTCTCGCTCGCTGAGCGACTCAGGGAAGCCGGCCAGGCCCGCACCCGCGAGCCTGGCCGGCTCGTTCGCGTTTCCCCGCCTTTTTGTCTCCCTCTGCCTTGTTGCCTGGGCGGTGCTATTGCCTGGTGTCTGCTTGGCGTTGGGCGCCATCCTGGCTCGCGTCGCGCGCAAGCGGTGCCTGATGCCGTGTGAATTCTCGCTGCCAGCGTGTCAGTAGAGCTTGGCGTTTCAGGTCATCAAGGGTGGCCAGCAGGCCGGGGCCCAGCGTGACCGGGCGCAGGGCGTCGCCGTGGCTGGAGCGCAGGGCCCAGGCCGTGCCGGGGCCGGTGAGGGCCGGGTGCACGGCACCCAGGGAGGTCTCGTTGGCGATGACTTGCTGGCCCGCCTTGCCGATCAGGAAATCCATGAAGCGGCGCGCCTCGTCGGGATGCGGCGCCTGGCGAGGCATCAGTGCCAGGCGCTGGGTGACCAGCGTGTAGTCGTCGGGGACGACGATTTCCAGGCCCGGATGCCGCTCGACCACCTCGCGGGCATAGCTCCCGAGCAGGTTGTAGCCCAGCCAGAAGCGTCCGTCGATCAGACCCTCGAGCATTTCCCCGGTGGTGGCCGCCAGGGCGGTCTCCGTCGCTCCGAAGGCGGCGATCAGGTCCCAGTAGCGCGGCGACAGCCGAGATTCCTCGATGGCATAGCCATAGCCGGCCCCGCTCACGTTTGGATCGTAGGTCACCACGCGGCCGTGAAGGGCATCCGGCTGGCGCTGCAGCAGCGCCAGCAGGTCGGCGTGGCTAGCAGGGCGACCGAAGCGCTCGATGAGCTCACGACGCACCACCATGACGATGGGCTCGAAGGTGAAGGCGAACAGCTCCTGCCGCCAGCGAGCCCAAGCGGGCCATGCCCTGGCCTCCGGCGTGTTCAACGGCTGGGCATGGCCATCGTTGGCCAGCCGGTACTGCCAGGGCATGGCCGAGGACATCAATACGTCGACTTCGTCCGGTGCCTCGAGGAAGCGTCGATACAGGGGAAGGGTGTCGAGATTGCGGTAGGTCAGGTCGATGGTCGGGTGGCGGGCGTGGAAGGCGGCGAGAATCGGTCGCGCATAGGTCGGATCCAGGGCCGCGTGGATCACCAGGTGGCCCGGCGCCTCGTCGTCCACCGTCCGAGCCGGGTAGTGGAGGCGTTCGTCGGCCGAGGCCAGGCAAGCGCTGCTCAGCCCCAGCAGCACAAGGTACAGCAGTCGCTGGATCATGATGCCTCTCCCGAAAATTGCAGGCTGACCTTGAGCCCTCGTTTTCCCGTGCCGGCGTCGAGCCGGAGTCGGGCGCCATGGGTGCGCGCGATGCCATCGACGATGGCAAGGCCGAGCCCCGAGCCCTCAGGGTCGTCGCTGCCGCGATGAAAGGGGCGCAGCATCAGCAAGCGCTGGGCCGGCGGGATGCCCGGGCCATCGTCCTCGACCTCGAGCACGGGCGGGGTGGCGGCGACTCGCACGGTGATATGCTTGGCACCGTAGCGCCGGGCGTTGTCGATGAGATTGCCGAGCGCTTCTTCGAGCTGCCAGTCGAGCCCCGGCACCGTCACGGACGCCTCGGGGGCTTCCACGCCCAGGTCGATGCCGTCGCGGTGGCAGCTGGCCCAGTGGGTGCGCACCGCGTTGCGGGCCAGGGCTCCGAGATCGAGCGGCAGCAAGTCGGGTTGGTATTCGGGGTTGTCGAGCCGGGTCAGCGAGAGCAGTTGAACGGCCAGATGCGACGTGCGGGCGCTGGTCGCCTGCATCGCCTCCAGGGCCTCGCGCCAGCGCCGCGGATCGTCCTGCCGCAGTGCCAGTTCGGCCCGGGCCGAGAGGCCGGCGAGCGGCGTACGCAGTTGGTGGGAGGCATCGCCGATGAAGCGTTCCTGGTTGGCCTTCACCCGGCGCATCCTGGCCAGCAGCTCGTTGAGTGTCTGACGCAGCTCGGCGAGTTCCCGCGGCAGCGGCAGTTCCAGCGGTGCCAGGGTGCGCGGGTCCCGAGCGCGGATGGCGCGACGCAGACGCGTCAGCGGCCTCAGCGCTCCGCGAATCGCCAATACCACCACGACGACCGCAAGCCCTGCCATGCCCAGGATATACACCAGGTTGCCTTGCAACAGCTCGCCGGTGAGTCGCTCCCGTCCTTCCCGGGTATGGGCCACGCGGACTTCGAACCCCTCGCGCTGGCGCCAGTCCTCGAGGCGCGAGTGCCGAATGCCCTGGCGCAGTTCGAGGCCGTGCCAGATCAGGTCGCGATAGCGCAGGGAAGGGGCTTCGGCGTCGGTCTCGTGGGGCGGGCCCGGCAGGTCGGCGTTGCCGGTGACGAAGCGTCCCCGGGCATCGTAGAGGGCATAGAAAACACGCTCCTCGGCGTCGGTGGCAAGCATCTCCAGGGCGGCCGGCGGCAGGTCGAGCCATAGCCTGTCGTCCTGCCACTGAACCTGCTCGGCGATGGCCAGGGTGGCGGCCTCGAGCAGGCGGTCGAAGGCGCGATCGGCGGTGTGCCGAGCCTCCATCCATGCCTGAACCACCATCAGCCCGCCCAGCCCCATCAGCGGCAGCAACAGCCAGGTCAGCAGGCGGCGGTAAAGGCTGGTGGGTCGCCTCACATGGCCTCCAGCAGATAGCCCAGACCACGCACGGTGCGCAGGGCGACATCGCTGCTTGCCAGACGCTTGCGCAGGCGATGGACGTAGACCTCGATCGCATTGTCGCCCATGGGTTCTCCCTGGAAGGCCTCCTCGGCAAGCCGCGCCTTGTCCACCGGTTCGCCCGCGTGGCGCATCAGGCACGCCAGCAGGCGCTGTTCTCGCGGCGGCAGGGCCAGAGGTTCGTTCTCCAGGCTGAAGCGCTGGGCCGGTGCATCGAACACCAGCGAGCCGACCTTGAGGGGCTGGCCTCGTTCGCGCCGCCGCAGCAGGGCGCGCACGCGGGCCTCGAGCTCGTCGAGGGCGAAGGGCTTGGCCAGGTAATCGTCCGCGCCCAGGTCGAGTCCGCGTACCCGGTCCTCTACCGCGCCGCGGGCGGTAAGGATCAGCACCGGCGTATCGGCATCGTGATGTCGCAGGGTCTCGAGCACTTCCAGGCCGCTGCAGCCGGGTAGGTTGAGGTCCAGCAGTACCAGGGCGATGCCATGATCGGCCCGGTCCAGGCGGGTTCTAGCTGCCAGGCCGTCGGCCAGGTGCTCGACCTCGTGACGCTCCAGCGCCAGGGTGTCCACCAGCGTTTCCGCCAGCAGGCGGTCGTCCTCCACCAGCAGCAGCGTCATGGTCATGGCTCCTCGGTTCTCGGGTCGTCGTCGAGGGCTGCCCTGGCCGTCTCCAGGGCGCGTCGCGCCATGTCGGTGGACAGGCGTCCGGCGGGGCCGGACAGCGACAGCCACAGCGGCAGCTCCTCGGGTCCGGTGGGCAGCGCCACGCAGGCCATGCTGCCCCCCGGCAGGAGGGGGCGGGGATCGTCGTCGCGTTCGACCGGCCAGCGGCTGCCTGGGCGCAGATCATGACGCAGGCTGGCCTCTGGCAGGGCGGCCAGCCGGCATTCCGCCTCGCCTGAGTGGGTCGTCAGCAGGGCGGCGGTTTCGCCGGTCTCGGCGGCGAGGCGGTCCAGCCATGGCTGCACGCGCGCCGCCAGATGCCGTGAGGGGCCGTGGCGGCGCGCCAGGCGTGCCGGGCTGCCGCCTAGACGCCAGCGGCCGTCCTCGCCTCTCTGCACGTAGTCGAAGCGAGCCAACGAGCCGAGGAGGCGCAGCAGGGTGCTCTTGTAGAAGCCGGTGGCCTCGGCCAGCTCGGCCAGGGCGAAGGCGTCGCGTGGAGAATCGAAGACCTCGAGCACGGTCAATGCGCGCTCCACGGCCTCGACGCGGTCCTGGGCCATCTATCCTTACCTCATCGTCATGATGTCAGTCGAACTGCAACTTTGGTCGCAATTCGGCCCTCGAGCATTGACCCCCGGGGAGGGGATGCCTAACTTTCCGCTCAAGGGAACGTTGTTCTGCCTTACAGAATTGTAAGCCAGCCGTCAGCTCCCGACAAGTCCATACCGAATCACCAACGAACGCCAGAGGGGACAACAACAATGTCCATGAGAACGCCGCTCCGACTCATCGCCGTCGCCACCTTCACCGTCAGCGCCGGTTCCGCCATGGCCTTCGAGCCCGAGGGCAAGGTGGAGTGTCTGGCACCCGCCGATCCGGGCGGTGGCTGGGACTTCACCTGCCGCAGCGTCGGCAAGGTGATGGAGGACCTGGAGATCGTTCCGCGCAGTGTCCAGACCATCAACATGGCCGGTGCCGGCGGCGGCGTGGCCTATGCCCATACCGTCAGCAAGCGGGCCGGCGACGAGCAACTCCTGGTGGCCGCCTCCACCGCCACCACCACCCGCTTGGCCCAGGGTCAGTTCCCGGGCATGAACGCCGACATGGTCAACTGGATCGGCGCCTTGGGGGCCGACTACGGGGTCATCGCCGTGGCCGACGATGCCGAGTACGACGACCTGCCCGAGCTGATGGAGGCGTTGAAGGAAGACCCGCGCAGCGTCAAGTTCGCCGGCGGCAGCGCCAAGGGGGGCTGGGATCACCTCAAGGTGCTGATCGCCGCCCAGGCCGCCGGCGTCGAGAACCTGCCGCGCATCCCCTACCTGTCGTACAACAACGGCGGCGAGGCCATGACCCAGGTGGTCGGCGGCCACGTGGATGCCTTCACCGGCGACATCACCGAGGCGCAGGGCTTCATGGAATCCGGCGACCTGCGGGTCCTCGCCGTCCTCTCGGAGGAGCGCCTGCCGGGTGAGTTCAGTGACATCCCCACCGCCCGGGAGCAGGGCATCGACGCCATCGGCCCCAACTGGCGCGGTTTCTACATGCCGGCCGATATCTCTGACGAGGCCAAGCAGTATTGGGTCGACGCCATGGATACCATCTACGAGAGCGAGGAGTGGAAGAACGTCATGCGTCAGAACGGCCTGATGCCCTTCCACATGAGTGCCGGTGAATTCGAGCAGTTCGTCACCGACCAGATCGTCGACATCCAGCAACTTTCCCAAGATATCGGGTTGATCCAGCAATGACCTTCAACGACCGCATCTTCGGGATACTGATGATCGTCCTGGCCGTCGCGTACGGCTGGGGCACCACTCAGTTCCCCGAGCCGTTCGGCGGGACCGAAGCCGTCGGTCCCGAGACCTTTCCACGTCTGCTGGCCGTGGTGCTGGCACTCTCCAGTCTCTATATGGTGGTACGGCCGGATCCGGATAACGCCTGGCCCTGGAGCCGCACCGGCATCGAGCTGATCGTCGCGGTGGTAGTGCTGATCCTCTATGCCGCACTGCTGCAGCCGCTGGGCTTCATCATCAGCACCACCCTTGCGGTGGGCACCCTGTGCTGGCGCATGGGTGCCGCGCCGGTGCGAGCCTTCGTCACCGGTGCGGCGTCGGGTGTGGTGGTGTTCCTGCTGTTCAACTTCGCCCTCGACTTGGCGCTGCCGCTGGGCCTGCTCTCGTTCCTGGAGGTGAGCTGATGGAAACCCTTGGCTTCCTGATCGACGGCTTCGGCGTGGCCCTCGCCCCGCACAATCTGATGTTCGCGCTGCTCGGGGCCTTCCTCGGGACCCTGATCGGCGCTCTGCCGGGACTGGGGCCGGCCAACGGCGTGGCGATCCTGATCCCGCTGGCCTTTACCCTGGGGCTCGCCCCCGAGACCGCGATGATCATGCTCACCTCGGTCTATGCCGGCGCCATGTACGGCGGGCGCATCTCGTCGATCCTGCTCAACATCCCCGGCGACGAACCGGCGATGATGACCTGCCTCGACGGCTACCCCATGGCTCAGCAGGGCAAGGCCTCCGAGGCCCTGGCGATCTCCGCCGTGGCGTCGTTCATCGGCAGCCTGGTCGCCACCATCGGCTTGATCCTGCTGGCGCCGCTGCTCGCCGACTTCGCGCTGACCTTCGGCCCGGCCGAGTATTTCGCGCTCTTCCTGCTGGCCTTCGCCACCCTGGGCGGCATCACCGGCAAGAACCCCATGAAGACGGTGGTGGCCGCCGCCATCGGGTTGATGATCGCCACTGTGGGCATCGACTCCACCGGCGTGCAGCGCTACACCTTCGGCACCCTGGAGCTCTACGAGGGCGTGGACTTCATCATCGCCATCGTCGGATTGTTCGCCATCTCCGAGCTGCTGTTCTTCATCGAGGACAAGGCCGGGGGCGGCAAGGAGAAGATGGCCGTCAACAAGCTCACGCTCACCTGGAAGGACATCCGCAACATCCTGCCGTCGAGTTTCCGCGGTGGCGTGCTGGGCTTCATCGCGGGGGTACTCCCGGGGGCAGGCGCTTCCTTGGGCAGCTTTATCGGCTATACCCTCGAGAAGAAGATGGTCGGCAAGAAGGGCTTCTTCGGCCAGGGCGACCCGCGCGGCGTGGCCGGCCCCGAGGCCGGCAACAACGGCGCCTCCTCCGGTGCCCTGGTGCCAATGCTGACGCTCGGCGTGCCGGGCAGTGGCACCACCGCGGTGCTGCTGGCGCTGCTGATCTCGCTGAATATCACCCCCGGACCGCTGATGTTCACCCAGAATGCCGACATCGTCTGGGGCGTGATCGCTGCGCTGCTGATCGGCAACTTCCTGCTGCTGATACTCAACATCCCGCTGGTGGGTATCTTCGTCAAGCTGCTCTCGGTGCCGCCGATGTTCCTGCTGCCGGTGGTGACCATGATCGCCTTCGTGGGCATCTACTCGATCTCGAACACCACCTTCGATCTCTACTTCATGGTGGCCTTCGGCGTGGCCGGCTATATCTTCCGCAAGTTGGAGATCCCGCTGGTGCCGATCATCCTCGGCCTGCTGCTCGGGCCCGAGATGGAGAAGAACCTGCGCCATGCCATGGATATCGCCGACGGCGACTGGACCATCCTGTGGGATAGCGGCCTGGCCATCGGCCTGTGGCTGTTCGCCGGCCTGGGGCTGATCCTGCCCTATATCGTTGGCCCGCTGCTGCGCCGGCGCATGCAGGTCCAGACCGGCACGGGCGGCCCCGAAGGCGACTGATAGCGCACTCGATAACCGCCATGCGACGGGGCGTCGGCCGATGGGCCGACGCCCCGTTTCGTTTGGGGGCTATGCGGTTGGCTTGAAGCACTCATCTAGTGCAAAGCCGGTGCGACACTTGCACCAGAAGGGCACTATCGGCAGAAGGTAGCGCTTTGTTGGAGTTGTTAAGTTACTGAAAATTAATGGTTGTCCCGATTGATCCAGAAAGTGGCGTAGCTCTTGCAGCGTTGGGGTAGGACATGGTGCACCGTGGCGTGCCATCGCCCTTCATAACAACGTCAATACAACGACTGGATCGACAAGGAGATCATCATGAGTTCCCATTCGCCCGCCGTTCCCAAGCGTCTGTTCGCCGCCACCCTGATGAGTCTTGCCGTCTCGGCACCCGCTATGGCTCAGGAAGATCCCATCAAGGTCGGCATCCTGCACTCGCTCTCCGGCACCATGGCCATCAGCGAGTCGACCCTCAAGGACACCATGCTGATGCTGATCGAGCAGCAGAACGAGCAGGGCGGCCTGCTGGGCCGCGAGCTCGAGCCGGTGGTGGTCGACCCGGCCTCCGACTGGCCTCTGTTCGCCGAGAAGGCGCGCCAGCTGCTGGCCCAGGACGAGGTGGACGTGATCTTCGGCAACTGGACCTCGGTGTCGCGCAAGTCGGTGCTGCCGGTGGTCGAGGAGCTCGACGGCCTGCTGTTCTATCCGGTCCAGTACGAGGGCGAGGAGTCCTCGGAGAACGTCTTCTACACCGGCGCGGCGCCCAATCAGCAGGCGATCCCGGCGGTCGACTACCTGATGAACCAGGTCGGCGTGGAGCGCTGGGTGCTGGCCGGCACCGACTACGTTTATCCGCGCACTACCAACAAGATCCTCGAGGCTTATCTCAAGGACCATGGCGTGGCCGACGACGACATCATGGTCAACTACACTCCCTTCGGTCATTACGACTGGCAGAATATCGTCTCCGACATCAAGGACTTCGGCAGCCAGGGCAAGAAGACCGCGGTGGTCTCGACCATCAACGGCGACGCCAACGTGCCGTTCTACCGCGAGCTCGGCAATCAGGGCATCGACGCCGCGGACATCCCGGTGGTGGCCTTCTCGGTGGGCGAGCAGGAGCTCTCCGGCATCGACACCGCGCCGCTGGTCGGCCACCTGGCGGCCTGGAACTACTTCATGAGCGTCGATACCGATGCCAACTACGACTTCATCGATGACTGGATCGACTACACCGGCGACGAGATGGCGGTCACCAACGACCCGATGGAGGCCCACTACATCGGCTTCAACATGTGGAGCGAGGCCGTGCGCAAGGCCGGCACCACCGAGGTCGATGCGGTCAAGGACGCCATCATCGGCGTGTCCGTGCCCAACCTGACCGGCGGCTACGCCACCATGATGCCCAACCATCACATCACCAAGCCGGTGCTGATCGGCGAGATCCAGGACAACGGCCAGTTCTCCATCGTCTGGGAGACCCCGTCCACCGTGGCCGGCGATGCCTGGTCCGACTACCTGCCGGGCTCGCGCGACCTGATCAGCGACTGGCGCGCGCCGATGCGCTGCGGCAACTACAACGTCGTCGAAGGACGCTGCGGCGGCGGCGCCGACGCCGAGGTGGCCTCGGCCGAATAAGCCATTCCCCGGGTTGCGGCCCGGGGCCTTCCGTTATTTTTCTCCCACTGACAGGACATGGTCATGAGGACGATTCGCTCCCTCGTGCAGGGGCTGCTGTGCCTGATCGTCGTCTCGCTCGCCGCGCCGGCCGCCCTGGCCGCGCCCGACGACGACGGCCGGGCGTTGCTCGAGGCCCTCGACACCGATACCTACGCCGCCAAGGGTGAGGCCGTGACGGCCATCGCCGAGAGCGGCCATCCCCGGAGCCGCGCCTGGCTCGAGGCGCTGCTCGACGGCAAGCTGCAGCGCCAGGAAGACAGCGGCCGCTTCGTGGTGGTGATCGCCAATCGCGGCCGCCACTGGCCGGTGCGTGATGCGCTGAGCGACGAGGATCTCGGCGAGATGTCGCGCCGCGAGCTGGATCGTATCGGCATCAACAATGCGCTGCGTGGCCAGCTGCAGAACACCCTGGCGCTGCTCGACCTGCGGGACCCAGCGGTCTCGGCGCGTCGCGAGGCGGCCCGGGACCTGCTCGGAGAGGTGAGCCCATCGATGGTCGAGCCGCTGACCGCCCTGGTGGAGGGCGAATCCGACGACGAGGTGCGCCGGCTGCTGACCCAGGCCATCGCCATCCAGCGCCTGGAGCGGGGCGACGTCGAGGCGGTGGAGGCGCTGTCCGGCAGCCTCAATACCTCCGTGCGCTCGGCGCTCAGCGCCGCCGCCCGCAGCGACGACGCGGTCCTGGCCGAGGCCGCCAGCGAGGCCCTGGCCGGCATCGAGCAGAAGCAGAAGCTCAATGACGGCATCCAGACGCTGTATTTCGGCCTGTCGCTCGGCTCGGTGCTGGTGCTGGCGGCGATCGGCCTGGCCATCACCTTCGGCGTGATGGGCGTGATCAACATGGCCCACGGCGAGCTGATCATGCTCGGCGCCTACACCACCTGGGGCATGCAGCAGCTGCTTCCGGGCCAGCCGGGACTGGCGCTGCTGCTGTCGATTCCCGCGGGCTTCCTGGTCGCGGCGCTGGCCGGCATCGTCATCGAGCGCAGCGTCATCCAGTTCCTCAAGGGGCGCCCGCTGGAGACCCTGCTGGCCACCTTCGGCGTGAGCCTGATCCTCCAGCAGCTGGTGCGCACCCTGATCTCGCCACTCAACCGCACGGTGGTCTCGCCGGAGTGGATGAGTGGCTCGCTGATGATCAACGAGGGCCTGTTGCTGACCCTCAACCGCCTCTTCGTGCTGGGCTTCGCGCTGCTGGTGTTCGCCGGGCTGATGCTGGTGATGCGCCGCACCCGGCTGGGCCTTGAGGTGCGTGCCGTGACCCAGAACCGTGCCATGGCGCGCTCGATGGGTATCCGCGCGACCCGGGTCGACATCCTGACTTTCGCGCTGGGCTCCGGTGTGGCCGGCCTGGCCGGTGTGGCGCTGTCGCAGCTCACCAACGTGGGCCCCAACCTCGGCCAGAGCTACATCATCGATTCCTTCATGGTGGTGGTGTTCGGCGGCGTGGGGAACCTGTGGGGCACCCTGGTGGCCGGGCTGTCGCTGGGCGTCATCAACCAGGTGCTCGAGCCCTGGGTCGGCGCCGTGCTGGCCAAGATCCTGGTGCTCGTGTTCATCATCCTGTTCATTCAGAAGCGCCCCCGCGGACTCTTTCCGCAGAAGGGCCGTGCGGCGGAGGGCTGATCCATGCTGGCTTCGAGATCCTGGCTGTCGCGGCCGTTCCGCGAGCGCTCGACGCAGATATTCCTCGGCGTGCTGCTCGCCGCCCTGGCGGTGGTCACGCTGCTCAACCTGATCGTGCCGGCGGGGCATCCGCTGCACGTCTCTACTTATACCGTTACCTTGCTCGGCAAGTACCTGAGCTTTGCGCTGCTGGCGGTGGCGCTGGACCTGGTGTGGGGCTATCTCGGCATCCTGAGTCTCGGCCACGGTGCCTTCTTCGCCCTGGGCGGCTACGCCATGGGGATGTACCTGATGCGCCAGATCGGGGATCGCGGGGTGTACGGGGATCCGGTGCTGCCGGACTTCATGGTGTTCCTCGACTGGGACCGCCTGCCCTGGTACTGGCACGGCTTCGACATGGCCTGGTTCGCCTTTGTGATGGTGCTGCTGGCGCCGGGGCTGCTGGCGCTGGTGTTCGGCTTCCTGGCGTTCCGCTCGCGTGTCACCGGGGTCTATCTGTCGATCATCACCCAGGCGCTGACCTTCGCGCTGATGCTGGCCTTCTTCCGCAACGAGATGGGCTTCGGCGGCAACAACGGTCTGACCGACTTCAAGGAGCTGCTCGGCTTCGACCTGCGCAGCGACGCCACGCGGCTGGGGCTGTTCCTGGCCTCCGGGCTGGCGCTGGCGCTGGGCTACGTGCTGTGCCGGGCCATCGTCGCCAGCAAGCTGGGGCGGGTTAGCGTGGCCTGCCGCGACGCCGAGGCGCGCACCCGTTTCCTCGGCTACCGCGTCGAGCGCGTGCAGCTGTTCGTGTTCGTGATCTCGGCGATGCTCGCCGGCGTGGCCGGCGCGCTCTACGTGCCCCAGGTCGGCATCATCAACCCCGGCGAGTTCTCGCCCATCTTCTCCATCGAGGTGGTGCTGTGGGTGGCGCTCGGCGGCCGCGGCACCCTCTACGGCGCGGTGATCGGGGCGCTGGTGGTCAACTACGCCAAGACGGTGTTCACCGGCGTGATGCCGGAGGCCTGGCTGTTCGCCCTCGGCGGGCTCTTCGTGGTGGTCACGGTTCTGCTGCCGAAGGGCGTGGCCGGCCTGCTGGCGTCGCTGCGCCGCCGTCGTGATGACGGCGCCTCCGAGACACCCGCGCAGGGAGCGAGCTCATGAACCTGTTCAAGGAGATGGCCAGCCGCGATCGCGTCTTCGACTTCATGGCGCCGGCACGCTCGCCGGTGGACGTGCGCCACGGCCCCATCCTGTATCTGGAGGACGTCAGCGTCAGCTTCGACGGCTTCCGCGCCATCAATGACCTGAACCTGACCATCGACGACGGCGAGCTGCGCTGCATCATCGGCCCCAACGGCGCCGGCAAGACCACCATGATGGACATCATCACCGGCAAGACCCGGCCCGATCACGGCTCGGTGTGGTTCGGCAGCCGCCACAATCTGCTGACCATGAAAGAGCCCGAGATCGCGAGCCTCGGCATCGGTCGCAAGTTCCAGAAGCCGACCACCTTCGAGGCCCTGACGGTGTTCGAGAATCTCGAGTTGGCGATGGCCGCCGACAAGCGCATCTGGCCGACGCTGAGCGCCAGGCTGTCCGGCGAGGCGCGGGACCGCATCGACGAGGTGCTGGTCACCATCGGCCTGGCCGGGCATCGCGACCGGCCCGCCGGCATCCTGTCCCATGGGCAGAAACAGTGGCTGGAAATCGGCATGCTGCTGATGCAGCGGCCGCGGCTGCTACTGGTCGACGAGCCGGTGGCGGGGATGACCGAACAGGAAATGGAGCGCACCGCCGAGCTGCTCACCGGCCTGGCAGGAAAGCAGTCGGTGGTGGTGGTCGAACACGACATGGGCTTCGTGCGCTCGATCGCGCGCACCGTGACGGTGCTGCACCAGGGCAGCGTGCTGGCTGAGGGCAGCATGGATCAGGTGTCGAGCGATCCGAAGGTGGTCGAGGTCTATCTGGGCACCGAGTCGGACAACACGGAGGACGCCTGATGCTGAGTATTCGCGCACTCGATCAGTACTACGGCGAGAGCCATACCCTGTGGGGCGTCGACCTCGAGGTGCCGGCCGGGCAGTGCACCTGCGTGATGGGCCGCAACGGGGTGGGCAAGACCACCCTGATGAAGGCGGTGATGGGCGAGGTCGCGGTGGCCTCAGGCAGCCTGCGCTACGCCGACGACGTGCAGCTGACGAATAAACGCATAGAGGACCGCTCGCGGCTGGGCATCGGCTACGTGCCCCAGGGACGCCAGATCTTCCCGCTGCTGACCGTGGAGGAGAATCTCCGCACCGGTCTGGCGGCCCGCGGCGACGGCGCGAAGCGCATTCCCGAGCGCATCTATGAGCTGTTCCCGGTGCTCGCCGAGATGCGCCATCGGCGCGGCGGCGACCTCTCCGGCGGCCAGCAGCAGCAGCTGGCCATCGGCCGCGCCCTGGTGCTCGAGCCAAAGCTCTTGATCCTCGACGAGCCGGGGGAGGGCATCCAGCCCAACATCGTCGCCCAGATCGGCGAGGTGATCCGGCGGCTGATCCGCGAGGACGGCCTGACCGTGCTGCTGGTCGAGCAGAAGCTGCCTTTCGCCCGCCAGTATGCCGATCGTTTTGCGATCATGGATCGTGGCAGGCCGGTGGCCGAGGGGGCGATCGACGAGCTCGACGACGAGCTGATCAAGACCCACCTGACCGTCTGACGCTGACCGTCGGATTCTGCTCACCCGCCCCACGCCCGTCGCGAGGTCCGCTCGCGACGGGCGTCTTGCGTCATGCTGGTGCGAAAGAGACATTCGGCGACCGATAGGAGTGCATGACGAGGCCCTGAATGTGCCTTCCTGGTGCAGCGCCGCCTTGGGATACGCGATTGTGTACAAGATAAAATATTGTTTATTAATGACTATTTCGTAATTTCACCAACCTGGTACGTGGCTTGCTGAAGTTAGGGCAATGGACAACAGCCACCGGACCACAGGACCCGTCGATGACCGCCATTTCGCGAGCCCTCCCGTTGCCCGCCGAGTCGGGCCATCGCTTCGACGGCGAGCGTCGCTGGGCGGCATCGCTGTCGCTGGCCTTCGATGTCCGTGCGGATGGTCATACCCGGATGCTCAGGGCCCGTCATCAGGGGCCGCTGCGGGTGCAGCGGCCTTTCTACCCGGAAGCCCCCGACGCGGCGGGCCGGCCCGGTGCCTGCCATGTCTATCTGCTGCATC
The DNA here is from genome assembly GCF_043496985.1 of Halomonas sp. B23F22_20. Lineage (NCBI taxonomy): Bacteria > Pseudomonadati > Pseudomonadota > Gammaproteobacteria > Oceanospirillales > Halomonadaceae > Halomonas > Halomonas sp. B23F22_20. The sequence goes on from NZ_JBIEKH010000016.1 coordinate 36,014, forward strand.
CGCCCGGTGGTCTGGTCAGCGGTGACGAGCTCGCCATCGCGGTCCGGCTCGAGCCCGGCGCCCAGGCGCTGCTCACCACGCCGGCGGCCAACAAGCTCTATCGTGCCGACAGCCAGGGCGTGCGCTGGTATCAGCACACACGGCTCGGCGTGGCCGAGGATGCGCTGCTGGAATGGCTGCCCCAGGAGACCATCGCCTTCGATGGCTCGAAGGGCAGCCAGGTCACCGACATCGAGCTGGCCGCCGGCGCGTGCTGCCTGGGCTGGGAGGTGCTGGCGCTGGGACGGCCGGCAAGCGAATTGCCCTATGTGTCGGGGGCCATCGAGCAGCGCTTTCGCCTGACCCGTGAGGGGCGCCCGCTGTGGTGCGAACGCCAGGTGCTGGACCCGACCCATCGCCGCTTCCGTGGCGCCTGGGGGCAGGGCGGCGCCGGCGTTCAGGCGACGCTGTGGGCGGTGGGGCTCGACGACGAGACGGACGCGATCGCCGAGCTGCGCGAGGCGCTGCCGGCGAGCCGGGAATGGGCGGTGACGGTGCGCCAGGGCGTGCTGTTGCTGCGCTACCTGGGCGGTGAGCGCAACGTCGCCTGGTCGCTGTGCCAGCGGGCCTGGGAGGTGCTGCGCCCCCGGCTGGCCGGGCGGCCGGCCTGTGTGCCGCGGATATGGCTGACCTGACGAGGAGCTGGAAGCTCGAAGCGGGAAGCTTGAAGTCTCCGGCTTCCAGGCATTGGGGGACTTCCGGCTTCACGCTTCCAGGCGCGAAGCGCCGCTCTTCCAGCCCGGTTGCGACTGGCTGGGCATCGAATTAAAGCAAAATGGCTAGGGAGCTATCGCGATGGAGCTGACCCCGAGAGACAAGGACAAGCTGCTGCTGTTCACCGCCGGTCTGCTGGCCGAGCGGCGCCGCGACCGCGGCCTGAAGCTGAACTATCCGGAGGCCGTGGCGCTGATCAGCTGCGAGATCATGGAGGGCGCTCGCGATGGCAAGAGCGTCGCCGAGCTGATGGGCGCGGGCCGCGAGATCCTCGGCCGCGACGAGGTCATGGAGGGTGTGGCCGAGATGGTCGACGAGGTGCAGGTGGAGGCGACGTTCCCGGACGGGACCAAGCTGGTCACCATCCACCATCCGATTGTGTGAGACGTGAATGGCTGAATGTAAATGGTGAATCGTCAAGGGTGAGTCGTACAGAAGGTAGCGGCACGCCTGTGTCCACTCACCCCTCACTACTCACCCCTCACGGCGACTGAAAGGAGCGAATAGATGATTCCCGGTGAATATCGGCTTCAGGATGGAGAGATCGCGCTCTGCGAGGGGCGCGAGCGGATCACCCTCGAGGTGGCCAACACCGGCGATCGCCCGGTGCAGGTCGGGTCCCACTATCACTTCGCCGAGGCCAACCCGGCGCTGGTCTTCGACCGGGACCTGGCGCGTGGTCGACGCCTCGACGTGGCCGCGGGCACGGCGATCCGCTTCGAGCCCGGCCAGTCACGGGAGGTGACGCTGATCCCGTTCGTCGGCCACCGGCGTATCTACGGCTTCCGCGGCGAGGTCATGGGTGAGCTTTCCATCGCTACCGAAGCCGAGCGTAATGCCTCTACCGCGCCCGACGACGCGCGAACCCCGTCATCCGGTGATGCCGATCAAGGAGCGTCGTCATGACGGATAACACGCCCAATACCACCCCTAGCAAGATCAGCCGCCGGGCCTATGCCGACATGTACGGCCCCACGGTGGGTGATCGGGTGCGTCTCGGCGACACCGAGCTGTGGGTCGAGGTCGAGCGCGACGCGACCCATTACGGTGACGAGGTGAAGTTCGGCGGCGGCAAGGTGATCCGCGATGGCATGGGCCAGAGCCAGCGCGTCGACGACGCGGTCATGGACACCGTCATCACCAACGCCCTGATCCTCGATTGGTGGGGCATCGTCAAGGCCGACGTTGGCCTCCAGGGCGGGCGCATCGCGGGCATCGGCAAGGCCGGCAACCCGGACACCCAGCCCGACGTGGAGATCGTCGTCGGGCCCGGCACAGAGGTGATCGCGGGTGAGGGCAAGATCCTCACCGCCGGCAGCATCGACGCCCATATCCACTTCATCTGCCCGCAGCAGGTGGAGGAGGCGCTGGCCAGCGGCGTGACCACCATGCTCGGTGGCGGTACCGGCCCCGCCACCGGCTCGAACGCCACCACCTGCACCCCCGGCGCCTGGCACCTGGGCAAGATGCTGCAGGCAATCGACACCCTGCCGATGAACATCGGCCTGCTCGGCAAGGGCAACGCCAGCCTGCCCGAAGCGCTGGAGGCCCAGCTCGAGGCCGGCGCCATGGGCCTCAAGCTGCACGAGGACTGGGGCACCACGCCGGCGTCCATCGACAACTGCCTGTCGGTAGCCGAGCGCTATGACGTGCAGATCGCCATCCACACCGACACCCTCAACGAGTCGGGCTTCGTCGAGGATACCCTGGGGGCGTTCAAGGAACGCGCCATCCACACCTATCACACCGAAGGTGCCGGCGGCGGCCACGCGCCGGACATCCTCACCGCCTGCGCCAAACCCTATGTGCTGCCGTCGTCGACCAATCCGACGCGCCCTTATACCGTTAACACCATAGACGAGCATCTCGACATGCTGATGGTCTGCCACCACCTCGACCCGAACATTCCCGAGGACGTGGCCTTCGCCGACTCGCGCATCCGCCGCGAGACCATCGCCGCCGAGGACATCCTCCACGACCTGGGGGTGATCTCGATGATCGCCTCGGACTCCCAGGCCATGGGCCGGGTCGGCGAGGTGGTCTGCCGCACCTGGCAGACCGCCCACAAGATGAAGCTGCAGCGCGGCCTGTTGCCCGAGGACAAGGCGCTCGGCGCCGACAACTTCCGTGCCAGGCGCTATATCGCCAAGACGACCATCAACCCGGCCATCACTCACGGCATCGGCCACGAGGTGGGCTCGGTGGAAGTCGGCAAGCTGGCCGACCTGGTGCTCTGGGATCCGGCCTTCTTCGGCGTCAAGCCGGCGCTGATCCTCAAGGGCGGCATGATCGCCGCCGCGCCGATGGGCGATCCCAACGCCTCGATCCCGACCCCGCAGCCGGTGCACTACCGGCCGATGTTCGGCGCCTTCGGCCGTGCTGCGAGCGCTACCCGGGTGACCTTCGTCAGCCAGGCGGCACTGGATGCGGGCATCAAGGAGCGGCTGGGGCTCGACAGCCGGCTCGTTGCCTGCAAGGACGTCAGACAGGTCAGAAAGGGCGACATGAAGCTCAACGACGTCTGCCCAGAGCTCAGCGTGGACCCTCAGACCTACGAGGTGCGCTGCGACGGCGAGCTCCTGACCTGCGAGCCGCTGGCCGAGCTGCCCTTGGCCCAGCGCTATCACTTGTTTTGAGCCACGGGCTGCGAGCTACGGGCTACGAGCTATGAGCAACGGACTGCGAGCGACGGTACCCGGAGCCCGAAGCCGCTCTCGAAGGTCCACCGAAGCCCGCGACCCACAACAGGATGGAGACCATGCTGACATTGACTGAACGCCTGGGACCGATCGAGGCGAGTGCCGCCGTCGATACCCTGACCCTCGACTATCAGACCCGTACCCGCGGGCGCTTCAAGGCGACCTCCGACGGCGGCCGCGAGGTCGGGATATTCCTCGACCGCGGGCCGGTGCTGCGTCACGGCGACGGGCTGAGCGGCGAGGACGGCCGGGTGATCCGCGTCCAGGCCGCGGTGGAGCCGGTGGTCACCGCGCGCCTTGAGGCGGGCCTGCCGCTGGCGCGGCTGAGCTATCACCTGGGCAACCGCCACGTGCAGCTGGCGATCGGCGCCGACGCCGATGCGGGTTCTACCGCTCTGGGCTGGGTGCGCTTCCCGCCGGATCACGTGCTGGAGGAGCTGGCCGAGCGCCTGGGCGCGCGGCTCGAGCACCACGCCGCGCCCTTCGATCCCGAGCCCGGCGCCTATGCACGCGCCGGAGAGGGCGGCCATCACCCCCCTCACAGCCACCAACACGGCGATCATCACGGTCATGATCATGCCCACTGAGTCCAGTGACGATCTGGCGCTGCTGGGGCTGATGCAGCTGGTCAGCCCGGCGCTGCCGATCGGCGCCTTCGCCTGGTCGCAGGGCCTGGAAAGCGCCTTCGAGCTCGGCTGGGTGCGCGGCGAGGACGATCTCGGCGAGTGGCTCGCGGGCGTGCTCGACGACGGCCTCTCGCGCTGTGAGCTTCCGGTGCTGGCGCGCTTCATGGCGGCCTGGGCCGAGGACGACGTCGAGGCCCTCGAGCACTGGAACGCCTGGCTCGCCGCCACCCGCGAGACCGCCGAGCTCGCCGCCGAGGAGGCGCGCCTCGGCGCCGCCCTGACGCGGCTGGTGACGAGCCTTGAACTGATACCGGTCGAGCCGTCTCGCCTCATTGGCATGGGCTACGTCGGCGTCTTCGCCTGGCTGGCGCTGGCCCGGGGCGTGGCGCCGCGCCAGGCGCTGCTCGGCTTCGCCTGGGCCTGGCTCGAGAATCAGCTCGCCGTGGCCTGCAAGGCGCTGCCGCTCGGCCACACCGCCGCCCAGCGCCTGATCGAGCGTCTGCGTCCGTCGCTGGTGGCGGCGACGGACGCGGCCCTCGAGTACGACGACGACGAACTCGGGCCGATGTTGCCCGGTCTGGCGCTGGCCAGCGCCCAGCACGAGACCCAGTACTCGCGGTTGTTCAGGAGTTGAAGGATGAGGCTGCCGGGCCAGCGCGCCGCACTCACCACTCCACGCGTCCGAAACCCTGACGCCTCGGCCGAGTCGACAGCGGCCGCGCAAGGTGGATTCGGCAGCGACTGGCCTTCGGCATTGCACACTTGATAGAGCCGCCATGGCGGACAAGGAGAGAAAAAATGACCCATTGCCTGCGTATCGGCGTCGGTGGCCCGGTGGGCTCCGGCAAGACGGCGCTGCTCAAGCAGCTGTGCCGGGCCCTGCGCGATCACTACGATATCGCCGTGGTCACCAACGATATCTACACCCGCGAGGACGCCGACTTCCTGACCCGCCACGAGGCACTGCCGGCGGATCGCATCCTCGGCGTCGAGACCGGTGGCTGTCCGCACACCGCCATCCGCGAGGACGCCTCGATGAATCTCGCCGCCATCGACGATCTCCAGGCGCGCCATCCGGCGCTCGAACTGGTGCTGGTCGAGTCCGGCGGCGACAACCTGTCGGCGACCTTCAGTCCCGAGCTCTCGGACCTCACGCTCTACGTGATCGACGTCTCCGCCGGCGACAAGATCCCGCGCAAGGGCGGGCCGGGTATCACCAAGTCCGACCTGCTGATCATCAACAAGATCGACATCGCCGAGCAGGTCCATGCCTCGCTTGCGGTGATGGAGCGTGACTCGAAGATGATGCGCGGCGAGCGGCCCTTCGTGTTCACCAACCTGCACGACGGCATCGGCCTCGAGGAGATCATCGCCTTCATCCTCGACCGCGGCATGCTGTCGGAACGCCGGCCCCAGCACGCCACCATCGCGGACGAGTCGTAAGCGACGCCGAGACAAGTGGGAGCGCAGCATACTGCGCGATGGTGCCGCCAGGCACCCCATGCCAGGCCCGGCTCCCACGCTGCTTCCCTGGGTTTCTCGCCGATTCGCGATGTCCCCCTGAGTTTCCCATCATTCCTTTGGTTAGGAGTTTGCCATGACACTGTCATCCCTCGTTCGCCCGCGCGCCCTGGGCGCCGCATCCCTGTTGCTGGTGGCCGGCAGCGCCTGGGCCCATCCCGGCCACGAGGTCGCCGGCGGCGGCTTCGCAGCGGGCTTGACCCATCCGCTCTTCGGCCTCGACCACCTGCTGGCGATGCTGGCCATCGGGCTGTTCAGCATGCGTCAGGCGGCCTCCATGGGCCGTCTGGTGCCGCTGCTGGCGGTGGGCGGCATGCTGCTTGGCGCCGGCCTGGGCTGGGCCGGCGTAGCGCTACCGGGCGTCGAGTTCGGTATCGCCCTGAGCGTGCTGCTGGCTGGCGTGCTGGTCGCTGCCCTGGTGCGGGTGCCCGCGGCGCTGGGCAGCATCGCCGTCGTCGCCTTCATGGTCTTTCACGGCCATGCCCACGCCGCCGAGATGCCCCACGGCGCCAGTACCCTGCTGTATCTTGCCGGCTTCAGCCTGGCGACCCTGGCCCTGACCTATGTCGGCCGTCGTGTCTCCGGCTGGCTATTGGCCCGCGAGCAGCGTGTGCTGCGTGGCCTGGGCGTGGTCATCGCCGCCATGGGGGCGTTGTTTGCCTTCGGCTGATATTGCCTCCTCGATGTCCCGCGCCCGGCCCAGTGCCGGGCGCGCTGCGTTGGGGCGCGCTGCATTGGAGCCGGCCGCGCGCTATGCTGCGGCGGTGAACGGGGGTGACGGTGCCCTCGGGGGTGCCAGGGAGGCAGGCTGAGATGCGCGGGACGAGGAGACGACGGATGTGGCCATGGGTACTCGGTGCGCTGCTGCTGGCCTGGCTGGTCATGGGGGCCTGGCAACGCTACAAGCCGTTGCCCGAAGGCGTTGGCCAGGCCCATCCACTTCGTGCAGCCGAAGCCCTGCGCCTGTTGACGGACGAGACCTGGTATGACGCCGAGGGCGAGCGGCACCGTCGACAGTCCATCTTCGACGAGGCGCTGGCGATGATCGGCCAGGCGCGTCGGCTGGTGGTGGTCGACATGTTCCTGTTCAACAGTTTTGCCGGCGAGGCCAATGGCGTCGACTTCCGCCCTCTGTCGGAGGAGCTTACCGAGGCGCTGGTGCGACAGCGCCGGCGCCATCCCGAGCTGCGCGCGATCCTGATCACCGATCCGTTGAACACGCTCTACGGCGGGCTGGAACTCGATCACCTCGAGCGGCTGCGAGAAGCGGGCGTGGAGGTGGTGATCACCGAGCTTGAGCGCCTGCGCGCGTCCAATCCGCTGTGGTCGGGGCTCTGGCAACTGGGGCCGCGCTGGTTCGGCAACCAGGCCGCCGCCGGCTGGTTGCCCAATGCCCTGGGGCCCGGGGAGGTCACCCTGCGTAGCTACCTGGCGCTGGCCAACGTCAAGGCCAACCACCGCAAGACCCTGGTGTTGGATCAGGGCGACGGCTGGGCGGGGCTGGTGACCTCGGCCAATCCCCATGATGCCAGCAGCCTTCACGGCAACGTGGCGCTGCGCGTCCAGGGTGCGGCGGCCCTTGACCTGCTGGCCTCGGAGCGCGCGGTGGCGAGCTGGTCAGGCGTTACGGTGCCCGGTCCTGCGCCGCCACCCGCCGAGGATGACCTTCCCGGGGCGCGCCTGCAGCTGCTCACCGAAGGAGCGATCCGTGATGCGCTGGTGACCGCCGTGGAACGGGCCGGGGAGGGCGACCGGCTGGATGTGGCGGTGTTCTACCTGGCCCATCGCGAGCTGATCGAGGCGCTGATCGCGGCGCAACGGCGCGGCGTCGAGGTGCGGGTGTTGCTCGATCCCAATCGCGAAGCCTTCGGTATCGACAAGGGTGGCATTCCCAACCGTCCGGTGGCCGACGAGCTGGTCGCGGCAGGTATTCCGGTACGCTGGTGCGCCACGAGTGGCGAGCAGTGTCACACCAAGCTGCTGATGCGTCGCCCCGCCGACGGCGGTGAGGTCGAGTTGATCCTGGGGTCGGCCAACTTCACCCGTCGCAACCTCGACAACCTGAACCTGGAGACCAGCGTGCGTCTGCTCGGGCCGCCCAGCCTGCGGGCATTGGACGACGCCCAGGCCTTCTTCGCTCGCCGCTGGCACTCCACGCCGGAGCGCACCACCAGCCTGCCTTATATGGAGACGGAGCGCCTTGGTCGCCTGGCTTACTGGCGATATCGGCTGATGGAGGCTTCGGGGCTGTCCACCTTCTGAGCGCCATGGGGCAGATTGACAGTCGTGCGTGGGGCGACCAGCCTTGGCGTCATCCGCGAGACGTTCGCGAGGGCATCGGGAGGGACGACATGGAACGGTTCTGGCTGGGTGTGAAGGTAGTATTGCTGGCGTTGGTCATGATCCTCATCGCGCAGAATCTGAACCCGGTGGAGGTTCGCCTGCTGACCTGGAGCGTCTCGATGCCACTGGCGCTGCTGATCGCGGCGCTCTACCTGTTGGGCATGGTCAGCGGCCGCAGCCTGATGAGCCTGGTGCGACGTCTCTGGGGCCAGGATCAGGTGAAGCATCGCTGAGCGAGGTTCAATCCACGTGGGTGATCGCTCGGTGCCGGGAATCCAGGTGCCAGGGCAGGCCCAGGCGGGCGTTGCGCTCCAGCTCGGCGATGACCTGGGCGCCGAGCAGCAGGATGATGGCACCCGCCTCGAGGGTCAGCAGCACCACGATCAGCGTCGCCAGCGAGCCGTAAACGGCGTTGACGAATGACAGATGGGCGAAATAGTAGATCAGCAGCAGGCGGGCGCCTTCCCAAAGCAGCGCGGCGACGAAGCCCCCGACCAGGGCGCGCCTGAGCGCGACCTGGACCACCGGCATCACCTTGTAGATCGCACTGAACAGCAGAAAGACGCCGGCGAAACTGGTCAGGTTCAGCGCTGTATTGGACAGTCCCGCCAGCGGCAGCTCCCGGCCCAGCAGCGCCATCCATAGCGTATTGACCGCATCCGCCAGGCTGACCAGCAGTGTCAGCCCCATCAGCCCGGCGCCCAGTACCACCATGAAGGCATAGGGCATCAGCACCGAGACCCACACCGAGCGCCCCGCATGGGCGTCCGGAGCGTGGAAGATCAGCGCCAGCGCATCCTCCAGCATGCGGAAGGCAAAGGAGCTGAACACCAGCAGTACCGGCAGGCCGAGCAGCCCGATGGCATCCCGGGAGTCGAGCAGCGAGCGCACGGCGTCGAGCAACACCTCGGCATGGGCCGGTGCCAGGTGGCGGGCCTGGATGGCCAGCACGGTGAGCAGCTGCTGCTCGTTGACCACCTGGGCAAGCAGTACCACCAGCAGCGCGAAAAGCGGCACGATCGACAGCAGGATGTTGTAGCCCACGCCGCCGGCCAGCAGGATGCCGCGGTTGCGCAGGAAGGCGCCGAGCACCCGCCAGGTGAAGCAGGCCACTCGGCCGAGGAGCCGGAGCAGACGATGTCGGGAGGGTATTGCCGAGGAATCGGACATGGACAAGCCGGTCGAGAATCTTTCGGCATGATACGCTGACCGTTGCGATTCACGTCAATCGCCTCGTTTCATCGCATGTCGCTGGCGTGCCTGGTCATCCTGGCGTTGGCCGGGGGGGACGCCAAGTGGCGCCCCAGGGTGTATGCTGAATCGTCCCATCGCGCATGGCCCGGGAATGGGCCATGCCTACACATCGACCCATGTCAGGGAGAACGCCGATGTCAGATAGTTCCATGCGACAGCTCTTTCAGGACAACCGAGTCAAGGGGCTGACCGCCGTGGCCGTGGTGGCCGTCGTCTGGGCGCTGTTCGCGCAGTCCAGCGCCAGTTCCAGCAGTGAAGCCCGCCGTTCCCTGGAGTCCCGCCTGGACGCGGCGCAGTCCGAGAATGACGAACTCAAGAGCCGGGTCGCCGAGCAGCAAGCGGCGCAGTCCGAGGTCGAAGAACTGCAGGCTCGTACCGATGAGCTCGAGCAACAGCGCCAGGCGGCCGAGGCCGAATTGAAGAGCGTGACCGCCGAGGTGGAGCAGGCCAGGTCGCAGCTCGAAGAAGCCAACGCCGCCCTCGAGCCCTTGCAGTCCAAGGTCGCCGAGGCCGAGCAGCGCCTAGAGGAGCGTCAGGCGTCACTCGAGGACACCGAGCAGCAGGTGGAAGACGCGACCCAGGCGCTTGAAGAGGCTCAGGCGGCTCGTGACGAGGCCGTGCAAGCGAAGCAACAGGCCGAGCGGCAGCGGGACAGCCTGGTGGAACAGGTGACCGAGCTCGAGCAACAGCACGGCGAACTCGAAGCTTCCCTGGAGCCGCTGCGTGAGGAACATCAGCAGCTGCAGGCCCAACGCGACGATGCCAGCAGCAAGCTGGATGCCCTGCATACCAAGCTTCAGGAAGGCCGTGAGCAGTTGGCGGGGCTCGACACCAGGGTCGAGGCGCGCAGCCAGCAGTTGGCGCAGCTGAAGAGTGAGCTGGCCGGCTGGCGCGATGCCCTGGCCGATCTGGATGCCGAAATGGCATCGCCGGTAGAGCCGAACGAGGCTGAGCCGGCCGCTATGCTGGATGACGAGCAAGCGGCATCCTCTGCCGAGTCGAGCGCGGCTGCACCGGCCGACTCTCAGGAGGATGAGTCAGCGACATCGAGCGAGGATGAGCCGGCCGCGTCGCAGGACGGCGAGCAAGCGGCAGCGTCCACCGAAGCGAGTGAGGATGAGGAAGCGAGCGAGGGTGAGTCGGCCGCATCGCAAGACGGCGAGCAAGCGACGTCGTCCACCGAATCGAGCGAGGGTGAGTCGGCCGCATCGCAAGACGGCGAGCAAGCGACATCGTCCCCCGATTCGGCTGAGGAACAACAGCCGCAACCGGCCACCGGAAAGGAACCGTCATCGTCCGAATCGAGCGACAAGGCGGAAGCCCAGGAAGTCTGAAGTCGGCCGTACCGTCGACAAAGGGCGCGCTCAGGCGTGCCCTTTGTCGTTCATGGACATCCGCGACGTTGTATCAGGCGGTGAACGGGCAGGTATACTGGCACTATCCGACCCTCAGGAGGTCGGCCCCAAACGCATGAAGGAGCGAGTCGTGATCGAAGGGGTCAAGCATATCGTCGCCGTGGCGTCCGGCAAGGGGGGCGTCGGCAAGTCCACCGTTGCCGTCAACCTGGCGCTGGCCATGGCTGCCGAAGGCTATCGCGTGGGCATTCTGGATGCTGACATACATGGGCCCAGCCAGGCCCGGATGCTCGGTGTCGAGGAGGGTAAACGGCCCGAGGCCGCCGACGAGAAGCGCATGAAGCCACTGCGGGCGCATGGCCTGCAGGCCATGTCGATGGCTTTCATGGTCGACACCCGGGAGCCCATGGTATGGCGCGGTCCCATGGTGGCCGGAGCCTTCCAGCAGTTGCTGACCCAGACCGTGTGGGATGACCTGGACGTGTTGTTCGTCGACATGCCGCCAGGCACCGGCGATATCCAGCTGACCCTGGCCCAGAAAGTGCCGGTGGACGGGGCGGTGATCGTCACGACGCCCCAGGACATCGCACTGCTGGATGCTCGCAAGGGTATCGAGATGTTCCGCAAGGTGAACGTGCCGGTGTTCGGTGTGGTGGAGAACATGAGCCTGCATGTCTGCTCGAGCTGCGGGCACAGCGAGCCGATCTTCGGCGAGGGCGGCGGTGAGCGCATTGCCGGCGAATACGATACCCGACTGCTGGGACGGTTGCCGCTGGCGCTGGCCATCCGCGAGCAGGTCGATGGGGGACGACCCACGGTGGTCGCCGAGCCGGACGGCGAAGTGACCGCGAGCTTCCGCGCCATGGCCCGCCAGGTGGCTGAGCAGCTCGAGGGGGCATCGCCGGACGAGGGGCCGCAAATCTCCTTCAGCGACTGACGTTGTCGGTGGCGCGAAAAGTGACGACCGTCTCCGGGGTCGCTATCATGGCGGCCCCTTTACGTTTCTATTCCACCCAGCAGGACGACCCATGAGCATCAAATCCGACCACTGGATCCGCCGCATGGCCGAGCGGGATGGCATGATCGAGCCTTTCGAGGCCGACCAGGTGCGCTATGTGAACGATCGGCGGGTGATCTCCTACGGGACGTCCAGCTACGGCTACGACGTGCGCTGTGCCGACGAGTTCAAGGTATTCACCAACATTCACTCGGCGGTGGTCGATCCCAAGGGGTTCGATGACAAGAGCTTCGTCGACATCAAGGGCGACGTCTGCGTGATCCCGCCCAACTCCTTCGCCCTGGCGCGCACCGTGGAGTATTTCCGCATCCCGCGTAGCGTGCTGACCATCTGTCTCGGCAAGTCGACCTATGCGCGCTGCGGCATCATCGTCAACGTCACGCCGCTGGAGCCGGAGTGGGAAGGGCACGTGACCCTGGAGTTCTCCAACACCACCAACCTGCCGGCCAAGATCTATGCCAACGAAGGCGTGGCCCAGATGCTGTTCCTGGAGTCCGACGAGGTCTGCGCGACTTCCTACAAGGACCGAGGCGGCAAGTATATGGGGCAGAGGGGCGTGACCCTCCCGCGTACCTGACCGGCCTTCGGCCGAGAGCTGTAAGCCGTAAGCGTGAAGAGCGGTGCTTCGCACCTGGAAGAACGCCCGCTTCGCGGGCTTAAGCTGGAAGCTTGAAGGAAAACCTTGACCCCATGATGGCGGGGGGCATGCGGTTTTCCAGCTTCCAGCTTCCAGCTTCCAGCTTACGGCTCCCGATCCTCGTCCAGCTCCTCGGCGGCGTCGGCGTGGGACATGCGCAGCCCCTGTTCCGGCAGCGGGGTGCCGTCGAAGCGGGCGCCGCCGTCACGGAACTGCAGGCGGCCTTCCAGGCACCACTTCACGGCGATCGGGTAGATCAGGTGCTCTCGGGCGTGGACCTTCTCCTTGAGGCTGTCCTCGGTCTCGCCCTCGGTCACCTCGACCGCGGCCTGCAGCAGCACCGGGCCGCCGTCGAGCTCCTCGGTGACGAAGTGCACGCTGCAGCCGTGCTCGGCGACGCCGTCGGCCAGCGCCCGAGTGTGGGTGTGCAGGCCCTGGTAGGCTGGCAGCAGCGAGGGGTGGATATTGATCAGCCGGCCCAGGAAGCGTTGCACGAAGCGCGGGGTGAGAATGCGCATGAAGCCGGCCAGCACCACCAGGTCGGGCTCGTGGCGCTCGATGACCTTGATCAGGGCGCCGTCATAGGCCTCGCGGCTATCGTACTCGCGATGGGGCAGGGCGACGGCGTCGATGCCGGCTTCTTGGGCGCGCTTGAGACCGTAGGCATCGGCCTGGTTGGAGATCACCGCGACGATCTCGCCGCCCAGGCGGTCGTGTTGCTGCTCGTCGATCAGCGCCTGAAGGTTGCTGCCGTTGCCGGAGATCAATACCACCACCCGCCGAGCCTCGGCGGGCTCGGGGGTGAAGTCCTGCAGGGTGTCGCTGGTGTAGCCGGTCTCGCTCATGCCTTGAGGTTCTCCAGCCTGACCGCTTCCTCGTCCTCGCCGCGGGCGACGATCTCGCCGATGCGGTAGACCGTCTCGCCGAGGCCCTGCAGATGGGCGCGGGCCTGATCGGCCTTGTCCGCGGGCACCGCGATCACCATGCCGATGCCGCAGTTGAGCACGCGGTACATCTCGTTTTCCTCGACGTTGCCCTGCTGCTGCAGCCAGTCGAACACCGCAGGGCGCTCCCAGCTGGCGACGTCGACGCGGGCGGCGGCGCCCTCGGGTAGCACGCGCGGCAGGTTCTCGGTGAGGCCGCCGCCGGTGATGTGCGACAGGGCGTGCACCGGCACGTCGGTTTCCTTGATCAGCGACAGCAGCGGCTTGACGTAGATGCGCGTCGGCGCGAGCAGTGCCTCGCCCAGCGGCTTGCCGTCAATGGCAGTCTCCAGTGACGCGCCGGAGACCTCGAGGATCTTGCGGATCAGCGAGTAGCCGTTGGAGTGGGGGCCGGAGGAGGCCATGCCCAGCAGCACGTCGCCCTCGGCGACCCGGCTGCCGTCGAGGATCTCGTCCTTCTCCACCACGCCGACGCAGAACCCAGCCAGGTCGTAGTCGCTGCCGTCGTACATGCCGGGCATCTCGGCCGTTTCGCCGCCCACCAGGGCGCAGCCGGCCTGTTCGCAGCCCTTGCCGATGCCGGTCACCACGTCGGCGGCGATGTCCACGTCGAGCTTGCCCGTGGCATAGTAGTCGAGGAACAGCAGCGGCTCGGCGCCGGCCACCACCAGGTCGTTGACGCACATGGCTACCAGGTCGATGCCGATGGTGTCGTGGCGGCCCAGGTCCATGGCCAGGCGCAGCTTGGTGCCCACGCCGTCGGTGCCGGTGACCAGGACCGGCTCGCGGTAGCCGCTGGGCAGCTGGCACAGGGCGCCGAAGCCGCCCAGACCGCCCATCACCTCGGGGCGGCTGGTGCGCTTGGCGACGCCCTTGATGCGGTCGACCAGGGCGTTGCCGGCATCGATGTCGACGCCGGCGTCCTTGTAGCAGAGAGAGGCGCCGCTCGGGCGGTTGGTGGAATCGGTCATGGCCTGTCCTGTATGAACATTGCGATCGATGAAACCCGCGGAGGTCGCGGCTCCGTCGGGCTGGGCAAGATGGGGCGTGAATTGTAGCATCACCACGCACGGCTCGCACCGCCGTGCCGGGCATCACACAGGGAGAGAGAGATGCGCAGACAAGGGTGGATCCTGGTCGCCACGGTGGCACTGGGACTGTGGTTCTTCATCAGCATCGAACCGGTGCTGATGCCATTTTTCGTCAGCATGGTGCTGGCCTATCTCGGCGACCCGCTGGCCGATCGCCTGGAAGACATGGGGCTGTCGCGGCGATTGTCGGTGTCGGTAGTGTTCCTGCTGCTGACGCTGGTCATCGTGTTGACCCTGCTGCTGGTGATTCCGCTGCTGGGACGCCAGATCGGCCAGGTGGTGCAGCTGCTGCCCGCCGCCCTGGACTGGGTGCAGGCCACTGTGTTGCCCGAGGTCCGCAACCTGACCGGCATCGATCTGGGAACGGACTTCGATCAGCTGCGCCAGGCGCTACTCGACAACTGGCGTGAGACCGGTACCTTCGCCGCCACCCTGCTGGCCAAGGTCTCGCAGTCGGGGCTGGCGCTGGCGGCCTGGGTGGGAAACCTGGCGCTGATCCCGGTGGTGACCTTCTACCTGCTGCTCGACTGGGACATCCTGGTGGCCAAGGTGCGCGGGTCGCTGCCGCGGCACTGGGAGCCCGCGGTGGTTCGTCTGGCCGGGGAATGCGACGAGGTACTGGCTGCCTTCCTGCGTGGTCAGCTGATCGTGATGCTGTGCCTGGGCGTCATCTACGCCGTCGGCCTGACCCTGTTGGGGGTCAAGTTCGGGCTGCTGATCGGGTTGCTGTCCGGCCTGGCCAGCATCGTCCCCTACCTGGGGGTGATCGTCGGTATCAGCGTGGCCGGCGTGGTGACCTTCTTCCAGTTCGGCGACTGGCTGATGCTGCTCGCCGTGGGCGGGGTCTTCGGCTTCGGCCAGTTGGTGGAGAGCACGGTGCTGCAGCCCAAGCTGTTGGGCGACAAGATCGGCCTGCACCCGGTGGCGGTGATCTTCGCCGTATTGGCCGGCGGCCAGCTGTTCGGCTTCACCGGGATCCTGCTGGCGCTGCCGGTGGCGGCCGTGGTGATGGTGGTGTTGCGTTATCTCCACGAGCATTATAAAAACAGCACACTTTACGATTCGGGCCGTAGCCCCCAGGACGAGGAGTCGCCATGAGTCGAGCACCCGCGCAGTTGCCGCTGGGCGTGGGGCTGCGCGACGACGCCACCTTCGCCAACTTCCATCCCGGCCCCAGCGCCGCCCTGGTCGATCGTCTGAAGCGCCAGCTCGACGATGACGGTGAGCCGTTTCTGTATCTTTGGGGCAGCGAGGGCGTAGGTCGCAGCCATCTATTGCAGGCGGCCTGTCACGCCGCTTCGGATCGCGATCGGCGTGCGCTCTACTTGCCGCTCGAAGAACTCGGCCACTTCCCGCCACTGATGCTGGAAGAGGTGGAACGGCTCGATCTGGTGGCCATCGACGATCTCGAGAGAGTGGTGGGGCGCAAGCGCTGGGAGGAAGCCTTGTTCCATGCCTTCAATCGCTTGCGCGATGCGGGGCGTCGCCTGGTGATCGCCGCCGAGGCGCCGCCGCGGCAGTTGGCCGTGAAACTCCCGGATCTGGCCTCTCGGCTGACCTGGGGGATGACTTTCCATGTCCAGGGGCTGGGCGATGACGACCGGCTTGCCGCCCTGCAGCTGAGGGCGCGGATGCGAGGCATGCAGCTGCCCGACGAGGTGGCACGCTACATCCTGCATCGTGGGCCGCGCAAGCTGGAGGAGTTGTTCGAGTCTCTGGAGATGCTGGACCGTGCCTCGCTTTCCGCCCAGCGCAAGCTGACCATCCCGTTCGTCAAGCAGGCGCTGGACTGGTAGTCAGGAGATGGGGTGGCCGGCGACGGCCACTGTCACTCCTCCTGGCCGCACAGCCATTCGGTATTGAAGCGGAAGGCGTTGAGGACGTCGTCCTGGGTGAAGCCGTTGTCTTCCAGAGTGTCTTCCCACGCTTGGGTATTGCGGTAGTCGAGCAGCACAGTGTCGAAGGCGTCGCGCAGCGTCTCGGCGTCCCTCGGGAAGGTGAAGGCACCCCAGCTTCTCACGATCTCTCCGTTGACCTTCGGATCCTCGAAGTTCTGTACCACCTCGACCTCGGGGCTCTGCTCTTCCAATCGGCTAACCGTGAGCCCGGTGCCGGCGTAGGCGTCGGCCCGGTCGTCGAGCAGGGTGTCGATGGCCGCCGCGTTGTCGTCGATGACCACCACCTGGTCTTCCGGAACGCCCAGTGCCGCCATGATGTCGACCTGGGTGGCGCCCCCCAGCACCGCTACGCGGATGTCGTCGCGGTCGGCGAAGTCCGCGTAGCCGTTGATTTCGAGCGGGTTGGCGGCGCGCACCAGCAGGCCTTCCCCGTAAGAGGTGTTGGGTGCCGAGAACAGCACCCGCTGGCAGCGTTCCGGGCGAATCGCCATCTCGGCGGCGGCCATGTCGAAGCGGCCTTCCTCCAGGCCGGGGATCAGGTCGCCGAAGGACGTCACGACCCATTCGATGTCATCGATGCCGAGCTCTCCCAGCACATGACGCGCCACTTCGGGGCCGGGGCCTCGCCCCTGGCCGGTGTCGTCGAGATAGCCGTAGGGCACTTCGTTGGCCACCGCGACGCGAATGCTGCCCCGTTCCTGCAGCTCGTCGAAGCTGGCGGCCTGCGATGAGCCAGCGACGGTCAGTGCCAGGGGGAGCGCCCACCAGGCCCATGTGGCCCGGCCGACGTCGTGCGTGCTCCGTTCCATGTCATCTTCTCCCGATCCGGGCTCGCGACCCGAGAGCATCGCGAGCATCGCCTTCAGGGTAGAAGCCAGGTCGCAGAGGCGCCATCGACGCGCTTAGCGGTTCAATTGCACCTCGCGGTGCTGGCCATCGGCCAGTGATACCTGGTGGATGATGATGCTTCGACGACCGCTGGTGGGGTCGGCAACGCTGCCGGAGACGTAGAAGTTGCCGGACGGCAGGCCGCGCAGCAGGAAGTAGCCGTCGGCATCGGTGCGGGTAGTGTGGGTATAGGCGCGGGCCCTTGGATCGGCGGGTTCCACCGCGCGGCCGGCCAGGGCCTGCTCGGCGGCCTCGGCGGAATAGGTGGTAACCGGCGCCACCGAGATCGTCTCGCCGGCGCCAGCCACGGTGCCCGACGCGGTGTCCAGCGTCAGACGGCCGCTGAGGGCGGCGTTGCCGGCCTTCTCCAGAGCCGCGTATTGTTCGGCGGGGAAAGGCACCTGGCGCGGTACGCGTCCCTCGGGCGATGGCGTGGTGTCGGGCGCTCGCTCGCCGATGTCGATGACCTCGGCGGGGCCGCCGCGTTGCGTGGCGCCCTCCGGCGGCAGCATCTGGCAGCCGGTGAGGATCAGGCCCATCAGGATGGGCAGGTAGGGGTGTTTCATTGCACTCTCCCTTCACGGGTTGGCCCTGTGCGGGGAGAGAGCTTACCGCAAATGGCAAACGAAAGGGGCCACCGCCGTGGCGGTGGCCCCTTCGAAGAGCGAGTCGCGGTTCAGGCTTACTTGGCGGCCTTGGTCGCAGTCTCGGTAGCCTGCTTGACGTTCTCTTCGGTCAGCTTCTGGCTCTGCTGGACGAAGTCCTGCTGCAGGGAGACGACTTTCTCGGCATCGCCCTTGAGGCGTTCGGTCAGGTCCTTGGCGACCTTTTGCTGGCCTTCCATGTAGCTGCGCAGGCCTTCGGCGTCCTTGATGTCGAGCAGGGCGCGGACCTGGGCCAGACCGGTTTCGGTGTAGGCGCGGCCGGCTTCGAGCTGGGCGCTGGTCAGCTTCTCGGCAAAGTCCACGGACAGGCCAGCGTAGGCGCGGGCCGGGCCGAAGAACAGCGATTCGAACTGCTCGGTGAACTGCTTGGTGTCGAAGTTTTGCATCGTGTTCGCCTCCTGTGATGGCGTCCGTCTCGAAGGCCTGGGCGGGAATGCCGATGCCTTCTCTCGTCTGTTGCAGTGCACAATAGCAGCGGATTTTGTGCACTGCAACATCGCGGCGCACATTTTTCTTTTGCCGCCCTGCGCCTTGCAAGGGCACGGGGTCGCCACCATGGTGATGAGGACATCTTCCCGGAGGAGCCGAACATGAGCGAGCATCGCATCGAGCGCGACAGCATGGGCGAACTGGAGGTGCCGGCGGATGCCCTGTACGGCGCCCAGACCCAGCGGGCGGTGAACAACTTCCCGGTGTCCGGCCAGGCCATGCCGGCACGCTTTATCCATGCCATCGCGCGGATCAAGCTGGCGGCGGCGCGGGTCAATCGCGACCTTGGGCTGCTGGATGAGGCGCGGGCCGAGGCGATCGTGGCCGCCGCCGAGGCGGTGATCGCCGGTGAACACGACGATCAGTTCCCGGTCGACGTCTTCCAGACCGGATCCGGCACCTCCAGCAACATGAACGTCAACGAGGTGATCGCCCACCTGGCCAGCCGCGACGATCTCACGGTGGGCCCGAACGATCACGTCAACATGGGGCAGTCGAGCAACGACGTCATCCCCACGGCGCTTCACCTTTCGGCGGCCCTGGAAGTGACCCGCGAGCTGCGTCCGGCCCTGGTTCACCTGCACGAGACCATCGAGGTGCGTGCCTCCGAGCTCGACGGCGTGGTCAAGACTGGCCGGACGCATCTGATGGACGCCATGCCGCTGCGCCTGAGCCAGGAACTCGGCGGCTGGTCGAGCCAGGTGGGGCAGGCCATCGAACGTTTCGACAGCGCCATGGTGCGACTGTGTCGGCTGGCCCAGGGCGGTACCGCCGTGGGTACCGGCATCAACGCCCATCCGGAGTTCGCCGAGCGGATGGCGCGAGACCTGAGTCAGCAGACCGGACTGGCACTTTCCCCCAACGACAGCTTCTTCGCCAGCCTCGGTAGCCAGGACGCGGCGGTGGAGCTTTCCGGCCAGCTCAGGGGGCTGGCCTGCGTGGTCATGAAGATCGCCAATGATCTGCGGTGGATGAACTCCGGCCCGCTGGCCGGGCTCGGCGAAATCGAGCTCGAGGCGCTGCAGCCTGGCAGTTCGATCATGCCGGGCAAGGTCAACCCGGTGATCCCCGAGTCTGCCACCCAGGCCGCGGCGCAGGTCATCGGCCACGACGCGGCGGTGACCGTGGCCGGTCAGAGTGGCAACTTCCAGCTCAACGTCATGCTGCCGCTGGTGGCTTACAATCTGCTGACCTCGATCACCCTGATGCGCAACACGGCCTGGCTGCTGGCCGACCGCGCCATCGCCACCTTCAAGGTGCGCGAGGACCACCTGCGCGAGCCGCTGTCGCGAAATCCGATCCTGGTCACCGCGCTCAACTCGGTGATCGGCTACGATGCCGCCGCGGCCATCGCCAAGCAGGCCTACCAGGCGGGGCGGCCGATCCTCGAGGTGGCCGAGGAGCAGACCGACCTCGACCGTGCGGAGCTGGAGCGACTGCTCGACCCGGTGGCGCTGACGCGAGGGGGCATCCCCGGTTAGGCCGGCGGAGCGCAGGTCGGCCCGGGGGCGTCAGTCGTCCTGCTCGCGCTCCCGGGCCTCCTCCACGGTGTCCCGGGCGTCGCGATGCTCTTCCCTCGTCGCCGTCGGGTTCTCATGCTCGTCGGCGCGGGAGGGGCGATAGCAGAGCGTGGTCAGGATCGGAAAGTGATCCGAGCCGAAGCTCGGCAGACGCTGCATGCGACCGAGCGTGAAGTGCTCGCTGGCAAAGACATGGTCGAGGGGCCAGCGCAGCAGGGCGTGCTGGGCATGGAAGGTGCTGAACATGCCGCGCCCTCGGCGCGGGTCGAGCATGCCGCTGACCCGGCAGAACAGCCGGGTACTGCGCGACCAGGCCACGTCGTTGAGATCGCCCGCCACTACGGTGGGCACGGGATCCTGATGGATCAGCTTGGCGACCAGCATCAGCTCGCCGTCCCGCCACAGCGATTCCTCGCTCTCGCTGGGCGCCGGCGGTCGAGGATGCAGGGCATGAAAGCGGATGCGGTCGCCGCTCTCCAGCTCGATGCCGCAGTGGATGGAGGGGATATCGTCCTGGATCAGCCACTTGACCTCGGGATCGATGAGCGGCCGTCGCGAATAGAGGTGCATGCCGTAGAGGTTGTCCAGCGGGACGCGCACGGCATGCGGCCAGCCGCTGCCGAGCCCCTCGTCGAGGCGCTGCCCCCACCAGTCATCGGATTCCAGGGTCAGGATCAGGTCGGGATCCTGATCGCGAATGATCGCCAGCAGGGCGTCGCTGTCGCGGTTGGGCGTCAGTACGTTGGCCACCAGCAGCGACAGGCAGCGATCCGGGCGGTCGCCCCGGGCGGCCTTCACCTGGGCGGGCCACAGCGGCGTCCAGGGCAGCACGTAGCGTAGCTGCACGACGAGCACGGCGCAGCCCGCCGCGGCGATCCACGGGGTCTGGCTCGGATCGGCCAGGGGGGAGGCGAGGGCGCAGACGGCGCCGCCAAGCCCGATCTGCAGGCGAGGAAACTCGCAGGCGCGCAGCCACCACCAATGTCCGGGGATCCGGGCAATGAGGCTGGCCAGCAGCAGCATGGCGGTGATGCCGCCGAGTATCCATCCGAACATGTGTGTGATCTCCCCACCGTGCCCCGTCACGTTGCGCGATGTCGCGCCCCTGGTTCGAGGGTACCGGCTCAGGTGGCCGGCGGCGAGGTGTGGTTTCCGGCGCGATCGCTATCGGTGGCGGGTGCCCGTCATGGCGGCGGTGATGGGAGCAGGCGAGCGTGGCAGGCGATGTCCGGCATCGCCTGCCATGTCTCGGGGCGGGGGTTACTGCAGGGCGGATGCGCGGTCCGCGGCGACGCGCTCGGCGGCGCGGTCGCGGGCGGCTTCAAGCTCGCTCAGGAACTCCTGGCCCTGCTCGCCGTAGTTCTCCAGGTACCAGTCGCGGATCGGCGTGGCATAGCTGCGAAACTGCTCCATCTCTTCCTCGGTGGGCGTGTAGAGTTCCCCGCCCGATTCCCGCCATGCCGCGTACGCCTCGAGCTCCTTGCGCGGCTGCATGCCGAACTGCACCACCCCCATCAGCGCGGCAGCATCGGCCACGACGCGCTGCTGCTCGGCGCTCAGTGACTCGAACTTCTGGTTGCCCATCAGCCACATCGACGCCATGTAGGCATGTCCATCCAGGGTGATGTACTTGAGCACTTCCTGAAAGTTCATGTTGGTGATGTCGGAGATCGAATTCTTGGTGCCGTCGACCACGCCGGTCTGCAGCCCGGTGTAGACCTCGAGCCAGGGCAGGGGCGTGGGGGAGCCACCCATTTCCCGGACCAGCCGCTGCTGGATCTCGGACTCGATGGTGCGAAAGCGCAGTCCTTCGACGTCCGCCGGCGAGCGGATCTCGTGCTCGGCGTTGGCGAAGTTTCGCCAGCCGCCGGTCTGGGTCATGGTCATCAGGCGGATGCCGCCGCCGGTGGACTCGAGGATCTCGCCGCGCAGGTAGTCGGTGAGCTCCGGGTCGGAGAGCATGCCCATGGCGGTGCGGTCGTCAGGGAAGGTATAGGGGATGTCCATGCCCTGGATCGGTGGATAGATGCCGGCGACGCCGCCCGCGGTCGCGGTGAACAGGTCGACGATGCCGGCCTGCATGGCCTCGAAGCACTCGTTCGCCGAGCCGCACAGCTGGGGACCGACGAAGATGTTGACGTTGACCTCGCCGCCAGTGCGGCTTTCCACGTAGTTCTCGAAGACCTGGGCGGCGTCGTACTCTTCGTCCTGCTCGTTGGCCAGCAGGACCAGGTTGAGGTCCACGGCTTGGGCAGTGGAGGCAGCGCCGAGGGTGGAGGCAAGCAGCACGGCGCGGGCGATGCCTGACGGCTTGAAGCTGGGGGTTTTCATTGTTGTGACCTCTTGGCGTGGGTGGTGGGTGGTGAGTGGTGGGCGCTAGGCGACGTAACCGAAGGCGCGTGGAATGGCGAGCACCAGGTCCGGCACATAAACGAGGGCGAACAGGATGCCGATCTCGACCAGGAACAGCGGCAGCATTTCCCAGGCAATCTTCTCGATTTTCTCGTTGCTGATGCTGCCGACCACGAACAGCACCAGGCCCATGGGCGGCGTGATCAGGCCCATGATCAGCGTCACGCTCATGACGACCGCAAAGTGGATCGGGTCGACGCCGACGCCGACCATGACCGGCGACAGGATCGGGCCGAGAATCAGGATGGCGGGGCCGGCATCCATGATGGTGCCGATGCCGAGCAGGAAGATGACGACCAGGAAGAACAGCAGGGCGGGATCGTCGGTGATGCCGAGGATGAAGCCGCTGACCAGCTGCGGCGTCCCCTTGAGGCTGACCAGCGAGGCAAAGGCGACGGCCGCGCCGACCAGCAGCAGCACCACTGCCGAGCTGAGCGCCGCCTTGCCGAACAGGGCCGGCAGGTCGCTAAGCTTGAGGTCGCGAGTCACGAACAGCCCGAGGATCAGGGCATAGAAGGCGGCGATGGCCGCACCTTCGGTGGGCGTGAAGATGCCGCCCACGATGCCGCCGATCAGGATCACCGGCGTCAGCAGGGGCATGAAGGCGGCGACGAACGCCTGCCACTTCTGGCGCCAGCTCGCCTTGGGCAGCGGCTCCGGAAATTCCTTGAAACGGGTCATTACCGAGATGGCGATCATCAGGCCGACACCGATCAGGATGCCGGGCACGATGCCGCCGGCGAACATCCCGGCGACCGAGACGTTCATGATGAAGGCATAGAGGATGAAGATGCCGCTCGGCGGGATGATGCTGGCGATCACCGCCGAGGCGGCCGTCACCGCCGCCGAAAAGCGATTGGTGTAGCCCGACGACTTCATGGCTGGAATCATCACCGAGCCCAGTGCCGAGGCGTCCGCCACCGCCGAGCCGGAACCGCCGGCCAGCATCAGCGAGGAGGATACCGACACCTGGCCCAGGCCGGCACGGCGATGGCCGATCAGGGTCTCGGCGAAGCGCACGATGCGCGAGGTGACCCCGCCGGCCGTCATCAGCTCGCCGGCCAGGATGAAGAAGGGCAGCGCCATCAGCGGGAAGCTGTCGATGCCCGCGAACAGGCGCTGGAAAAGCAGGTCGAGGAACATGACCTTGCCTTCCAGCACCAGGCTGATGCCCGGCGCGATCAGCATCAGAAAGACGATCGGCATGCCGGCGATCAGCAGCCCCGCGAAGATCCACAGATAGGCGAAAGTCATGATTCAGGCCTCCGCCTGGCGATGGTCGGGGTCCTGATCGCGGGCCGCGGCCTGCGGCGAGATCAGGGCATGAGCCGCGCGCAGCAGGCGCTCCAGTGAGCACAGCGCGGTGAGGGCGAAGCTGATCGGCAGCACGTAGTAGACCTGGGCCATGGGGATGCCCAGTGCCAGGCTCTGGGTGGTGGCGCCGCGCTCGATGCGGTCGAAGCCGAGCTGGATGCTCCAGACGAGGGCGGCGAGGATGGCGGCCTCGATCAGCAGCTGTAGCAGCTGCCAGGGGCGGGAGCCTCTGAACCACTCGGTGCACAGGTCGAGGCTCACGTTGAGCCCTTTCTTGTGGGCGGCCGGGAAGTACAGGAAGGCCATCCACACCATCATGTAGCGCGAGAGTTCCTCGGTCCAACCGAAGCTATCGCCCAGGGCGTAGCGATAGACGACGTGAACGATCATCACGGCCAGCATGGCGGCCAGCAGCAGCGTTGCCGCGTGGCCTGCCCAGCGCGTCGTCAGCCGGTTGAGGCGGTCGAGGAAGGATACGAGCGTTGGCATGCAGTGTCTCCGGGAGCCGCCACGGCCGGGCATGGCCTCGTCCAGCGGCGGTCGCGTGTTTGTTGTCCGGTTGTCGGATCGCCGCGGTATCCATTTTCGCAGCGCTACGAAATAGTAGGTATGCCCCAGGGGAGTGTCAAGCCGTGATGGGACACTGAAGGGCGTTATCAGCATTGAACTAAAGTCTTAATATCATGACGTTTTGTGAGCGCTTGCCGCGTGCAGGCGGCGCCGGGATGGCGTTCGTCGGGGCGATGGATCGAGGGCGAGACGAGTTGACAGCGGGCCGGCGCTGACACAGTATTTCGTAGCGCTACGATTTTCGTCGCCATGAAAGCCATGGCGAGTCACCGAGAGGCAAGATGATGAACAAGGACCGACGCACCATCGACCAGCTGCGCAGTCAGCGCTGGTACAGTTCCCCGGACATGCGTGGCTTCGCGCACCGGCAGCGCACCCAGCAGATGGGGCTGCGTCGCGAAGAGTTCATGGGTAAGCCGGTGGTCGGCATCCTCAATACCTGGAGTGACCTGAGCCCGTGCCATGCGCACCTGCGCGATAGGGCCGACGCGGTCAAGCGCGCGGTGTGGGCCGCCGGCGGCTTCCCGGTGGAGCTGCCGGCGATGTCGCTCGGCGAGGTGATGGTCAAGCCCACCACCATGCTGTACCGCAATTTCCTGGCGATGGAGGCCGAGGAGCTGCTGCGCTCGCATCCCCTCGATGGCGTGGTGCTACTGGGCGGCTGCGACAAGACCACGCCGGGGCTGCTGATGGGCGCCATCAGCATGGATATTCCGGCGATCTTCTGTCCCGCGGGACCGATGCTCAACGGCAAGTGGAAGGGCAAGACCCTGGGCGCCGGCACCCACACCCGCAAGTACTGGGACGAGCTGCGCAGCGGCAACATCACCCAGGACGAGTGGGTGGACCTCGAGTCGCGCATGACGCGCTCCAATGGCACCTGCAACACCATGGGCACGGCCTCCACCATGACCTCCATCGTCGATGCCATGGGCCTGACCCTGCCCGGGGCCTCGAGCATTCCGGCGGCCGATTCCGGCCACACCCGCATGGCCTCCGAATGTGGCTCGCGCATCGTCGAGATGATCTGGGAGGACCTCAAGCCCTCCGACTTCCTGACCCGCGAGAGCTTCCTCAATGGCGCGCGCTGCTACATGGCCATGGGCGGCTCCACCAATGCCGCCGTGCATCTGATCGCCCTGGCGCGACGGGCCAACGTGACGCTGACCCTCGATGACCTGGACGCCGTGGCCCGCCAGGTGCCGGTGCTCGCCAATATCTTTCCCTCGGGCGAGTACCTGATGGAGGACTTCTTCTACGCCGGGGGGCTGCCGGCGCTGCTCAAGCGGCTTGAAGGCCAGCTGGCGCTCGAGGCCCGTGGCATCTCCGGCAAGGCGCTGGGTGAATGGATCGCCCCGGCGGAGTGCTACGACGACGACGTCATTCGCCCCTTCGACCGGCCCGTCACGCCGGGCGCGGCCCTGGCCGTGCTGCGCGGCAATCTGGCGCCCAACGGGGCGGTCATCAAGGCCAGCGCTGCGAATCCGGAGCTGGCCCGCCATCGCGGCCGTGCCGTGGTCTTCGACAACCATGCGGACCTGGTGGCGCGCATCGACGATCCGGCCCTCGACATCACCGCCGACTCGGTGCTGGTGCTGCGCAATGCCGGGCCCAAGGGAGCGCCGGGGATGCCCGAATGGGGCGCGCTGCCGATTCCCAAGAAGCTCCTGGCCCAGGGCGTCCGCGACATGCTGCGCATCTCCGACGCCCGCATGAGCGGCACCCACTACGGGACCTGCGTGCTGCACGTGGCGCCCGAGTCCTCGGTGGGCGGACCGCTGGCGCTGGTGCGCGATGGCGACGAGATCGAGCTGGACATCGAGGCGCGTCGTCTCGAGCTGTGCGTCGAGCCGAGCGAGCTCGAGGCGCGACGCGAGGCCTGGCGAGCCCCGAGCCCGCGGATCGATCGCGGCTACACCGCAATCTTCCAGGAGCATGTGACCCAGGCCGATCAGGGATGCGATTTCGACATCCTCCAGAACGGTCAACGACAAGACGAACCCGAAATCTTCTGAGGTGACGACATGACGCTTCCCGTGAACCGCTTCAAGCAGTGGCTGGGCGAGTCCAGGGTACCGGTGGGGACCTGGCTGATGACCGCGAGTCCCAACGTGGCCGAGGCCATCGGCTTCGCCGGCTTCGACTATGTGGTGCTCGACATGGAGCACGTGCCGGTCGACGTGCCCCAGGCCATGGCCATCATGCAGGCCGTGGCCGGCACGCCGGCGGAGCTGGTGGTGCGCCTGCCCTGGAACGATCCGGTGATGGTCAAGCGGATGCTGGACAGCGGGGCCCAGACGCTGATGTTCCCCTACATCCAGAACGCCGAGGAGGCGCGCCAGGCGGTGGCTTCCACCCGCTATCCCGGGCGCGGCTTCCGAGGGGTGGCGGCGGTGCACCGCGCCAGCCGCTACGGTACCGTCAAGCGTTACCTCCAGGAGGCCGATCGCGAGATCGGCGTGATCCTGCAGCTCGAGACGCCGGAGGCGCTAGCGGTCCTGCCGGAGATCGCCGAGGTGGACGACGTCGATGCCGTGTTCGTCGGACCGGGGGACCTTTCCGCCGCCATGGACCATATCGGTGATATTCGTCACCCGGAGGTCCAGGAGGCGATCGCTGGGGCCGTGGCGGCCTGTCGGGCCCGTGACCTGCCGTGCGGCATCGTCGGCGCCGACCCGGCGCTGGTCGGCGAGTACATCGCCAAGGGATTCGCCTTCGTGGCCATCGGCTCCGACATGAGCCTGATGATGTCCCGGGCCCAGGAATACCTCGCCGCCGTGCGCGGCGAGAGCGCCGCCACCGAGAACAGCGGCGTCTATTGAGCATGGTCGAGACCCTCTCGCTGTCGTCGCCTCCCTGGCGCCTCTGCCTGGTGCCGTCCCTGGGCGGGGCCGTGTCGAGTCTCGGCCTGGCGGGGCGTGACGTGCTGCGGCCCCTGGAGGCCGAGCGGGCCACAGCCGCCGAGGCGGTACGCCACAGCGGCGGCTACATGCTGGCGCCGTATTCCAATCGCATCGCCGACGCCGGTTTTACCTGGCGGGGCGAGAGGGTGCGGCTGGCGCGCAACTTCGGCGATCACCCCCACAGCCTGCACGGGTTCGCCTGGCAGCGCGCCTGGGCGGTGGAAGACCGGGACGTCAACGCCGCGAGCCTGGTGCTGGACCATCCCGGCGATGCCGACTGGCCCTGGCGCTGCCGGCTTCGCCAGGTCTGGCGGCTTGATGGTCGTCGCGTCAGCCTGGCGCTCGAGGTCGAGAACCGCGACGACCGGGACATGCCGGCGGGGCTTGGCTGGCACCCCTATTTCCTGCGCGATGGACTCGACATGGCGTTTCGCTGCGAGGGCGTGTGGCTGAGCGACGCCCGCCAGCTCCCGGAGCGTCATGTGTCCGTTCCCGCCGACTGGGACTACAGCGTCCGCCGCCCGGTGGGGACGCCAGGCCTGGATCACTGCTTCACCGGCTGGGCGCGGGAGGCGCGACTGGCCTGGCCGTCGCGCGGTATCGCCGTGACCCTGACGGCCTGCGAAGCGTTGTCCCACCTGGTGGTATTCACCCCGGAAGAAAGCGACGTCGTCGGCATCGAGCCGGTCAGCCACGCCAACGATGCCCTCAACATGGCCGATCCGGCTGCGGCAGGAGTGCGTCACCTGGCGCCCGGCGAGCGGCTGGTCGGCCACATTCACCTGACAGGCGAGATCACATCATGACCGCTTCACCGTTCCGCTCCGTGCTGTCGGCCCGGGCCTCGCTGGGCGAATGCCCGGTGTGGGCCGGCGACGAAGGGGTACTCTATTGGGTGGACATCGAGGCGCCGAGCCTCAACCGCTTCGACCCCGCCAGCGGCGACAACACCGCCTATCCGCTGCCGGAACACATCGGCTGCATCGGCCGCCGCCGCGAGGGCGGCTTCATCGCCGGGCTGCGCTCCGGCCTGTGGCTGCTCGACGACGAGGCGCGGCCGCTGGAGTGCCTGGCCCGGCCGGTATCCGACACCACGATCAGCCGCTTCAATGACGGCCGGGTCGACCCCTGGGGGCGCTTCTGGGCGGGCACCATCCACGAGCCGCGGGACCGGCCCCTGGCCGCTCTCTTCCGGGTCGACGCCGACCTCAGCTGCCGCCGACTGGCCGGCGAGGTGCTGGTGTCCAACGGCGTGGCCTTCAGTCCGGACCGTCGCTGGGCCTATCACTCCGATACGCCCAACCACGTGATCTATCGCTACCCGCTGGACCCGCAGAGCGGCGAGATCCTCGGCCCGCGCGAGGTGTTCCACCGCTTTCCCTTCGGCAACGGCCGGCCAGACGGCGCCGCCGTCGACAGCGAAGGATATTACTGGTCGGCGCTGTTCGAGGGCGGTCGCGTGGTGCGCCTGTCCCCCGAAGGCGAGCTCGTCGCCGAGTATCCGATCCCCGCCCGCTGCCCGACCATGTGCGCCTTCGGCGGAGAGGACCTCAAGACTCTCTACGTGACCAGCGCCCGTCACGGCCGACCGGCCGAAGAGCTCGCGGCCTATCCGCAGTCCGGGGACGTCTTCGCCATGCGCGTCGACGTTGCCGGCCGCCCCGAACCGACATTCGCCGGCTGAGGCCGGCCCGCTTTCACCACTCAACAGGAGCCCATCATGCTCAACCTCCAGGACAAGGACCTGCTGCGCCAGGCATGTCTGATCGACGGCGACTGGGTCGGTGCCGACGATGGCGCCGTCGACGACGTCACCAATCCCGCCGACGACAGCGTGATCGGCCGGGTGCCGCGCCTGGGCGAGGCCGAGACTCAACGCGCCATCGAGGCGGCCGAACGCGCCATGGTCGAGTGGCGGGGCAGGACCGCCAAGCAGCGCGGCCTCCTGCTGCGTCGCTGGCACGACCTGATGCTCGAGCATCAGGAGGATCTGGCCGCGCTGATGACCGCCGAGCAGGGCAAGCCGCTGGCCGAGGCCCGCGGGGAGATCGGCTTTGCGGCGAGCTTCCTGGAGTGGTTCGCCGAGGAGGGGCGTCGCACCTATGGCGAGCTGATTCCAAGCCCCATGGGCGATCGCCGCATGATGGTGGTCAAGCAGCCGGTGGGAGTGTGCGCTGCGATTACGCCCTGGAACTTCCCGGCCGCAATGATCGCTCGCAAGGCGGGGCCGGCGCTGGCCGCCGGCTGCACCATCGTCATCAAGCCGGCGGGCCAGACCCCCTACTCGGCGCTGGCCATGGGCGAGCTGGCCCAGCGTGCCGGGATTCCGGCCGGCGTGGTCAACGTGGTCACCGGCGATGCCCGGGCCATCGGCGGTGCCATGACCGCAAGCCCCAAGGTCCGCAAGCTGAGCTTCACCGGCTCCACCGGCATCGGCAAGCTGCTGCTGCGCCAGTGCGCCGACACGGTCAAGAAGGTCTCCATGGAACTGGGCGGCAACGCGCCTTTCATCGTCTTCGACGACGCCGACCTGGAGCAGGCCGTGGAGGGGGCGATGCTGGCCAAGTTCCGCAATGCCGGCCAGACCTGCGTGTGCGCCAATCGAATCTTCGTCCAGGCGGGCATCCACGATGCCTTCGTCGAGCGCCTGGCGGCCCGGGTTGCCGAACTCAGGGTCGGCCCCGGACACGAGGCGGGCGTCGAGGTTGGCCCGCTGATCGATGCCGCCGCCGCCGACAAGGTCGAGCAGCAGCTGCGCGATGCCGTGGCCAAGGGCGGCAAGCTGCATGTCGGCGGCGAGCGCCTGTCCGGCAACTTCCTGTCGCCGGCGGTGATCGCCGAGGCTACGCCGGAGATGGCGTGCTTCTCGGAGGAAACCTTCGGTCCGCTGGCGCCGGTGTTCCGCTTCGGCGAGGAGGCGGAGGTACTGCGCCTGGCCAACGACACCGAGTACGGCCTGGCCGCCTATTGCTACACTCGCGACCTGGGCCGCGCCTGGCGCATGTCCGAGGGCCTGGACTACGGCATGGTGGGCATCAACAACGGCCACGTCTCCACCTGCGAGGCTCCCTTCGGTGGCGTCAAGGAATCCGGCCTGGGTCGCGAGGGCGCTCGCCAGGGCATCGAGGACTACCTCGAGACCAAGTACGTCAACATGGCCATCTGAGAGGCGAGATCATGAGCGACCAGCCCCCGGTTCAATACCATTCCCTGCGTGACAAGACGGTGTTCATCTCCGGAGGCGGCTCCGGCATCGGCGCCGCCCTGGTGCGCGCCTTCGCCGGCCAGGGTGCCAGAGTGGCCTTCGTCGATATCGATACCGCGGCATCACAGGCGCTGGTGGCCGAACTCGCGCCGGCCGAGGTGCGGTTCGACGAGTGCGATATCCGCGACATCGAGCGGCTTCAGGCGGTGATCGCCGAGGTGGAGTGCGATTTCGCCCCCATCGACGTGCTGATCAACAACGCCGGCCTCGACGATCGCCACTCCCTCGAGGAGCTGACTCCCGAGTACTGGGACAATTGCCAGGCCATCAACCTGCGTCACCATGTCTTCGCCACCCAGGCGGTGCTGCCCGCCATGAAGCGGCGAGGCGAGGGCAGCATCATCAACCTCGGCTCGATCTCCTGGATGCGCGGCCGCCCCGGGATGGTGGGCTATACCACTGCCAAGGCCGCCATCAATGGCCTGACCAGGACCCTGGCCCAGGAAATCGGCGTGCACGGCATCCGGGTCAACGCCCTGGTGCCGGGTGCCATCCTGACCGAGCGCCAGGAGCGGCTTTGGCTGACCCCGGAACTCAATCAGCGTTTCCTCGATCAGCAGGCGCTGAAGTTCCGGCTGGACGCCGACGACGTGGCGCGCATGGCGCTGTTCCTGGGCTCCGCGGAGAGCCGCGGCTGCACCGGCCAGAACTTCGTGGTCGATGCCGGCCTGACGCTCAACTGAGCCTTGCGTTCCGGGGGCGTGCCTCCGGAACGCATGCCCGCTGTTGCCCATCGCTTCTTTTCCTCTTCACCAACGGGACACCATCATGATGCGCGTCATCCCCGAGTCGCACGCCGTCAGCCTCTATCGCGGCGACGCCCTGCTGTTTCGTCATAGCGCCGAGACGCCGGCGATCCACGTCGGTCGCGGCCAGGCCCGCTTCGACATGTACCGGGGCAACTTCGAGATCGAGGACTATCTCGAGGCCCGCGAACCCTTGAGGCACCTGGAGGTGATGGCGGAGGGCGATGGCCATCGCCTGGCCTTTCGGCGCCACGCCGACGACGCCCTGCAGCTCGAGCTGCGGCTCGAGACCCGCGGAGATGGCGCGACCCTGACCACCCTCTACGCCGCTCCGGGCATCAACCGCACCTGGTGGCGGCTGGCCGCCGAGCAGGGCGAGCATGTCTGGGGCTGCGGCGAACAGATGTCCTACCTGGATCTGCGCGGTCGCCATTTCCCGCTGTGGACCTCCGAGCCCGGCGTCGGCCGCGACAAAAGCACCTACGTCACCTGGCGTTCGGACGTCGAGAATCGCGCCGGTGGGGACTATTACCACACCAACTATCCCCAGCCGACCTTCCTGTCGTCGCGCTACTATGCCTGCCACGTGGAAACCAGCAGCTACGCCGACTTCGACTTCCGCCACGAGGACTTTCACGAACTGCAGGTCTGGGCGGTGCCGGAGCGCCTCGAGCTGTTTACCGCGCCAAGCTACCTGGCACTGGTCGAGACGCTCGGTGCCCGGTTCGGCCATCAGCCGAGGCTGCCCGACTGGGTCTACGACGGGGTCATCCTGGGCCTCAAGCGCGGCAAGGCGCATGCGGAAGAAAAACTCGACCAGGCGCTTTCCGCCGACATGGCCGTCTCGGCGCTGTGGTGCGAGGACTGGGCGGGGATTCGCGAGACCAGCTTCGGCGCGCGGCTATTCTGGGACTGGAAGGCCTCCGAGAGCCGCTATCCGGACCTTGCCGGCTGGTGTCGCGAGCTGGGCGAGCGGGGCATTCGCTTCCTGGGCTACGTGAATCCCTATCTGTGCGTGGACGGCGAGCTCTACCCGGTGGCCCGCGACCGCGGCTACCTGGCCACCGATGGCCAGGGCGGGCCGGCCATCGTCGACTTCGGCGAATTCGACTGCGGCGTGGTGGATTTCACCAGCCCCGACGCCTGCGCCTGGTTCAAGGACGTCATCCTCAAGGCCAACATGCTCGACATCGGCATCAGCGGCTGGATGGCGGACTTCGGCGAATACCTGCCCGTGGACGTGACGCTTGCCAACGGCGTCTCGGCGGAGGTCGAGCACAACCGCTGGCCGACGCGCTGGGCCAGGGTCAATGCCGAGGCGGTGGCGGAGCGTGACAAGACCGCCGATGCCACCTTCTTCATGCGCGCCGGCTACACCGGCGTGCAGGCCCATTGCCCGCTGCTGTGGGGCGGCGACCAGTCGGTGGACTTCTCCCGTCACGACGGCATCGGCACGGTGATCACCGCGGCGCTGTCGTCGGGCCTGGTGGGCAATGCCTTCCATCACAGCGACATCGGCGGCTACACCAGCCTGTTCGGCAACGTGCGCAGCGCCGAGCTGTTCAAGCGCTGGGTGGACCTGGCCGCCTTCACCCCGGTGATGCGCACCCACGAGTGCAATCGACCCGGCGACAACCTGCAGTGGTTCGATAGCGCCGAGCTGACCGAACACCTGGCGCACATGAGCCGGGTCTATCGCCATCTTGCCCCCTATCTCAAGGCGCAGGTCGAGGAGGGCGCCGAACGGGGCATTCCGGTGCAGCGTCCGCTGTTCCTGCACTTCGAGGGCGACCCCGAGGCCTATGCCACCCAGACCCAATATCTCTACGGCCCGGATCTGCTGGTGGCGCCGGTGGTCGAGGAGGGCGTCGAGGCGCGTGACGTCTACCTGCCGGCCGGCGAGACCTGGGTCCACCTGTGGAGCGGCGCCGTCGAGGCGGGTGGCCGCCGATTGCAGGTGGCCGCGCCGGATGGTCGTCCCCCGGTGTTCTTCCGGCAAGAAAGTGCTTGGCGAGGGCTCTTCGAGTCCGTGCCGGGGCGCGATGGATGAGCCTGCTGGAGCACCTGCCGCTGCTACTGGTGGTGGCGCTGGCGACCTACGCCCAGACCGTTACCGGCTTCGCCTTCGGCCTGATCTTCATGGCCGGAGTCGTGATGTTCGGCATTGCTCCGGTGGCGATGGGCGCCATCCTGATCAGTATCCTCAGCCTGTTCAACTGTGCGGTGGCCCTTTACGGCAAGCGTGCCACCCTGGATCGCCGGGTCGTACTGATCAGTGCCGCGAGCGGGATGGTCACCGTGTTCCTGGGCGTCCTGGCGCTGGACGCCCTGAGCGGTGAATACGTGGGTTGGCTGCAGGTGATCCTCGGCGTGGCCATCATCCTCAGCAGCTTGATCCTGGTGCGCCACCCCAGGCCGCGGCGCGAGCGCTCTTCGAACTGGAGCTTCGCGCTGTTCGGCGGCCTGTCGGGATTCATGGGCGGCATGTTCTCGACCTCGGGGCCGCCCATGGTGTTCCAGCTCTACCGCCAGCCGCTGGCGCCGGCGGTCATTCGCGACTGCCTGCTGTTGATCTTTGCCATCAATAGCCTCCAGCGCCTGGTGATCGTGGCGTTTCAGGGCGCGCTCGAGCTCGAGGTGCTGGGACTGGCCGCCGCCGCGATCCCGGTGGTGGTGCTGTTCACCTGGCTGGGGCGTCGGTACCCGCCGCCGCTATCGCCGCGCAGCCTGCGGCGTGTCGCCTTCCTCCTGCTGATGGGATCGGGCGTCAGCCTGTGCCTGTCGGGACTCGGCTGACGGCCGCGGAAAGACGACAGCCGCAGAAGAGAGAACGGTCGTAAAGAGAGTGGTCGTAAAGGGAGAGCGGTCGTAAAAGAGGGGCGCCGATCGGCGCCCCTCTGACGTTCAGGAGGTGGCCATCCCGATTCGCCGGGTCGAGCTTTCCCGCACCAGCAGCTCGAAGCCGAGATCGATCGAGGTCTCGACGGTGTTGCCCTGCAGGCGATCGAGCAGGGCAACCGCGATCCTGTCGCCGATTTCCTCGCGGGGCGGACGGACCGTCGAGATGGCCGGCACGCAGCAGTTGCTGAAGTCCATGTCACCGAAGCCCACCAGCGCAATGTCCTCGGGGATGCGCACGCCTTGGGCCTGCGCCTGGGAGATGGCCCCCAGGGCCAGGACGTCGTTCGAGAACACGATGCCGTCGATGTCCGGCTGCTCGGCGAGCAGCGTACGTAGCGCTTCACGAGCGGCTTCGGCCATGCGGCCGGTGCCGGTGTCGATGATCCGGCAATCGGCGCTGCCGAGCAGGTCCCGGCAGGCGGTCCTGACGCCGGTCGCCCGCAGCTGGGCACGGTTGTCGACGCTCAGCCGAGCGCCGATGAAGGCCAGGCGTCGACAGCCCGATTCGATGAGATGACGCGCCTGGGCCCGTCCGACGTCCTCGTGGGAAAAGCCGATCATGGTGTCCAGGGCGTTGGAGCCCAGCTCCCACATCTCCACCACCGGAATCGCGGAGCTGGTCAGGATGCGCCGCGTTTCGCGGGTGTGCTGAAGGCCGGTGAGCACCATGGCGCTGGGCGACCAGGACATGAAGGTGCGCACCAGCGACTCCTCCTGCTGCTCGGAATACTCGCTGTGACCGAGCAGCAGCTGGTAGCCTTGGCGGCTCAGCGACAGCTGCATGCGGCTGACGGTCGAGGCGAACATGGAGTTGACCATGGACGGCACGACGACACCGATCACCCGCGTCTTGGCCGCGGCCAGCGCGCCCGCCATCAGGTTGGGCACATAGCCCAGGGCGTCGATGGCCTCCTGGATGCGGCGCCCCAGGGTGTCGGATACTTCGTCGGGGCGGCGCAGATAGAGCGACACCGTACTGGCCGAGACGCCGGAAAGCTTGGCGACGTCCGTCATGGTCACGCGCTTGGTGCTGCGTCGGGAGCGCTGTTGGCTACTCATGCTGATTGCTCGATTGATGTGGCCGGGACGTCGGAAAGTGCCTCGGGTCGAGCCAGGTGGCGACCATGGACGGCACTTGCATGAATCCTATCACACCCCCGCGTGGCCTCGTCCAAGGCGGGCCGGGAAGGAAAAAGGCCCCATGGCATCGTCGCCATGGGGCAGGATCGAAACGCCAGCGAGCGCGGGGCGAGCGGGCCCGTCAGCCGATCAGAACCAGGTTTCCGCCTGGACGCCGAAACTCCACTGCCCGCCGGTGTAGCCATCCTGGCCGAAGGCATCATCGGCGGCGAAATCGTTCAGCTCGTCATCCCAACTGATGTAGGAGGCGAAGGCTCGCAGCTCGGGGCGCTGCCAGAAGCCGCCCACCTGGGGCTTGAAGGTCGGTGCGATGGTGAACTTGGCGAAGTTGCCCTCCACCGCGCGGCGTCCCTTGTAGCCCTGCGGGTCGAGATCCATGGCCTGGTAGCTGGCTTCGTACTGCATTTCGAAGTTCTCGGTGAGCTCGTTGGCGATGCGCGCGTTGAGCGAGGCCCAGCGGTAGTCGTCGCCCTCGACGAACCGGTCCTCGCTGACTTCGGCCAGCAGCGCCGGCGCGATGCGCCAGTCCGGTGTCAGGTAGGTGGTGCCCTGGATGGCCAGGCGGGTGGCCTGGGCGTCGTCCAGCAGCTCGCCGTTGGCCCCGATCTGCTTGACCTCGGCGCCGAGGCCCTGGCCGTGCAGCAGGGCCGCCCGGAAGCCGCCGTCTGCCAGTCCGAAGAAGCTGTCACCCTTGTAGGCGAGCATGGCGTGGAGGCCGCGGTCGGCGGCGGTGCCGGCACCGTCGGTGAGTCGTTGGTCGTTGTCGGCGGCCGAGATCGCGTTGAGCATCAACTGCCAGTTTCCGACGTAGTTGTTGGCGGTCAGGACCAGGCTGTCGGTATCGTCGCTGAGCCCGGTGTCTTCCGGGTCGAGGCGGAAGTCGTCGAAGCTGCGCCCGTACAGCGAGAAGTTCGCCTTCCAGGCATCGCCGAGCTGGACGTCGTAGACCCCCGCGCCGAGGCCTGCCAGCTTGACCACATCGCTGTCGAGCCAGTGGATGTCGAAGTTGTCGCGATCCAGGCGCTTGCCGGCCCACAGGGTGGCGTCCTCGAAGGCGCCCCCTGCGAGGCTCGGCAGCTCCGAGAGCTCGACGAATACCTGTCGCACGTTCAGGTCGGACTCGTTGGCGGTCCAGTCGTTACTGGTCTCGACCGAATCGGCGAAGGACACCTGGAAGCGTTGCTTGGCGCCGCTGGCATAGGTGTGCTGATGGTTCAGCCTGGCGTGCACGTAGGTATCCGGCTCGTTGCCCAGGCGACCCACGGCGCCGCCCACGGTGCCGGCGGGCGTCACATAGGGACCGCCGGGCAGGCTCTTGCCCTCGTCGCCGAGCAGCAGGCCTGAACGGGCGTAGGCGCTGAAGGAGAAGCCGTCATCGCTGCTTGCCTGATCCTCGAGGGCGGCGAGCCTGGCCTCGTAGTCCTCGTCGTGGGCCTGCTCCTCCAGGCGAGCCTCGGCGGCCTCGGCACGTCGCTCGGCGGCGACCACCCGAGCCTCGAGCGCTGCCAGGCGGGCTTCGATGTCGGCATCGTCGGCCAGGGCATGGGCGCTCATGCCGGTCAGCGCAAGGGCGGCGGCGAGGGGGGCGAGCTGGAAGGTCTTGGTCATGAGGGGATCCCGGTTTGCGTGTGTTGTTGTCGTGATCTTCGAAGTGTCGAACTTCGTAGCGCTGCGAAATTCGCGATCAATCGTAGCGCTACGATTGATGAGTGCCATTCGGCTTTGGTCGTAGTCGGTTAGCTTTCTGGTTTTTCTATGTAGAAAGGAGCGAAAAATTGAGTGATGTATTCTTCGTAGCGATACGAAAACTGCCGCTGACCGGCGTGGCCAGCGGCACATCTCGGATGACCAGGGTCTGTCGCCTCAGACGGCCAGGGCCTGTCGCTTGGCGTTCATGTAAGACGTGAGCCGGATGACCTGCTGCTCGGAGAGGCGCAGGGCCAGCTTGGTGCGACGCCAGAGAATGTCCTGAGGCTCGCGGGCCCATTCGTGTTCCACCAGGTAGTCCACCTCGGCGGCGGACAGGCCGGCGCCGAAGTCTTCGCCGAGTTCCTGGCGAGACGACTTGCCGGCCAGGAACCGATGACACAGTGAGCCGTAGGTGCGGGCGAAGCGTCGTACCTGGTCGGTCGTGAGGAAGGGGTAGTCGGTCTCCAGGCGACGGCGAAACGTCTCCTGGTCGCCGATATCTCCGCCCGGCAGCGGGGCGTTTGCCGTCCAGGCGGGCTTCATGGAGGGCAGGTGCGGTGCGAGGCTCGCCAGTGCGGCCTCGGCGAGCTTGCGATAGGTGGTGATCTTGCCGCCGAACACCGACAGCAGCGGAGCGCCATGGGTGTCGAGGTCCAGCGTGTAGTCGCGGGTCATGGCCGAGGGCTCGGCGGACTCGTCATCGCACAGCGGACGCACGCCGGAGAAGGTGCGAATGACATCGTCGCGCGTCAGCGGAGTGGTGAAGTGGTCGTTCACGACGTCCAGCAGATAGGCGATCTCCTCTTCGCTGGCCTCGACTCGGGCGGGGTCTCCCTGGTAGCGACGATCGGTGGTGCCGATCAGGCTGAAGTCCTCTTCATAGGGCAGCACGAAGACGATCCGCTGGTCGGTGTTCTGCAGGATGAAGGCGCGCTCGTCGCTGTTGCGCCTCGGCACGATGATGTGGCTGCCCTGGATCATGCGCATGCCGTAGCGGGAAGCGCGTGGCGTCATGCCGCGAATCACGCTTTCCACCCAGGGGCCGGAGGCGTTGACCAGCGAGTGGGCACGGCGGGTCAGGCGCATGCCGCTGGCCACGTCCTCCAGCTCGATTTCCCAGTGACCGTCGACCTCGTGGGCGCCGACGCAGCGTGTGCCCACCAGGATCTCGGCGCCTGATTCGCTGGCCTGGATGGCGTTGAGGATCACCAGGCGAGCGTCATCCACCCAGCAGTCCGAGTATTCGAAGCCCCGTGACAGGTCGGGCGACAGGCCCAGTTCCGGCGCCAGGCGCAGCCCTCGAGAGGCGGGCAGGCGACGACGCTTGCCGAGATGGTCGTAGAGGAACAGTCCGGCGCGCAGCATCCAGGCCGGGCGGAGATGCGAGCGGTGGGGCAGCACGAAGCGCAGCGGCCAGATGATATGGGGCGCCTTGGCGAGCAGCGTCTCGCGCTCGCGCAGGGCTTCGCGGACCAGGCGGAACTCGTGGTGTTCCAGGTAGCGCAGGCCGCCATGGATCAGCTTGCTGCTGGCCGAGGAGGTGGCGCTGGCCAGGTCGGCCTGTTCGCAAAGGCCGACCGAGAGGCCGCGTCCGGCGGCATCGGCGGCAATGCCGGCGCCATTGATGCCGCCGCCGATCACGAAGAGATCCAGAATATCGGGAGATGTCGCCATGTCACGCTCCGGTGGGCACTGGGCCGTAGGGAAATGATGTCGTTTATGTTGGAAAACGAAAATAGGGTATTTGAAAACGAACATCAAGCGACAAGGCGCTCCCGCCGTGAGGAACGACATGATATGGCGCGGTGGGCGGGAAGGGAGGAGAGGAAGAGAGTCAGGCGAGGTGCAGGGCGACGTTGTGCTCGCGCAGCAGTTCCTGTATGCGCTCGGAGGGCTGGCGGTCGGTAAACAGGGCGTCGAGCTGGGCGAGGTTGCCCTGGCGAACGACCGGGTTGCGCTGGAACTTCGAGTGATCGGCGGCCAGGAAGACCTGGCGGGAGTTGTGAATGATTGCCTGGGCGACGCGCACTTCCTGATAGTCGAATTCCAGCAGCGAGCCGTCTTCATCGATACCGCTGATGCCGATGACGCCGAAGTCGACCTTGAACTGGTTGATGAAGTCGATGGTGGCTTCGCCGATGATGCCGCCGTCGCGAGAGCGGACCTGGCCGCCGGCGACGATCACGTTGAAGTCTTCCTTGCGCTGGAGAATGGCGGCCACGTTGAGGTTGTTGGTGATCACCTCGAGGCCCTGGTGGTCGAGCAGGGCCTCGGCCACCACTTCGTTACTGGTGCCGATGTTGATGAACAATGAGGCGTGGTCGGGAATGTGGCGGGCGAGCAGTGCCGCGATGCGCTGCTTGGCCTCCAGGTTGAGGCTCTTGCGCATCGAATAGGCGGTGTTGACCGTGCTCGATTCGAGGCCGGCGCCGCCGTGAACGCGCCTGAGCTGGCCGTCGCCGGAGAGGCGGTTGAGATCGCGGCGAATCGTCTGGGGCGTGACCGCAAAATGTTCGGTGAGCTGCTCGATGCTGGCGTAGCCCTGGCGGCGAACGAGCTCGACGATGCTGTCTTGGCGCTGCTGTGGGGTCATGCTAACTCCTTGATGGCGGGATTCTACGCCAATCCGAGCGCCATTGCAGGGCGATGCGTGATGATCGGTATGCTCCCAAAGTCGTAGGCGTCGAGCGCTGTTGTCAATTGAGCGCCCTCTGCCAGTAGCGTAGTCTTTTGATCATAATCGAACATTGTAGGCGTGAAAAACGAAAACGCCTCTCCGAACCAACGATACCAGGATGCTTCCTCATGGCCTCTTATCTGCTTGCCATCGATCAGGGCACAACCAGTTCT
Organism: Halomonas sp. B23F22_20; assembly: GCF_043496985.1. NCBI lineage: Bacteria > Pseudomonadati > Pseudomonadota > Gammaproteobacteria > Oceanospirillales > Halomonadaceae > Halomonas > Halomonas sp. B23F22_20. The sequence goes on from NZ_JBIEKH010000016.1 coordinate 75,505, forward strand.
CGGGCGATCCTCTTCGATCGCGAGGGGCATGGCGTCGCCACTGCCCAGCGAGAATTTCCCCAGCAGTTCCCGGCCGATGGCTGGGTTGAGCATGACCCCGAAGCGATCTGGGACTCGGTGGTTGCTACCTGTCGCCAGGTGATCGCGGAGCACGGGGTGAGCGTGACGGATATCGCCGGCATCGGCATTACCAACCAGCGAGAAACGACCCTGCTGTGGGATCGCGAGACCGGCAAGCCTCTCTACAACGCCATCGTCTGGCAGGATCGGCGTACGGCCGATCATTGCCACTCCCTGCGCCAGGCTGGGCATACCGAGCTGGTTCAGGCGCGTACCGGGCTGCTGATCGATCCCTATTTCTCGGCGACCAAGCTGGCCTGGCTGCTCGACAATGTCGAGGGCGCCCGGGAGCGGGCGGAGCGGGGCGAGCTGGCGTTCGGTACCGTCGACACCTTCCTGATCTGGCGTCTCACCGGTGGCCGGGTGCATGCCACGGATGCCACCAACGCGTCACGCACGGCGCTGTTCGACATTCATGCGCAGCGCTGGGATCCGGAGCTGCTGGCGCTGTTCGATATTCCGGCGAACCTGCTGCCCGAAGTGCATGATTCCAGCGACGATTTCGGGCTGGCGGGCCCGGAGTTCCTGGGAGACGAGCTGCCGATCGCCGGGGTCGCCGGCGATCAGCAGGCGGCCCTGGTCGGCCAGGCCTGCTTTTCGCCGGGGATGGGCAAGAGCACCTACGGCACCGGCTGCTTCATGATCGTCAACACCGGAGAGCGTGCCGAGGTATCGCGAAATCGACTGCTGACCACGGTCGGCTATCGGCTCAATGGCGTGCCGACCTACGCCATGGAGGGCAGCATCTTCGTCGCTGGCGCCACCGTCCAGTGGCTGCGCGATGGCCTCAAGCTGTTTGCCGATGCCGCCGAGACCGAGACCCTGGCGCGGGAGACCAAGAGTGGCCATAGCGTGTACCTGGTGCCGGCCTTTACCGGGCTCGGCGCGCCGCACTGGGACCCCAAGGCCCGCGGTGCCATCCTGGGCCTGACGCGCGACACCGGCATCGCCGATATCGTGGCCGCCGGGCTGCAGGCAGTGTGCTATCAGACGCGCGACCTGCAGGTCTGCATGAGCGATGACATGAGCACGCCGCCGGGCACTCTGCGGGTGGATGGCGGCATGGTGGGCAACAACTGGGTGATGCAGTTCCTGGCCGACATGCTGGGAGTGCAGGTGGATCGTCCGGGAATTCTCGAGACCACGGCCCTGGGGGCTGCCTATCTGGCCGGCCTGCGCCTGGGATGGTATCGGGACCTCGACGAGATCGCCGCCCTCTGGCGCTGCGAACGAAGCTTCAGCCCGGCGATGGACGAGGCCGAGCGCGAGCGCCTGTATGGCGGCTGGCTCGAGGCGGTGGATCGGGTGCGCTGTGCGCCGGACGAGTCTGCGCCAACTTCCTGATCTTGCGCGTTTCGTGTTGGCAAAAGGGGGTTGCATTTTCCGTCCGGGTCAGTAGAATACGCAACCGTTGTCACGGCGAACATCGCCGGAAACGTAGGACCATAGCTCAGTTGGTTAGAGCGCCACGTTGACATCGTGGAGGTCGGCGGTTCAAATCCGCCTGGTCCTACCATCTCGACATCGCAGCAGGACCATAGCTCAGTTGGTTAGAGCGCCACGTTGACATCGTGGAGGTCAGCGGTTCAAATCCGCTTGGTCCTACCAGATTCCCGAAACGCCCCGTGCCCCAGGCACGGGGCGTTTTCGTGTGCTTGCATGACACGCCCGCCCTGCCCGGCGGTGGCAGGGCGGGGCGCTGCTAGTTCAGATCCGTGTGTTCGACGAAGACCTGTACCAGTGCCTCCAGGCCTTCCTGGTCGCTGGCGCTGAAGCGGCCTTGCCTGGGGCTGTCGAGGTCGAGCACGCCCCATAGCCGGTCGGCGACCATCACCGGAATCACCAGCTCGGCCCGCGAGGCCGCGTCGCAGGCGATGTGATCGGCGACGGCGTGAACGTCGTCGACGCGCTGTGTCTCCCGCGTGCGGGCTGCTGCGCCGCAGACGCCCTTGCTGAAGGGGATCGGGTGGCAGGCTGGTTTGCCCTGGAAGGGGCCCAGGTCGAGTCGCTGGGGCTCGCGCTGCAGGTAGAAGCCCACCCAGTTCAGCTCGGGGATCTCCTGCATGATGAAGGCGCTGGTCTGGGCGCTGTTGGTCAGCCAGTCGCGGGTGTCCAGCAGGGCGCCGAGCTGGCGGGCGAGCAGAGCGTAGTCGGTCATGATGTCTCCTTCAACGACAGGGGCCGGCACATCGGCCGGCCCCAAACTTCTCAATCCTGAGGGTAATGCGGAATGCGTTACGAGCGAGGATAGGCTGGCCGCAGCCGGAGCGCAGCTCCCGGAGTGTAGCCCGCTACATGAGGAGAGCGAGCACCGTAGGCGGCCAGGATATCGAGCGCAGTAGAAGTCCGCTTGCCCTCATTCCCAGCCCGGGACGGCCGCGCCCTTGAAAAGCTCCTCTGCCTTGGCGGCGACCTCGTCGGACTGGTAGGCGTCGACCAGCTGCTGGATCTCCTCGCGGTCCTCGTCCCCGGCGCGTACGGCGATGATGTTGACGTAGGGCGACTCGGGGCCTTCCTTGACCAGGGCGTCGTCCAGGCTCAGGCCGGCCGGCTGGGCGAAGGTGTTGTTGATGAAGGCCATGTCCACGTCGGGCAGCACGCGTGGCAGCTGGGCGGCCTCGATCTCGCGGAACTCGAAGTCATGCGGGTTCTCGACGATGTTCAGCGGGGTGGCCTCGAGGTTCTTCGGGTCGTCCAGGGTGATCAGGCCTTCCTCATGCAGCAGGATCAGAGAGCGCCCCTCGTTGGTCGGGTCGTTGGGCAGGGCGATGGTAGCGCCGTCCGGCAGTGCCTCGATGCTGTCGACCTTCTCGGAGTAAGCGCCGATCGGATAGACGAAGGTGCGGCCGGCGATGGCGAAGTCGTAGCCGCGATCCTCGACCATCGACTGCATGTAAGGTTCGTGCTGGTAGGCGTTGGCGTCGAGGCTGCCGTCGGCCAGTGCGGCGTTGGGCGTGACGTAGTCGGTGAACTCGATGATCTCGACGTCCAGGCCGTACTCTTGCTCGGCAATGTCCGCAGCGACTTGCATGACGTCGGTCTCGGGGCCTGCCACCGTGCCCACCTTGATGCTGTGCTCGTCGGCGTTGGCCTGGCCGATGGCCAGGGTCAAAGCGGAAGCGGCGAGGCCGCCGATCAGGATGTTGCGCATGTCGATGTCTCCCTGTCGAAGCTGACGTGAGGTTCGCCCACGACTATAAAGGTATAAAAACGAGATGTGTAATGTGATTTGGTTATCAATCTGATGTGAGCTCAACGGGGTGGCGCTGATTGACGTTACGAGCGAAGGCAGGCTGGCCGCCGCCGGAGCGCGGCTCCCGGAGTGTAGCCCGCTACATGAGGAGGGCGAGTACCGCCGGCGGCCAGGATGTCGAGCGCAGTAGTCAAGCGGCGTCAGTCCTCACTTGTGATCGCTCTTGCGCACCAGATAGTCCCCCAGGCTCTGGAAGCCCTGGACCATGAACACCAGAATCACCACGGTGATCAGCATGATGGTGGGGTTGAAGCGGTTGTAGCCATAGCGAATGCCCAGGTCGCCGAGCCCGCCGCCACCGACCGCACCGGCCATCGCGGAATAGCTCACCAGCGTCACGATGGTGACGGTCAGAGCGGTGAAGATGCCGCCCCTTGCCTCGGGCAGCAGCACCTTGACGATGATCTGCCACGGGGTGGCGCCCATGGACTGGGCGGCTTCCACCAGTCCGGGCGAGATCTCGTTCAGGGCGCCCTCGACCAGGCGGGCGATGAAGGGGATCGCGGCGATGGTCAGCGGTACCACGGCGGCGTTGGTGCCGATGGAGGAGCCGACCAGGGCGCGGGTGAAGGGAATGATCGCGACCATCAGGATGATGAAGGGCACCGAGCGACCGACATTGGTGATGATGCCGAGCGCGCCGTTGACGACCGGTTGGGCCAGGATCTGGCGTGGTCGGGTGACATAGAGCAGCACGCCGAGCGGAATGCCCAGCGCCGCCGAGATCAGTCCGGAGATCGCCACCATGTAGAGGGTGTCGAGGGTGGCCTCGAGGATCAGTTCAAGCATCGCGCTGGACATGGCCGAGCACCTCCACCTGCAGGTCGTGGGTTTCCAGGTAGGCGATGGCGCGGCCAGTGTCGTCCGCGTCGCCCATCAGTTCGGCGATCATCAGCCCCAGGGTGCGATCCTGGATCGACTCCACCTTGGCCTGGAGGATGCTGACGTCCACGCCGCACTCACGCGCCAGGCGCGAGATCAATGGGGTGGAGACGGCGTCGCCGGAGAAGGCCAGCCTGACGATCGGGTGGGTGCGCGCGCCGGGCGCCTCCTCGAGGCGCTCGATCAGCGCCCGCGGCGGCTCGAGCTCGAGGAAGTCATTGAGGAATTCGCGGCCGAGCCGGGTGCGCGGGGCGGTGAAGAAGTCGCCGACGTCGGCCTCTTCGACCAGCTCGCCGCCCGAGATCAGGCTGACCCGGTGGCAGATGGTCTTGACCACTTCCATCTCGTGAGTGATCAGCAGGATGGTCAGGCCGAGCTGCTGGTTGATGTCCTGCAGCAGCTCCAGGATCGAGCCGGTGGTGTGCGGGTCGAGCGCTGAGGTGGCCTCGTCGCACAGCAGCACCGTGGGTCGACTGGCTAGGGCGCGCGCGATGGCCACGCGTTGCTTCTGGCCCCCGGAGAGCTGGGCGGGGTAGTGGCTGGCCTTGTCGGCCAGGCCGACCAGCTCCAGCAGCGGCGTGACGCGCTCACCGATCTCGGTCTTGTTGACGCCCATCAGTTCGAGCGGCAGGGCGACGTTGTCGAAGACGGTGCGCGAGGTCAGCAGGTTGAAGTGCTGGAAGATCATGCCGATGCGATGGCGCGCCTGGTTGAGGGCGTCTCGCGACAGGCCGGTGAGCTCTTGCCCGTCCACCGTGACGCTGCCCGTCGTCGGGCGCTCCAGCAGGTTCACGCAGCGGATCAGGGTCGACTTGCCGGCGCCGGACAGGCCGATGACGCCGTGGATCTGGCCCTTGGGCACGTGCAGGTCGACGGCCTTGAGGGCCTCGACGCCGTCTCGCTTACCCTTGGCGAAGTAGGTCTTGGATACGTTGTGCAGTCGAATCATCTGGGCCACCAGGGGTGGCGCCGGGGTGGGGCGGGCGGCGTGCGCGTGGCGGGCGGGAAAAAAAAGGCCACCCTGACGGGTGGCCATCAACGCTGGACACACCCTTTTAGCTGCACTTGCACATCGCGCGACTGGCAAGCCGTGCGACGTCGGCGCCCGCAATCCGGGTTCAAATCGGCGCCTTCAAAATGTGGCCGCAATCCTAGGTCTCGAACGAACGTATGTCAAACGCTTTGGTGCATGTGGGCAGGCTTAAAGCACGTGGTTAGTGATTGTCACTGGTTTTTAAGAATGTGCAGTAAAATCATCTGTTTTATGGGCTTTTGGCTAATCAGATTTGGCTCATGTCGCCAGAGAGGAGGCCCCTGGCATGGACGCGACGGGGCGCGTTTTTCTACACTGAGTGGCTTCCTGCCCGTCGGGGCGGCACGACACGAGAGGAAAGGCATGTTCACAGGCATCGTCCAGGGCACCGCGGAAGTGGTGGCCATCGAGGAAGCGGAAGCCTTCCGCACCCATGTGCTGGTTTTGCCGGAGGCCCTGCGCCATGGGCTCGAGATCGGGGCATCGGTGGCCCACAATGGTGTCTGCCTGACCGTCACGGCGATTGACGACGGGCGGGTGAGCTTCGATCTGATGCGTGAAACCCTGAGAGTCACCAACCTGGGGGCGCTTAACGTGGGTGGCCGGGTCAACGTCGAGCGAGCGGCACGCTTCGGCGACGAGATCGGCGGCCACGCCATGTCCGGCCACGTGATGGCCACGGCGGCACTGGTCGAGGTCGACGAGGCGCCCAACAATCGCCGGCTGTGGTTCGAGCTGCCTGCAGCGCTGGGCCGCTTCCTGTTCGACAAGGGCTATATCGGCGTCGACGGTGCCAGCCTGACCATCGGCGAGACACGCCAGGCCACCGCAGAGCACGGCCCGCGTTTCTGCGTCGATCTGATTCCCGAGACCTTGGCGCGCACCGTGCTGGCCGACCGGGTGCCTGGGGACCGGGTCAACATCGAGATCGACCCCCAGACCCAGGCCATCGTCGAGACGGTCGAGCGGGTCATGGCGGCCCGGGGCTCCTGAGGCGTTCAGACTGCGTTGGCCAGCCGACTGGCCACGCTATCGGGGGTCCCGTATATATCAGTGAGTCGTGCCGTACTCGCCAGGCGGCGTCTCGCTTCCCGGGTCGCCATCCGCTACCATGTGCGGCTTTTCTCGCCCCCAGGACGCGACAACGCAGCTAGGACGACCCTCTCATGCCGAAACGCCTGATCGCCAATCACTTCAAGCTCGCCGAACACGGCACCGACGTGAAGACCGAGGTCATCGCCGGGATCACCACCTTCCTGACCATGGCCTACATCATCTTCGTCAACCCGAGCATTCTCTCCGAATCCGGCATGGACTATGGCGCCGTGTTCGTGGCCACCTGCCTGGCCTCGGCGGTGGGCTGCCTGATCATGGGGCTGTGGGCCAACTATCCCATCGCCCTGGCGCCCGGCATGGGGCTCAATGCCTTCTTTACCTACGGCGTGGTGATGGGTATGGGCTACAGCTGGGAGACGGCGCTGGGTGCGGTCTTCCTGTCCGGTTTTACCTTCTTCCTGCTCAGCGTTTTCCGCATCCGCGAGTGGATCATCAATGCCATACCGATGTCTCTGCGCCTGGGGATCGCCGCCGGCATCGGCCTGTTCCTGGCGATGATCGCCATGCAGAACGCCGGCATCGTGGTGGCCAACGAGGCCACCTTCGTATCGTTGGGCGATTTGACGGAGCCGTCGGCGCTCTATGCGCTGCTCGGCTTCTTCGTGATCACCGCGCTGTCGCACCTGCGCGTGACCGGGGCGGTGATGATCGGCATCCTCGGTATCACCGTGCTGGCCATCCTGCTCGGCCATAACGAGTTCGGCGGTCTCGTCTCCATGCCGCCTTCCATCGCGCCGACCCTGATGCAGCTCGACCTGGCCGGCGCCTTCGACATCGCCATGTTCAGCGTGGTGTTCGCCTTCCTGTTCGTCGATTTGTTCGATACCTCCGGCACCCTGATCGGCGTCGCTCATCGTGGCGGCCTGCTCGACGAGCAGGGCAAGCTGCCGCGCATCGGTCGCGCCATGATGGCCGACAGCGGGGCGTCCATGGCTGGCGCCGCGCTCGGTACCTCCACCACCACCAGCTACATCGAGTCCACCGCGGGTATCGTTTCCGGCGGGCGTACCGGCTTGACCGCCGTGGTGGTGGCCGTGCTGTTCCTGGTCAGCCTGTTCTTCGCCCCGCTGGCCGGTTCCATTCCGGCCTATGCCACCGCCGGCGCGCTGCTCTACGTGGCGGTGCTGATGGCCGGCAGCCTGGCCCACGCCGACTGGAACGACGCCACCGAGGCGGCGCCGGTACTGATCGCTGCGCTTGCCATGCCGCTGACCTTTTCCATTGCCGAGGGCATCGCGCTGGGCTTCATCAGCTACGCGGCCATCAAGGCCCTGTCCGGGCGTTTCCGCGACCTGAACCCGGCCGTGGTGATCCTGGCGCTGATCTTCTGCGCCAAGTTCCTGTTCCTCGACTGACACCGACCGACGAGAATTGCGATGAGCATCTACGGCGACTACATCAAGTCCGTCATCCGTACCGTCCCCGACTGGCCGCAGCCGGGGGTCAACTTCCGTGATATCACGCCGCTGCTGCAGAACAGCGCGGCCTTTCGCAAGCTGATCGACAGCTTCGTGCATCGCTATCAGGAGATGGATCTCGATGCCATCGCCGCCATCGATGCGCGCGGCTTCATCGTCGGTGCTCCGCTGGCCTATGAGCTGGGCTGCAGCTTCGTGCCGGTGCGCAAGAAGGGCAAGCTGCCGTTCAAGACCATCAGCGAGACCTATACGCTGGAATACGGCGAGGCCGAGGTCGAGCTGCACAGCGACGCCTTTCACGAGGGCGACCGGATCCTGGTGGTCGACGACCTGATCGCTACCGGTGGCACCATGTTGGCCGCCGCCAAGCTGATCACCCGCAGCGGTGGCCAGGTGGTCGAGACCGCCACCATCGTCGATCTGCCGGACCTGGGCGGCGCGGATCGCATTCGCGAGGCGGGCTACAGCGTCTTCGCGGTCTGTTCCTTCACCGAAGATGAGTGAGTTCGCCATGAGCCATCAGCGCTATCACCAGCATTTCACCGTCTCCTGGGACCAGCTCCATCGCGACGTGCGCGAACTCTGCCATCGGCTGGTTGAGCGCGACTTCAAGGGCATCGTCGCGATCACTCGCGGGGGGCTGATTCCCGCCGCGTTGATTGCTCGCGAGCTCAACGTGCGGCTGATCGATACCGTCTGTATCAGTAGCTACGACGGCAAGGATCAGGGCGAGCTCGAGGTCATGAAGGGCGTCGATCACGACGGCGACGGTTGGCTGCTGGTGGATGATCTGGTCGATACCGGCAAGACCGCGCGCAAGGTGCGCGAGATGCTGCCCAAGGCGCACTTCGTGACCGTCTACGCCAAGCCGGAGGGCCGTCCGCTGGTCGACCAGTACCTCACCGAGGTGGCACAAGACTGCTGGATCCAGTTCCCCTGGGACATGGGCGTGGCCTATGTCGAACCCCTGGCCGACCAGATCAAGCGCTGAATCATGAACTGTCCGTTACCCGATAGCTGGCAACGCTGGCTCGGCGATGAGTTTGCGGCGCCCTACATGCAGGCGCTACGCGACTTCCTGTCCGCCGAGAAGGCTGCCCGCAAGGTCATCTATCCGCATTCCTCGCACTGGTTTCGGGCCTTCGAGCTGACCCCGCTGGATCAGGTCCGGGTGGTGATCCTGGGGCAGGATCCCTATCACGGTCCGGGGCAGGCCCATGGGCTGTGCTTCTCGGTGCGAGCCGGGGTGCGTACGCCGCCGTCGCTGGTCAACATCTACAAGGAGCTGGCCGCCGATGTGGGGTTCGTTCCGGTCGATCACGGCAACCTGGAGCACTGGGCGCGCCAGGGCGTATTGCTGCTCAACACCTCGTTGACCGTCGAGCAGGGCATTGCCGCCTCACACCGCGGCAAAGGCTGGGAAACCTTCACCGACCGGGCCATCGCCACGGTCAGCGAGCACGCCGAGCCGACCGTCTTCCTGCTGTGGGGCAGCCACGCTCGTCAGAAGAAGGCGCTGATCGACACTCGCCGGCACCTGGTGCTGGAGTCGCCGCATCCTTCGCCGCTGTCGGCTCATCGCGGCTTCTTCGGCAACCATCACTTCTCGCGTGCCAACGCGTTCCTTGCCGAGCACGGCCGCGCGCCGGTCGACTGGCAACTGCCGGCCACGCCGGAATGAGCCCGCGCCGTGCCCTGGTCGGGCACGGCTGCCTTAACCTCGCGTCGGGTTGCGGGTAGAATGGCGCGCAATTTGCGCATGCCCTGCGTGCGTCTATGCTTGCCGACGAATCACCCCGCCGAAGAGGTCCGCCCATGAGTGTCCATGCCATCCAGCATCCCCTGGTCCAGCACAAGCTGGGATTGATGCGTGAAGCCGGAATCAGCACCAAGAGTTTTCGCGAACTGGCCGGCGAGGTGGCCAAGCTGCTGACCTACGAGGCGACCCAGGACCTGGAGCTGGAGACCCAGGAGATCGACGGCTGGAGCGGCGAGCCGATCCCGGTGCAGCAGCTCAAGGGCAAGAAGGTCACCATCGTGCCCATCCTGCGGGCCGGTCTCGGCATGCTGGACGGCGTCACCGACCTGATTCCCAGTGCCCGCATCAGCGTGGTCGGCCTCTATCGCGACGAGGAGACCCTGGAGCCGGTGCCCTATTTCTCCAAGTTCGCGGGTGACCTGGACGAGCGCATGGCGATCGTCATCGATCCCATGCTGGCCACCGGGGGGACCATGGTGGCAACCCTCGACATGCTGCGCGAGCGCGGCTGCCAGCACATGAAGGTGATCGTGCTGGTAGCCTCGCCCGAGGGTATCAAGCGGGTTCAGGACGCCTATCCCGAGATCGAGATCTACACCGCCGCGGTGGACGACCATCTGGACGAACATGGATATATCGTCCCTGGATTGGGTGATGCCGGCGACAAGATCTTCGGCACCCGCTGAGCCCTTGTGACATGCGGCCGGCTCCTGCCGGCCGCTTTCCCTCCGGCGAGCCGATCCCTTGGCTTGCTTGTGTTCTCCCCCGATGATGCCGTCTTGTTCGGAAATGAACACCTCTGATCATTTCGATTGACTTTACTCGCCCGCAGCGCTGCGAAAATCATCGCTTGGACCAAAGTTCAATGCGGCTCTAAAGTGCTGTTAAATAAGTAGGTTGTCCTTGCGCTGACGGGCTTCATCCACGTCGTGGCAATATTTTCGGTTGTTTACATTTGTGGTCGTATTCGAATCTCGGCTAGGGTGCTTTCCATGAGTGTGAAGTACCGTCAATAACAACAGCCGAGAATGGTATGTCCCTAATCCTCGAACACATCGATCGCGTGGTCGGTGGCGAGACGCACATCGACGATGTCAGTCTCGAGCTCCGGCCGGGGTCTTTCAATGTCCTGCTCGGGCGAACCCTGTCCGGCAAGACCTCGCTGATGAGGCTCATGGCGGGTCTCGATGCCCCGACCCGAGGACGCGTCCTGATGGATGGTCAAGACGTCACCGGGCGTTCGGTGCGCAAGCGCAACATCTCGATGGTCTATCAGCAATTCATCAATTACCCAGGCCTCAGCGTCTACGACAACATCGCCTCGCCGCTCAGGCTCGCCAGGGTCGAGCGTCGCGAGATCGATCGTCGGGTGCGCGAGATCGCCGAGATGCTGCATATCACCCCTTTCCTGGATCGCCTGCCCCTGGAGCTCTCCGGTGGACAGCAGCAGCGCACCGCCATGGGCAGGGCGCTGGTCAAGGATGCCGATATCATCCTCTTCGACGAGCCGCTGGTGAACCTCGACTACAAGCTGCGCGAGGAATTTCGCGACGAGCTGCGTGCCGTCTTCGCCGAGCGCCACTGCATCGCCGTCTATGCCACCACCGAGCCTGCCGAGGCCCTGGCGCTGGGCGGCAATACCGCCGTGCTCCACGAGGGGCGGCTGGTACAGTACGGTCGCACGGAGGATGTCTATCACCGCCCGCGCAACGTGCTGACCGCCGAGATGTTCTCCGAGCCGCCGATCAACATCGTCGATGGCCGGGTGTCCGACACCGAGGTCACCTTCGACAGCCGGCTGCATTTCCCGATCAACGACGACCTCCGCGCGTTGCCCCCGGGGGAATATCGCTTCGGCGTCAGGGCCTCGCACATCTCGCTGACGCCCCGGGCCGAGGATGACATCGAGATGCGGATGATCGTCGACCTGGCCGAGATCAGCGGCTCCGAGACCTTCCTGCACGTGCACAACGAGCGCTTCCACCTGACGGTGCATCTCGAGGGCGTGCATGAATTCGCGGTCGACGCGCCGGTCACGCTCTACTTCCCGACCCACAAGGTCTATGCCTTCGACCGCCAGGGCGCCGTGGTGCATATCCCGTCTCATCTGGGAGGTGTCTGAGATGGCCGAGATTACCCTCAAGTCGCTGGCGCACACCTACCTCGCCGAGCCTCGATCGCCCGACGACTACGCCATCCGCGAGATGGATCATGTCTGGCACCAGGGCGGGGCGTACGCCTTGCTCGGGCCCTCAGGTTGCGGCAAGTCGACCCTGCTCAACATCATCTCCGGGCTGCTGGAGCCTTCCAGCGGCGAGGTGCTGTTCGACGGCGAGCGGGTCAACGCGCTTCCGCCAGAGGCGCGCAATATCGCCCAGGTTTTCCAGTTTCCGGTCATCTACGACACCATGACGGTCTACGACAACCTGGCCTTCCCGCTGCGCAACGTGAAGACGCCCGAGGCCAGGGTCCACGAGCGGGTGACGGAGGTCGCCGAGGTGCTGGAGCTGACGGCGCAGCTCAAGCGCAAGGCCAAGAACCTCACCGCCGACGAGAAGCAGAAGGTCTCCATGGGGCGCGGGCTGGTGCGCGACGACGTTTCGGCGATCCTCTTCGACGAGCCGCTCACCGTGATCGACCCGCAGCTCAAGTGGAAGCTGCGCCGCAAGCTCAAGGAGATCCACCAGCGCTTCGAGATCACCATGGTCTACGTCACCCACGACCAGCTCGAGGCCTCGACCTTCGCCGACAAGATCGCCGTGATGTACGAGGGGCAGGTGGTCCAGTTCGGCACGCCCCGCGAACTGTTCGAGACCCCCAACCATACCTTCGTGGGCTACTTCATCGGCAGCCCCGGCATGAACTTCCTCGATGTGGCTCTGCGCGATGGCCGGGTGATGGCCGGTGACACGGCGCTCTCGGTGGGGCAGGGCGTGCGGCGCGCCATCGACGGCGCTCGCTCGGCCAACGTCAAGCTGGGCATTCGTCCCGAGTTCATCGAGGTTCACGAGGCGCCGGTGGAAGGCGGCATGGAAGCCACCGTCGAGCACGCCCAGGATCTCGGCACCTACTCCATCGTCAACCTGAGGCTCGGCGATGTCGCCCTCAAGGCGCGCATCGAGGAAGACCAGCCGACCCCGACCGGGCGGGCCTACCTGCGCTTCCCCGACGCTCGCCTCGGCCTGTATGTCGACGAGTACCGCGTGGAGATCGACCATGACTAAAGTTCGCAACAATCACGCATGGTGGTTGATCCTGCCCATGCTGCTGCTGGTGGCCTTCTCGGCCATCATTCCGCTGATGACCGTGGTCAACTACTCGGTCCAGGACGTCTTCGACGCCAATACCCGTTTCTTCACGGGGACCGAATGGTTCAAGGAGATGCTCAACGACCCGAACCTGCAGGCGGCGGTGCTGCGCCAGTTCGCCTTCTCGCTGACGGTGCTGGCGATCGAGGTACCGCTGGGGATTGGCATCGCCCTGATCATGCCCAAGAAGGGCTGGCAGGCCTCGGCGGTGCTGATACTGGTGACCATGCCGCTGCTGATTCCCTGGAACGTGGTGGGCAGCATCTGGCAGATCTTCACCCGCGGTGATATCGGCCTGATGGGCTGGAGCCTGCGCGAGCTGGGCTATGGCTACAACATCACGGCGAGTCCGGTGGATGCCTGGGCGACCATCGTGCTGATGGACGTCTGGCACTGGACCCCGCTGATCGCGCTGCTCTGCTACAGCGGGTTGCGCTCGATTCCCGATGCGTATTACCAGGCGGCGCGCATCGACCGGGCCTCCAAGTGGGCGGTGTTCCGCTACATCCAGCTGCCCAAGTTGACCAACGTGCTGGTGATCGGGGTGCTGCTGCGCTTCATGCACTCCTTCATGATCTACGCCGAACCCTTCGTGCTCACCGGCGGGGGGCCCGGCAGCTCGACCACCTTCCTCAGCCAGTCGCTGACCACCATGGCGATCGGCCAGCAGGATCTCGGGCCCTCCGCGGCGTTCTCGCTGATCTATTTCCTGATCATCCTGCTCGTCAGCTGGGTGTTCTACACCGCGATCATGAACATGCAGAAGGACAAGCAGGATGGGGAGGCCTGACATGACCGATTCGATGCCCACCACCCCCGACGCCGTGCGCAAGCGCGCCGCGGCCGCCGATGCCAGGCGCCGTCGCAAGGCACGCCCGGCGAGTCGCCAGTGGCGCAAGCGTGGCCTGATGGCGGCCTATATCGTCTTCGTGCTGCTGCCGATCTACTGGCTGCTCAACATGTCGTTCCAGTCCAACACCGAGATCCTAGGCGGGCTGACGCTGTGGCCCGAGGACTTCACCCTGGAGCACTACGCCAAGATCTTCACCGAGCCGAACTGGTATATGGGGTACGTGAACTCCATCACCTATGTACTGATGAACATGGCGATCACCATCGTGGTGGCATTGCCAGCGGCCTATGCCTTCAGCCGCTACCAGTTCATCGGCGACAAGCACCTGTTCTTCTGGCTTCTGACCAACTTGATGGCGCCGCCGGCGGTATTCCTGCTGCCGTATTTCCAGCTCTACTACACGGTCGGGCTCTTCGATACGCATATCGCCGTGGCCCTCGCGCATTGCCTGTTCAACATTCCCCTGGCGGTGTGGATCCTCGAGGGCTTCATGAGCAGCGTGCCCAAGGAGATCGACGAGACCGCCTTCATCGACGGCTACAGCTTCCCGAGGTTCTTCGTCAGGATCTTCATTCCCATGATCAGCTCGGGGATTGGCGTCACGCTGTTCTTCCTGTTCATGTTCTCCTGGGTCGAGCTGCTGCTGGCCAGCACCCTGACCGCCACCGATGCCCAGCCTATTGCCTCGGTGATGACCCAGACCAAGGGAGCCTCGGGGATCGACTGGGGCGCTCTGGCGGCCGCCGGCACCCTGACCATTCTGCCGGGCATCGTCGTCGTCTACTTCGTGCGCAACCACATCGCCAAGGGCTTTGCCCTGGGCCGGACCTGAGGAGGCCAAGGTATGGAATGGATGGTCTGGACCACGCCGACCATGATCTTCTTCGCGACCATCGCCGCCATCCTGGCAGGCATGACCGCCTGGGAGGTCGCCTCGCCCTCGGTCGAGCGCAAGGGTTTTCTGCCGATCACGACCACGCGGGGAGACCGGCTGTTCATCGGCCTGCTCTCCGCCGCCTATATCCATCTGCTGGTGGTGGGATTCTCGCCGCTGAGTATCTGGATGGCCCTGGGAGCCTCCATCTTGTGGATGCTGGTACTGATGCGCTGGGGCTGACAGCGACGCATGGAGCGGAACGTTCACGGAAGAACGATCACGGAAGAACGATCACAACAACCGATGAGGTCTATATGAAAGCGACAACAATGCGTCTCTCTCTGCTGGCGGCCGGTGTCATGCTGGCGAGCGGGACCCTGCAGGCTGATGATCACGACGCCCGGGCCATCGCCGAGCGGCTGGTCGATGAGCACTTCCAGGAATCGACACTGACGCGCGAGCAGCAGATCGAGGAGCTGCTTTGGTTCGCCGAGGCGGCCGAGCCGTTCCGGGGCATGGAGATCAACACCGTCGCCGAGGGCCTGACGACCCATATCTACGAGCGCGACGTGCTCGCCGAGGCCTTCAGCGAGCTGACCGGCATCGATATCACTCACAACATCATCGGCGAGGGTGATGTGGTGAACAACATGCAGACGCAGATGCAGTCCGGCCGCAACATCTACGACGGCTACGTCAACGACTCTGACGCGATCGGCACCCACATCCGCTATGGCACCACCGTGAACCTCTCGCGGGCGATGGACAACGAGTGGGCCGACTTCACGCTGCCGACGCTGGACCTCGACGACTTCATCGGTCTGCAGTATGGCACCGGCCCGGACGGTAGCGTCTACCAGCTGCCTACCCAGCAGTTCGCCAACCTGTACTGGTTCCGCTACGACTGGTTTCAGCGCGAGGATCTCCAGGATCAGTTCAAGGAGCTCTACGGCTATGACCTGGGCGTGCCGACCAACTGGACCGCCTATGAAGACATCGCCGAGTTCTTCACCGAGCACGTCGGCGAGATCGACGGCACCAAGGTCTATGGCCACATGGACTATGGGCGTCGCGATCCCTCTTTGGGCTGGCGCTTCCACGATTCCTGGCTCTCCATGGCCGGCATGGGCAGCCCCGGGGTGCCGTTCGGTAATCCGGTCGACGACTGGGGGATCCGCGTCAACGAGCAGAGCGAGCCGGTGGGCGCCAGCGTCAGCCGCGGCGGTGCCACCAACTCGCCGGCCTCGGTGTTCGCCGTCACCAAGATGGTCGACTGGCTCGACCGCTATGCGCCGCCCGAGGCCAGCGGCATGACCTTCGGCGAGGCGGGGCCGGTGCCGGCACAGGGCAACGTGGCCCAGCAGATGTTCTGGTATACCGCCTTCACCGCCGACATGACGGACCCGGAGCTGCCGGTGACCGACGAGCAAGGCAATCCGAAGTGGCGCATGGCGCCGTCACCGACCGGCCCCTACTGGGAGGAGGGCATGAAGGTCGGCTACCAGGACGTGGGTGCCTGGACCTTCTTCGATTCCACCCCTGCGGACCGGCGTACCGCCGCCTGGCTGTTCGCCCAGTTCACGGTCTCCAAGACGGTGTCTCTCGAGAAACTGATGGCCGGCCTCACGCCGATTCGCCGGTCCGACATCTTCTCCGAGCAGATGACCGAGATGGCGCCCAAGCTCGGCGGCCTGGTGGAGTTCTATCGCAGCCCCAACGAGTCCCAGTGGACGCCGTCCTCCACCAACGTGCCGGACTATCCGCGCATGGCACCGCTGTGGTGGCAGAACCTGTCGCCGGCCGTCAGCGGGGATATCTCGCCCCAGGAGGCGCTCGACAATCTGGCCGCGGACCTGGACAGCATCATGGCGCGGCTGGCGCGGGCCAAGGTCTTCGCGACCTACTCTCCGAACCTCAACGAGGAGCGCGACCCCGAATACTGGCTCGACCAGCCCGGCTCGCCCAAGGCCAAACTGGATGACGAGATGCCTCAGGGCCATACCGTGCCCTATGACGAGATGATGGAGGAATGGATGGCCGCCGGCACGCGTGGTTGAACGGGAACCCGTCGAGCTCGGCCTGCGTCGAGTTCGACGGGCCCTGGTTTTCCCCGTCCACCGGCGGGGGACGACGCCAAGAGTGTTAACGGTTGCCTGAACGGGACCCAGGCCCCGCTCGGCATGCGCCGGGCGGGGCTTTTCGCTTCCAAGAAGGGCCAGACATGCAATTACGGCAGAACAATCTTCGCAAGCTACCCGAGCAGGTCTTCGATGTGCTGGTCATCGGCGGCGGTATCAATGGCGCGTCGGCGGCCGCTGCGCTCAGCGGCAAGGGCGCCAGGGTGGCGATGATCGACCGCGGCGACTTCGCCGGCGGCACCAGCATGCAATCGTCCAATCTGGTGTGGGGCGGCATCAAGTACATGGAAAGCGGCGATTTCGCGCTGGTGCGAAAGCTATGCAAGAGTCGCAACCATCTGATCGAGAGCTATCCATCGACGGTTCAGGAGATTCGTTTCCTGACCACCATCAACCGGGGGTTCCGCCACCACCCCCTGTACCCCTGGGCGGGCACCTGGCTCTACTGGCTGATGGGCAACGGGTTCACGCGCCGGCCGAACTTTCTTCGGGCTCGCGACATCAAGGGCCGGGAACCGATCATCGCGACCGAGCACGTCAGCGGCGGCTTTGAATACTCCGACGCTTATCTTCACGACAACGATGCACGCTTCGTCTTCAATTTCGTGCGCAGTGCGCTGGATTTCGGCACCGTGGCCGCCAACTATGTCGAGTCACTGGGCGCCCGGCGAGAGGGAGATCACTGGGTCACCGACGTCGAGGATTGCATCGACGGGAAGCGCTTTGCGATTCGCTCGAAGGTGCTGATCAATGCCGCCGGCCCCTGGGTCGATCGGCTCAACGAACTCTCAGGGCAGAAAACCGCTCATCGCCATGTCTTCTCCAAGGGTATTCATCTGATCGTGCCGCGGCTCACCGATCAGCGCCGCGTTCTGGCCTTCTTCGCCGACGACGGGCGGCTATTCTTCGTGATTCCCATGGGGGCTCGCACCTGCATCGGGACTACCGACACGCGGGTCGAGTCCCCAGAGGTCGGCATCGCCCAGCAAGACGTGAACTTCGTGCTCGACAATATCAACAAGCGCCTGTCGCTGGACAAGCCGCTCACCGAGGCCGATATCATCGCGACCCGCTGTGGTGTCCGGCCCCTGGCGGTCAAGCCCGGCAACGGGGGCGAGCGCGACTTTCTCAACCTGTCCCGCAAGCATGCCATCGACGTCGACCCGCAGGCGCGTCACCTGAGCATCTTCGGCGGCAAGCTGACGGACTGTCTGAACGTCGGCGAGGAAGTGGTGGAGGAGGTGCGTCGGCTCGGGGTCGAATGCCCCTATCCGGACGTGCGCTGGTACGGCGAGCCGGGGGCGTCGCTGCGCGAGACGTTCATGCACCAGGCCCGCTTGATGGCGCTCGATAGCATGACGGCAGCCGGTGCCTCCGAGCCCTTGAGCACGCGTCTGTGGCGGCGCTATGGCACCCAGGCCCTGGAGCTGCTCGAGGACATTCGCCAGGATCCCCGCCAGGGCGAGGTCCTCATCGAAGGCACCGAGTACCTGCGTGGCGAGCTCAAGTTGACTCGTCGCCGCGAGATGGTCACCCGGCTCGAGGACTTCCTGCGCCGTCGATCCAAGATTTCGCTGGTCGTGCCGGAGGAGACTATCCGCACCTCGCCGGGACTTCTCGAAGCCTGCGATATCCTGTTCGGCGACCAGGCGCAGGCGCGCCTGGAAGAGTATTTTGCCACGACGATGCGCGATGGTGCCGATGCCGCAATGGGGGAGAAGACGTCCTGAGCGGCGGCTCGCGCCCTGGCGTCCCGGGGCGTCGAGCCGCGGAGGCTGCTAGAATGCCGCGCTGTTTTCCCCAACCCCTGGCCTTCCTGGAGCCTTGATATGAGCGATAACACGGCGGCTGCCACCGCCCCGGCCGAATCACCGCTTCGTACCCTGATCGTCGGCGCCCAGATGCTGTTCGTGGCCTTCGGGTCGCTGGTGCTGGTGCCGCTGTTGACCGGCCTCGACCCCAACGTGGCGCTGTTCACCGCCGGCCTCGGCACCCTGGTGTTTCACGCCGTGACCCGTAACAGCGTGCCGGTCTTTCTGGCCTCGTCGTTCGCTTTCATCGCGCCTATCCAGGGCTCGGTGGCGAGCTTCGGGGTATCTGCGACCCTCGGCGGCCTGCTGGCCGCCGGCCTGGTCTACGTGCTGATCTCGCAGCTGGTGCGCCTCAAGGGGACCGTCTGGCTGCACTTTCTTTTGCCGCCGGTGGTGGTGGGGCCGGTGATCATGGTCATCGGTCTGGCTCTGGCGCCGGTGGCGGTGGACATGGCCACTGGTGGCACCAGCGATGCCATCGGATACGGACAGGCCATGGTGCTGTCCATGGCTAGCCTGCTGGTCACCCTGGTGCTGGCGGTGTTCGGCCGCGACATGATCCGCTTGATCCCGATCCTCGGCGGCATCGCCACCGGCTATGCGCTGGCCGCGCTGATGGGCGTGGTGGATTACTCCCCGGTGCGTGAGGCGGCCTGGCTGGCGTTACCCGAGTTCGTCACGCCGAGCTTTCACTGGGCCGCGGTGCTGTTCATGATCCCGGTGGCCATTGCGCCGGCGGTGGAACATATCGGCGACATGATCGCCATCGGCTCGGTGACCCGCCGCAACTACCTGGACAAGCCTGGCCTGCACCGCACTCTGCTGGGTGACGGCCTGGCCACCTGCACGGCGTCGCTGTTCGGCGGCCCGCCCAACACCACCTATTCCGAGGTCACCGGCGCGGTGACCCTGACCCGCGCCTTCAATCCGCGGATCATGGTGGTCACCGCGGTGATCGCCGTGCTGCTGTCCTTCCTGGGCAAGCTCGGCGCCGTGCTGCAGACCATTCCAGGGCCGGTGATGGGCGGCATCATGACGCTGCTGTTCGGCTCCATCGCGGTGGTCGGCATGAACACCCTGGTGCGCGCCGGCAAGCCGCTGACCGCGCCGCGCAACCTGGTGGTGGTGTCGTTGATCCTGGTGTTCGGCATCGGTGGCATGCAGCTTGGCGGCGGTCAGTTCACCCTGCAGGGCGTCGGCCTCGCGGCGCTGGTGGGCATCCTGCTCAACGCCATCCTGCCAAGGGCCGACGAGGACTGATTGGCGCGCGAGGCGAGGGGCGCGTCGGGGGTTGGCAAAGCGGACGTATAGGTCTACATTTTATTGGAATGTAGAAATTTATATGGAGCGTCCATCATGAGCCAGATCACCCCCATGACCTGGGATGACCCCTTTCGCCTCATCGATCAGCTCGATGGCGACGAGCGCCTGGTGCAGCAGACGGCTCACGACTACTGCCAGGAGCAGCTGCTGCCCCGGGTGCTGGAAGCCAATCGGCACGAGCGCTTCGATCGCGAGATCATGACCGAGATGGGCGAGCTCGGCCTGTTGGGCGCAACCATCGACGGCTACGGCTGCGCCGGCATGAATTACGTCAGCTATGGGCTGATCGCCCGCGAGGTCGAGCGGGTCGATTCCGGCTATCGCAGCGCCATGAGCGTGCAGTCCAGCCTGGTGATGTATCCCATCCACGCCTTCGGTAGCGAAGCGCAGAAAGCGCGCTACCTGCCGAAGCTGGCCAGTGGGGAGTGGGTCGGCGCCTTCGGGCTCACCGAACCCGATCACGGCTCCGATCCAGGTGCCATGTCGACACGCGCCGTGCGCACCGAGGGCGGCTGGCGACTCAACGGTACCAAGACCTGGATCACCAACGCGCCGATCGCCGATGTCTTCGTGGTCTGGGCCCGGGACGAGGAGGGCGTGATCCGCGGTTTCGTGCTGGAGAAGGGCATGGCCGGGCTCTCGGCGCCCAAGATCGAAGGCAAGTTCAGCCTGCGCGCCTCGACCACCGGCCAAATCGCGCTGGAAGACGTACAGGTCGGCGACGAGGCACGGCTGCCCGACGTCACCGGCCTCAAGGGGCCTTTCTCGTGCCTCAATCGCGCCCGCTTCGGCATCGCCTGGGGCAGCATGGGCGCCGCCGAGGCCTGCTGGCATGCCGCTCGGCAGTACACGCTGGACCGCCGGCAGTTTGGCCGCCCGCTGGCCGCCAACCAGCTGATCCAGAAGAAGCTCGCCGACATGCAGACCGAGATCGCGCTCGGGCTTCAGGCCGCGCTGCGGGTGGGGCGGATGATCGACGCCGGCCAGCTGGTGCCCGAGACCATCTCGCTGATCAAGCGTAATAACTGCGGCAAGGCGCTGGATATCGCGCGCACGGCGCGCGACATGCATGGCGGCAACGGCATCAGCGACGAATACCACGTGATCCGTCACGTCATGAACCTCGAGGCGGTCAACACCTACGAGGGTACTCATGACATCCATGCGCTGATCCTGGGGCGGGCGCAGACCGGCCTCCAGGCGTTCACCGGCTAACACAGGCCTCCTCGATGGCTTGACGCCGGAACAGCTCGAGAGCAGGGAGATCGCAATGAGCGGACCGCTGGACGGCGTGGTGGTGCTGGATCTGTCCCGGGTGCTGGCCGGGCCCTGGGCCGGGCAACTGCTGGCCGACCTGGGCGCCAGGGTGATCAAGATCGAGCACCCCGAGCGCGGCGACGACACCCGTGGCTGGGGCCCGCCATGGCTCGACGACGAAGCTGATGCCGAGCGCTTGGCCGCCTACTACCTGTGCGCCAACCGTGGCAAGCAGTCACTGGCCGTGGATATCGCCACCGCGCAGGGGCAGGCCCTGGTACGTGAGCTGGCGGTCGGGGCCGATGTGCTGCTGGAAAACTTCAAGGTCGGTGGCCTGGCCCGCTATGGGCTGGATCCTGCCAGCCTCAAGGCCGTGAACCCGCGGCTGATCAGCTGCTCGATCACCGGCTTCGGCCAGGATGGCCCCTATGCCCATCGGGCCGGCTACGATTTCATGATCCAGGCCATGGGTGGATTGATGAGCCTGACTGGCGAGCCGGATGGCATGCCGATGAAGACCGGGGTGGCGATTACCGACGTGATGACCGGGCTCTACGCCACCATCGGCGTGCTGGCGGCGCTGCACGAACGCCAGCAGGGCGGGGCAGGGCGGGAGCACCCCGGGCGCCACATCGACGTGGCGCTGCTCGACGTCCAGGTCGCGACCCTGGCCAACCAGGCGCTCAACGCTCTGGTGTCGGGGGAAAGCCCCCAACGCCACGGCAACGCCCATCCCAATATCGTGCCCTACCAGGCCTTCGCCTGCGCCGACGGTCATCTGGTATTGACGGTGGGCAACGATGCCCAGTTCGCACGCCTGGCCGAACTGCTGGGCCATCCGGCGTGGGCCGAGGATCCGGCCTTCGACACCAACGCCGCCCGCGTTGCGCACCGTGAGATACTGGTGCCGCGGATAGCCGAAATCCTGCTGACTCGCGGGCGCGATGCCTGGCTTGCCGACCTCGAGGCGCGCGGTATCCCCGCCGGGCCGATCAATACCTTGAATGACGTCTTCGCCGATCCCCAGGTGCGCCATCGTGGCCTGTACCGGGAGCTCCGCGCAGGGGAGCGGCGGATCCCACAAGTGGCCAATCCGCTGCGCTTCGACGGCGAGTGCGCGATCAGCGAGCGGCCCCCACCCGAACTGGGGCAGGACAGCGATGCCCTGCTCGCCGAGATGGGGCTCTCCCGGGAGGATATCGCCCGGCTCAGAAGGGCGGGGGTGGTCAGGTAGTTCGGCGCGATATCACCACTCACTTCCCGCTCAAGTGAGATGGTTGTCCCAACTGAGGGCAAGGTGCTCGAGGCGCTCGGGCGCGCTACCGTCGCCGGCGACCCGATAGAAGTCGCCGCGCCCGGAGGAGACCCAGAAGCCGCCCTGGCCATCGGCCAGTGCGCCGGCGGCGTCCTGGATACCGTGACTCGCCACCAGGCGGCCGTCGCGGCTGTCGAGCATCACCACCTTGTGCCCCCTTGGCGCGGTGACCAGCACCCGCGGTACGTCGCGGGCCACGGCGATGCTGGCGGTATAGTGGCGCAGCTCGTCGGTGAGCTCGTCGGGCAGGGCGAGCTCCTGGAAGCCGCCGTCGGGGGCGCGGCGGGCCAGCAGCGGGTGCCGCTCCCAGGCTGGCCCCTGGAACTGGTAGCCGGCGATCACCGTGCCGTCGGGGCCTACGTCCAGATGGCGGCAGCTCAGCTGGTGATGGCTCGGGACGTGGCGCTCGTGAATCTCGCCGCTGTGGCGATTCACCATCAGCAAAGCTGGCGCCATGTCGTCCAGGTTGAGTTTGACCCGATCGTAGTCGGGGTGGGTGCGGATGCCGCCGAGGCCCACCGCCAGGGTTTCGCCGTCGGGCATCAGGCGCAGTTCGTGGGGGCCGATGCCGCCAAGTTCGAGCTCGTCGTGCAGAGCATAGTCGCGCTCGGCGTCGAAGCCCCGTATCAGGCCAGCGCCGTCGTCGATGCGGTTGACGGTGGCGTAGAGGTAGCGGCCGTCCGGCGAGAACGCGCCGTGGCCATAGAAGTGATGGCCGGCGCCGGCCTCGATCCTGGCCATTTCCCGACGATCGCCGGGCGCGATCACGTGCATCGAGCGCCCCGGGCGGCGGGCGAACAGTACCGCCTGGGCGTGACCGGGGCGTCGACAGCCGCCGTGGCAGCGCTCCGAGACGGCGATGCGGAAGCGCTCGCCGGTGGCCGGCACATAGCCCAGCACCTTGTGCCCCTCGGCATCGTCCACGGCGCTGAACAGCCAGTCGTCGGCGCGGCCGACGGATGCCATGCCAAGGACCGGCAGGCCCAGTGTGGTGAGGCCGGCGAAGCCGGCCTTCAGCAGGTCGCGTCTGGCCAGCATGTCAGTCTCCGTCGCTGGCGTTGAAGCCCCGTACCAGCCCCAGGGCGCCGGTGATCCGCTGGCCCAGCCAGCCCAACTGGCCGATCTTGACGTAGAGCCCCTGGAGGTCGGCGAAGGCCGCCGGATCGTCCAGCGCCGTGGCCAGGCCCGGGGCCATGGTGGCGGCGCGCTGACGGGCCTCGTCGAGGGCCGCGGCGAAGTCGTCGGCGAGTTCGGCCTGGCCGGCCTCGGCCAGCAGCGGGCGTAGCCCGGGCAGGAAACTGTCCTGCAGGCCGGCCAGGCTGGCCTCGATCAGGCGCACGGAGCGCCCGCTGCGCCAGGCCTCGGCTCGGTAGCCGTTGGCCGGTGAGCCGGCCAGTCCCAGCGGCTCGGCGAGGCGCTTGTCCTCCAGGGCCTCGAGGGTCAGCAGAGCGGCCTGCAGAGTCGCGGCGGTGTAGCTGTCGGTGCCGCGATAATGCTCGCCGAAGGCCTGCCAATCTCGGACCAGGGCGGCGCCGGTGTCGGCCAGATGGCCGCTGACCGCCTGCAGCAGCCCGCAGGCCCGGGGTGTGGCCAGCGCCCCGGGGGTTGCCATGTGCTCGTCGAACAGCAGGTATTCGAGGGCAGGAAAACCCTGCACGGCGACGCTGTCGGCGGCGATGGCCTCGATGGTGGGCGGCGCGTCGGTGTTCAGCCACGCCTGCACCTTGCGGCCCACCAGGTTCTTGCTGTCGGGCCAGAATTGCAGCTGCCAGGCGCGGCTTTGCTGCTCGATGGGGCCGAAGTCGACGAAGCGTACCCCCTGCCAGGCCTGGTAGGCATCCAGCCAGTCGTTCTCGAGCCGGGCGCGGGCATCGGCGCCCGGGGCGTCGCAGTAGGCCTGGGCGCTGGCCTCCAGCTGGGTGCCGGCCTCGGCGAGCAGAGTGTAGCGATCGCCGATTGCCTGGTGCCAGCGGGCACGGGCCTCGGACGAGTCGTCGGCGTACAGCGGTGTGCCAGCCAGAGTCAGCGCCGCCAGGCCGAGGCGACCGAGGCGCTTGAGCAGAGAGCGGTGCGACATCACAGGGACTCCAGGAAGCGGATCAGGTGTTCGCGCTGCGTCGATGGCAGCGCCTTGTAACCGTCGGTAGCCGGCTCGGCCTCGCCGCCGTGCCACAGGATGGCCTCCTCCAGGCTGCGGGCGCGGCCGTCGTGCAGGAAGCCGGCCCGCGGGTTGACGGCCTGGGCCAGGCCGATGCCCCACAGCGGCGGGGTGCGCCACTCGCGACCGCTGGCCTCGAACTCCGGTCGGCCGTCGGCCAGCGCCTCGCCCATGTCGTGGAGCAGCAGGTCGGTGTAGGGCCACAGGGTCTGGCCGGCCAAGGCGGGGCGTGCGGCGTCCTCGGCGGTTTGCTGGCGCGGGGTATGGCAGCCGGCGCAGCCCAGCGCATTGAAGGTTTCGGCGCCGGCGCGCACCGCCGGGTCGTCGAGACGGCGGCGCTGGGGCACCGCCAGGCTGCTTGCGTAGAAGGTCACGAAATCGGCGATCTCGTCGCTGACCTCGGGCGTGCCGCCGTCGGGCGTGTCCTTGCAGCCCTGTTCGGGCATGCAGTCGGTATGGGGCACCAGGGTCGAGGTCAGCCCCATGTCGCCGGCGAAGGCGTGCAGGTTCTGCTGCTCGATGCTCGGCTGTCCGGCCTTCCAGCCGAAGCGGCCGAGCGCGGTCTCGCCGCGCCGCTCGTCCCAGACACGGTTGACGCGCCCGGAGATGCCGTCGCCGTCGGTATCCTCGGGATCGGCGGCGGCCTCGATGCGCGCGGCGGGAATGGCCTCGAGCAGGCCCAGCCCGATCATCGGCGGGGCCACCCGCGGCGAGGTCAACAGCGTATCGGGCTGTGGGCCGTAGGCGGGCTCGAGGATCCGGTATTCGGGCACGCGCAGCGCCACCTCGGTACCGTCGTCGAGGGTTACCGTGCGTTCGTCATAGGTCAGCTGCATTCTGGCCTCGGCCTGCATGCCGGTGATCGCGGCGTTCTGCAGCTGGGTGCCATAGCCGGGCACCGGCCTCACGCCGACCCGGTGCAGGGTCTCGGGATCGCTGCCATCATCGGGCAGCGACAGCCGCAGGAACAGCGACACCGCGCGCTCGTCGCCGCGCGGCGGATGGCCGCGACCGTCCTTGATATGGCAGCCCTGGCAGCTGTTGGTGTTGATCAGCGGCCCGAGGCCGTCCCGAGCCTCGGTGCTCGCCGGGGCCTCCACCCAGGGATTGCGAAAGAAGCTGTTGCCGACGCTGAAGTCGAGCCGCTTGGTCATCGACAGGTTGTCGAGGGGCAGCGAGTAGGCGTTGTGGTCGAACTGTGCCACCGAGCCCTGGCCACCGCTGTCGGGAGTGTCCTGCACGGGCGGCGCTGCGGCCGTGGCGTGGCCGGCGAGGACAAGGAGCAACGCGGCGAGGGAAGGAGAGAGTCGGGACATGGAAGTGCCTGGTTCTTGACGACAGGGGCCGCCGCCGGCAAGGCCGGCGGCGGCCGCAGGATGGATGATGCCGGGTTCAGAAGGTGTGCCCGGCGTCGTCCGGCTGCAGTTGGGTGACGCCCAGGCGACCGGCGGCCTGTTCGATGGAACCGGTCTGGGTCACCAGCGCCAGGATGGCGTCGTTGACCAGGGCGGCGCCGGCCTCGTTGCCCGGGGCGATCATCATGTCGAAGGCCATGGGTGACTGTTCGGCCTCGGCGGCTTGCTTGAGTTCGCCGAGTTCGGCCATGGAGGCCTCGAGCTGGGCGCGCAGGCTGGCGTCGAGTTCGGCGTCCTCTGAGGCGACCAGGTCGGAGAGCGAGGGGCCGTCGAGCGTGCTGCCGTCCAGGCGCTGGTACTGGCCGAGATAGACGTTCTGCACGCCCTGGCCGTTGTAGAAGTGCGAATTATGGGTGTTGTCGCTGAAGCAGTCGTGCTCGTCCTCGACCGAGTTGGCGGCCAGGGCGACCTTCATGCGTTCGCCGGCCAGCTCGCCCAGCGACAGCGAGCCCATGCCGAACAGCATGCGCCGCAGGCCCTCGTCGGCGGGCTCGGCGAGCAGCGCCTGGCGGTAGTTGTCATCCTCGTTCGGTGTCCACTGGGCGACCATCCACTCCAGGTCCGAGACCAGCAGATCAGAGACGGCGTCGAGGTAGGCGCCGCGGCGATCGCAATGGCCGTGGGTGCAATCCTCGCCGGTCAGGTAGTCGCTGGCGGGGCGCTCGCCGTTGCCGGCTTCGAAGCCGTGGCGATCCTGGCCCCATAGCAGGAATTCGATGGCGTGATAGCCGGTGGCCACGTTGGCCTCGGAGCCGCCGATCTCGTTGAGGTCGGCGAGCAGTTCGGGACTGAGCTCGCTGACGTCGAGGGTCTCGCCGCCGATCTGGATCGAGGTGTTGGCGACCAGGTTGGCGGTGGCCCCGGCGTTGCCCAGCTCGTGCTGGTAGTCGTTCGAGGCAACATAGTCGATCAGCCCCTCGTCGAGGGGCCAGGCATTGAGCTGGCCTTCCCAGTCGTCGACCACCGGATTGCCGAAACGGAACACCTCGCTCTGCTGATAGGGCACCCGCGCCTTGAGCCAGGCCTGGCGGGCGGCGGCCAGGGTTTCGTCGCCGGGCGCCGCGAGCAGGTCGTCGATGCGCGCATCGAGTGTCCGTGCGGCGGTCAGTGCATCCTCAAAGGTGGCATGGGCCAGGTCGGCATAGTGGCCCACCACCTCTTCGGGCGTGACGTCGTCGGCGGCGACGGCGCCCAGCGGCAGCAGGGCGGTGGCGGCGATGGCATGGCGCAGCGGGCGCATGGCGAGCGGAATCGGCATCTCGGCATCCTTTGTTGATGTTGGTTGGCTGGTGTCAACGAAAGGATAATCGATCTCGCTGGTAGGCGTGAATGAAACTTTGTCTCATTCATCAACGATGTCCGCGGCGGCTCAGCGTGGCGAGAAGCGACGATGGATGCCGGTCTCGGCGATCATCCGCGTGGAGATCTCTTCCACGGAGAAGCGTGTGGTGTCGATGAAGGGGATGTGCAGGCGGCGGTAGAGGGCCTCGGCCTGCTCGACTTCCTGGACGCACTGGTCCATGGAGCTGTAGCGGCTGTTGGGACGGCGCTCGTGGCGAATCGCCGCCAGCCGTCGCGGATCGATGGTCAGCCCGAACAGCTTGTGGCGATGACGGGCCAGGTCGCGGGGCAGCTTGAGACTGCCGTTGTCGTCCAGGTCGTCCTCGGTAAAGGGGTAGTTGGCGGCGCGAATGCCGAACTGCAGGGCCAGGTAGAGCGAGGTCGGTGTCTTGCCGCAGCGCGATACGCCGACCAGGATGATGTCGGCCTGATCGTACTGGTGGGTGCGGGCCCCATCGTCGTTATCCAGCGCGAAGTGCACGGAATGGATGCGGTCCATGTAGACGTCGTCGCTGCCGATGGAGTGAGTGCGACCCACGCTGTAGGAGGAATGGGTGGCCAGCTCCTGCTCCAGCGGTTCGAGGAAGGTGGAGAAGATGTCGACCTGAAAGCCCGGTGCGTTGCGGATCACGTTACGCACGTCCTGGTCGACGATGGTGTCGATGATGATCGGTGTCTCGCCGTCCTTCACCGCCGCAGCCTGGATGATCTCGACCAGCCGCCGGGCCTTGTCGACACTGTCGATATAGGGCTTGGTGAGCATGCGGATATCGACGTTCTCGAACTGGGCCAGCAGGCTGCGGCCCAGGCTCTCGGCGGTGATGCCGGTGCCGTCGGAGATGAAGAAGGCGGTACGCGTCATGGGGGTGCTCGGGCTGGGTTGGAGTGGCCTTATTGTCAAGCCTGGCGATGGGCGAGACAAGGCGCCGACTACAGGAATCGGCGTGCAGGACGTTTTGTTGTAAAAAACCTCCAATGACTTCGATGTTAGACCAATGGCGAATATGGCGAGCCGCTGGTAGAGTCGCCACCATCCCGTCATGACCGTGTGCGTCATGCATTGTTTGGTGCCGATATCCAATACCTAAGGGGGTCTCGTGGACGATTACATTTTGTGGTTCGATCATCTTGGCATGAACGATGTCGAGCGGGTGGGGGGCAAGAACGCCTCTCTTGGCGAGATGATCTCCAACCTGGCCGGGGCCGGCGTCACCGTGCCCGGCGGCTTCGCCACTACCGCCCACGCCTATCGCGAGTTCCTGTCCCACGAAGGCCTCAATGAGCGCATCAACCAGGCACTGTCGACCCTGGATGTTGATGACGTCACCGAGCTCGCCCGCGTCGGCGCCCAGATTCGCCAGTGGGTGATCGACACGCCGCTGCCCCCGAGCTTCGAGGCCGCCCTGCGCGAGAGCTACGAGCAGCTGCAGGCCAAGCATCCCAACCTCAAGGTGGCGGTACGCAGTTCGGCCACCGCCGAGGACCTGCCGGATGCTTCCTTTGCCGGCCAGCAGGAGACCTTCCTCAACATCGAAGGCTTCGACAACATCAAGCGCGCCGTGCACGAGGTGTTCGCCTCGCTGTTCAACGACCGCGCGATCTCCTACCGGGTGCACCGCGGCTACGCCCACGAGAACGTGGCGCTGTCCGCCGGCATCCAGAAGATGGTGCGCTCCGAGACCGGCGCCTCCGGCGTGATGTTCACCCTGGACACCGAGTCCGGCTACCGCGATGCGGTCTTCGTCACCGCCTCCTGGGGGCTGGGCGAGACCGTCGTGCAGGGCGCGGTAAACCCCGATGAGTTCTACGTGCACAAGCCGACCCTGGCGGCCGGCCGCCCGGCGGTACTGCGCCGCAACCTGGGCTCCAAGCTGATCAAGATGGTCTACACCGCCGACGCCAGTGCCGGCAAGTCGGTCGAGACCGTCGACGTGCCGCTGGCCGATCGTGCCCGCTTCAGCATCAACGACGAACAGGTCATGGCGCTGGCCCGTCAGGCGGTGATCATCGAGCAGCACTACCAGCGCCCCATGGACATCGAGTGGGCGCTCGACGGCGACGACGGCGAGCTCTACATCGTCCAGGCGCGCCCCGAGACCGTGGTCTCGCAGCAGGAAGGCGGCAAGCTCGAGCGCTTCCAGCTCAAGGAGAAGGGCCGCACCCTGGTGACCGGTCGGGCCATCGGCCAGCGTATCGGCCGCGGCACGGTCAAGGTCGTGGCGAGACCCGACGACATGGACAAGATCCATGCCGGTGACGTGCTGGTCACCGACATGACCGACCCCGACTGGGAGCCGGTGATGAAGCGCGCCTCGGCGATCGTCACCAATCGCGGCGGGCGCACCTGCCACGCGGCGATCATCGCCCGCGAGCTGGGCATCCCGGCGGTAGTGGGCTGTGGTGATGCCACCGAGGCGCTGGTCGACGGTCGCGACGTCACGGTGTCCTGCGCCGAGGGCGATACCGGCCACGTCTACGA
This sequence comes from Halomonas sp. B23F22_20, assembly GCF_043496985.1. NCBI lineage: Bacteria > Pseudomonadati > Pseudomonadota > Gammaproteobacteria > Oceanospirillales > Halomonadaceae > Halomonas > Halomonas sp. B23F22_20. Next base: position 105,361 of record NZ_JBIEKH010000016.1, read on the forward strand.
TGGCCTGCTGGAGTTCGATCGCAACGTCACCAGCGTCGACGCCATGCCTGAGATTCCCTTCAAGATCATGATGAACGTCGGCAATCCGGACCGCGCCTTCAGCTTCGCCGGCCTGCCCAACGCCGGTGTCGGCCTGGCGCGCCTCGAGTTCATCATCAATCGCATGATCGGCGTGCACCCCAAGGCGCTGCTCGACTACGCGACCCTGCCGACCGACCTGCAGCAGACCATCGACGTGCGCACCGCGGGCTACGACGATCCGGTCAGCTTCTACGTCGACAAGCTGGTCGAGGGGGTCTCCACCCTGGCGGCGTCCTTCTACCCGCAGCGGGTCATCGTGCGGCTGTCGGACTTCAAGTCCAACGAGTACGAGAACCTGATCGGCGGCAAGCTCTACGAGCCGGGCGAAGAGAACCCGATGCTGGGCTTCCGCGGTGCCTCGCGCTACCTGTCCCCGGACTTCCAGGCCTGCTTCGAGCTGGAATGCCGCGCGATCAAGCGGGTGCGCGAGGAGATGGGCCTCGACAACGTCGAGATCATGGTGCCCTTCGTGCGTACCACCGAAGAAGCCAGCGGCGTGATCGACCTGCTGGCCGCCAACGGTCTCAAGCGCGGTGAGAATGGCCTCAAGGTCATCATGATGTGCGAGCTGCCTGCCAACGCCCTGCTGGCCGACGAGTTCCTCGAGTACTTCGACGGCTTCTCCATCGGCTCCAACGACTTGACCCAGCTGACCCTGGGCCTCGATCGGGACTCCGGCATCGTCGCCGGCCTCTTCGAGGAGCGCAACCCGGCGGTCAAGAAGCTGCTGTCCATGGCCATCCAGGCCTGCAAGGCCCAGGGCAAGTACGTGGGCATCTGCGGCCAGGGGCCGTCGGACCACCCGGACCTGGCCAAGTGGCTGATGGAGCAGGGTATCGACTCGGTGTCCCTGAACCCGGACGCGGTTCTCGAGACCTGGTTCATGCTGGCCGGCGAGACGCTGGGCTGATCGTCCCCGAGCGGCATGCGGCACCCCACGACACCCGGGCCATGGCCCGGGTGTCGTCGTTTCTGCACGTCGCTGCCACGCTCGTCTCCGGATGAGTGGCTAGACTGCGGGCATCACTCAGGCAAGGGCGGATGCCCGCATGCGTACACTTCGACTTCGTTGCCCGGCGTCCGTCAGAACCTGGCTCGCGGCAAGCCAATGCCGCCCGGCATCGGCAAGCGCCTGGACGACGGCATCCGCCGTGACCTGCCGCACTATGACGGCTACGAATGGCACCGGGTCGGAGCCGACGCCGTGCTGATGGACATCACCAACGACATCATCCATTCCGTGAGCCACGGCGTTCTTTACTGACCCACGTCAGGGGCCCCGGGCCAGGATCCGCCATACTGAAGGCGTCGGCACGGAGACGCATGATGGTGGAGCCCCTGGCGGTAGAGGCGGTGTTTCGGCGCTGCCCGAGCGAGCATTTCGATTTCGCCTCGACCAGCGAACTCGAGCCGCTGGACTTGCTCGACGGCCAGGTGCGTGCTCGAGAGGCACTGCTGCTAGGAACGGCGATCCGCCATGAGGGCTTCAATCTGTACGTTTTGGGTTCGCCCGGGCACGGGCTGCGCGGATTGGTCACCCGCTTTCTAGCCGAACGGGCGGCGGCGCCGCCGCCCCCCGATCTCTGCTATCGCCATGATTTCGATGATCCTGCCGTTCCCGCGCTGCTGCGCTTGCCTCCCGGGCTCGGCCGGCAGCTGCGCGGCGACATCGAGCGACTGGTCGAGGAACTCGCGAGCGCCATTCCGTCGGTATTCGAAAGCGACGAGTACCAGAACCGGCTCCATGAGCTGCAGCAAGCCATGGCCGAACGCCAGCGCGATGCCGTCGAAGCGGTGCGTCGCGAGGCCCGTGAACACGACATCCTGCTGCTCTCCACACCCGGTGGTTTCACCTTCGCGCCGGCCGATCGCGAAGGCGAGATGCTGTCGCCCGATGCCTATCAGGCACTGGAGCAGGCCGAACGCGAGCGCATCGAACGTAGCGTCGAGATCTTGCAGCGCAAGCTCGCCCAGGCGATCCGCCGCTTGCCTCGCCTGGCCAATACCCTTCGCGAGCAGGTCAATGCCCTCAACGAGGAGTTACTGAAGACGGCCATCGATGCGCCGCTGGACGAGCTGGAGGAGCGCTACGCCGACCACGCCGGTGTGATGGCGCATCTGAGTGCCATCCGCCAGGCGCTGCTCGACAACGTCGAGTCCTTCCGCGCCGATGAGCCCGATATCTCTCCCGAGGCATTGTTCAGCCGCTTTCGCCTCAACCTGCTGGTCGACAATGGCGACGCCGAGGGGGCGCCGGTCGTCTATCTTGACCTGCCCAGCCACCAGCATCTGGTGGGACGCATCGAGCACCAGGTTCACGACGGGACCCTGCTGACCGATTTCACGCTGATCCGGGCCGGGGCCCTGCATCGGGCCAATGGCGGCTATCTGGTGCTCGACGTGCGCGAGCTGCTGACCCAGCCTGGTGCCTGGGACACGCTCAAGCGGGCGCTGTCGACCGGGTGCATCCGCACCGAGTCGCTCGAGCAGGCATACGGCCTGATCAGCACCTTGAGCCTGGAACCTGAGCCGGTGCCGCTGGACGTCAAGGTGGTGCTGCTCGGCGACCGGCTGCTCTACTACCTGCTCTGCGAGCATGACCCGGATTTCCTTGAGCTGTTCAAGGTGCAGGCGGACATGGACGATGACTTCGCCCGCGATCCTGACAGGCTCGGCCTCTATGCGCGCATGGTGGCGGGCTTCGTGGCGGAGTCCGGACTGCGCCCGCTGGACCCGGACGGCGTGGCCGCGGTGATCGAGCGAGCCAGCCGGCTGGCCGACGACCAGCAGCGGCTCACCGCCCGCCATCGTGACCTGCAAGACCTGCTGGTGGAGGCCGACCACTGGGCCGAGGTGGCTGGTCAAACGGTGATCGGCCGCGACGCCGTAGAGCGCACCGTGGTCGAGCAGCGGCGGCGGGCCGATCGCATTCGTGAGCGTAGCCACGAGCTGATTACCCGCGGCACCCTGATGATCGACATCAGCGGGCAGCGGGTGGGCCAGGTCAACGGCCTCACCGTGATGCGGCTGACCGATCATGGCTTCGGCCAGCCGATCCGCATCACCGCCACCGCGCGTCCCGGCAATGGCCATGTGGTGGATATCGAACGCGAGGCCAAGCTCGGTGGGCCGATTCACGCCAAGGCGGTGATGATCCTGTCGCGCTACCTGGCCAATCGCTACGCCGGGGATGCGCCGCTGTCGCTATCCGCCAGCCTGGCCTTCGAGCAGTCCTACGGCGGCGTCGAGGGCGACAGCGCCTCGGTGGCCGAGGCCTGCGCGCTGGTCTCGGCCATCGCCCGAGTGCCGCTCGACCAGCGGTTTGCGGTGACCGGCTCGATCAATCAGCACGGGGAGGTCCAGGCGGTGGGCGGCGTCAACGAGAAGATCGAGGGCTACTTCGCGGTGTGCCGGGCGTGCGGCGAGCTCGACGGCCAGGCGGTGATCCTGCCTGCCGCCAACGTCGAACACCTCATGCTCTCCGCCGAGGTCCGCGAGTCGATGACGTCGGGCCGGTTCCGGCTGTTCGCCATTCGGCACGTGGACGAGGCCCTGGCGTTGCTGACCGCCTCTCAGGCAGACATCGACCTCGAGGCGCGCGTGGGCGAGCGCCTGGCCGTTTTTCGTGAGGCGTTGCGCCAGCTATCGAATCCGCCGACGCCTGACGAGGCGAAACACGATCCGGAGGACGACGATGGCGCGCCATAGGGAGCGTTCGGGGATGCGACCTCCGTCGGGTCCCGAGAGCGGTGGGCCGGTGCCTCTGGGCGCGACACGGGTGCTGGCGCTGCTCGACGCATCGCGTCTCGGCCTGGTGGCGCTGAGCGCCGCGGTACAAGTCGCCGAACAACAGGGCCGAGAGCTGCTGGCGCTCTACGTCGAAGACAAGGACCTGCTGCTCAGCGCAGCGTTTCCCTTCGCCCGCGAGGTCGGCGGCTGCTCCGGACGCGTTCGCCGGCTCAGCGTGGCGGGGCTCGAGGCCGGGCTGGCACGCCAGGGAGAGCAGCTGCGACGCGCGCTGGATCTGGCCGTGGCCGGACGCGGCGTGCGCCACTCGCTGTGCGTGCGTCGCGGTCGAGTGGTCGAGGAGACGCTGTCGCTGACGTTGCCCGGTGACCTGCTGTTGCTGGGCAAGGCCGGCCGCACCGGGGGATGGCAAGAGCGCGCCGGTCGGGGACTGATCCTCGCCGCGCCCTGTCCGGTGGTGATCTGGGACGAAGCGCAGGGAGCGCTATCGACGGGGCCGCTGAGGATGATGGCGAGGGACGCCGACGGTGAATCCACGTCGGTGCCCGAGCCGCTGTCGGCCCTGTTCGCAGGCATTGAGATGCTGCCCCGAGAGGACGCGGCTTGCCTGGTGCGACGCCTGTCGATGTGCCGTAGCGGTGCCCTGATGGTGCGCCGCGACGATCTGCGTGCGCTGATGGACGAGGTGCCCGACTGGCTGTCGCGGGTGACGATTCCGGTGATCGTGGTGCCCTGAGCCCTGAGCCCTGAGCCCTGAGCCCTGAGCCCTGAGCCCTGAGCCCTGAGCCCTGAGCCCTGAGCCCTGAGCCCTGTAGTAGCGATCTTCAGAGCGCAAAAGATTCTGGCAGAGCCCGGGGGCTTGCCCACCATTCGCGCAGAGGATTCGGAGCGCCGAACCGTGCGCTCCCACGAAACCCTGCTGGGTGGCGCTGATCCGCTGAGGGTACTCTTCGTGGTAGCGATCTTCAGATCCGCTCCGGTGCATCGGCGATGGCGCCGACAGGCGCCTCCGCTTTTGGCATCATGGGCGGCTGATCTTTTCTCGAGGAGCCGCCCCATGGCGTATTTCCTGGTAATGGGCGGTCTGGCCCTGGCGGTTTGCTTCACCCTCGGCTGGGGGCTTTGGCAGAGCGGCCGCTGGGTCTCTGGCCGTCTGCCGCGTCGGCGTCCGGCTTCGGCTCGCCGCGGCGACCGTGCCAAGCCCCGCCGCGGTAGCGCCACGCCGCGTCGCGAAGCCGCCGGACGTCGTGCCGCCGCGTCGCCGTCGCCCCCCTGGGCACTGACGCGGGGCCTGGCCCGGCTGCGAGGGGCCTGGCCGCTGGCCCTGCTGGCCTGTGCGCTCTACGGTGGTGCTCAGCTGGTCGCCAATGGCATGGCGGCCCGCCCGCGCCCGGCGCCCGGTGCCTTCCTGCGCCTGGTCGACGTCCTCGGCTGGGGTGCCGCCGGCCTGCTGGGCATGGCGCTGCTCGGGCTGTTGGCCGCCTGGCGATGTCGGCGTTGAACCGATATCGCCTATGCTGGTGAGGTGATCGCCTTGGTCACGGGAGCCAAGGCCATGGAGAGATGTCCCCCGACAGTCAGCCGACGCCTGGGGCAGGCGGCCTTGGGAGCCCTAATGGTGTTGCTGTCGTCACCGGGCGGGGCCGAGTCCTCGTTCCAGTACCAGCGCCCCGACGCGCTCTCCGGCCAGGCCGCCGAGGAAGAAGCGCCCTCGGCGATGGTCGGCGAATCCTTCGCCATTGCCACGCCGCATCCCCTGGCCTCCGACGCCGGCCGTCAGGTCCTCGCGGCCGGCGGGGCGGCCATCGATGCCGCCGTCGCCGCGCAGCTGGTGCTGTCCCTGGTGGCGCCGCAGTCCTCCGGTCTTGGCGGCGGTGGCTTTCTGATGCTCTACGACGGGGAGCGAGTGCGGGCCTTCGACGGCCGTGAGAAGGCGCCCTCGGAGGTGGAGGAGACGCTGTTCATGGACGGCGAGGGCGAACCGCTGGCTTTTGCGGTGGCCGCCTCCAGCGGTCGTGCCGTCGGCGTGCCGGGCATGTTGCGGATGCTGGCGGCGGCCCACGACGCCCATGGCAGCCTGGACTGGGCGAGTCTCATCGCGCCGGCCATCACGCTGGCCCGGCAGGGTGTCCCGGTGAGCCAGCCTCTGCACCGGGCGCTGTCGGCGGTCCCCGAGCTTGCCGACGACGGCGCGGCGGCCGCGCTGTATTACACGGAGGGGGGCGAGCCCCTGGCCGCGGGGCAGACCCTGACCAATCCTGCCCTGGCGGCGATCCTCGAGCGAGTCGCCGAGCAGGGCAGTTCGGCGCTGCACACCGGCGCCGTCGCCGAGGACCTGGTGGCCCGGGTCCAGGGGCATCCCGACCTGCCGGGCGCGCTGGCCCTCGAGGACCTCGCCACCTATGTCGCCGAACAGCGCGAGCCGCTCTGCGCCCCCTGGCGACGCTGGCGCGTCTGCGGCTTCCCCCCGCCGGCCTCCGGCCACCTGTCCATCATGCAGATCCTCGGCACCCTCGACCACCTGCCCCCGCTGGAAGCGCCGCTGGACGACGAGCGGCCCACGGTGGCCTGGCTTCATCGCCTCGTCGAGGCCACGCGGCTGGCGCGTGCCGATCGCGACCGCTACGTCGCCGATCCGGCGTTCGTCGATCCGCCGGGGGGCGAGTGGTCGACGCTAGTGGCCGACGACTACCTGGCCGCACGCGCCGACCTCATCGGCGAGCAGCGGCTGGACGACGACCGGGCCAGGGCCGGCAATCCGGTCACGACGTCGAGCGCCTGGGCCATGCCCCCCGGCCAGCCGGAGCCTGGCACCAGCCATCTCAGCGTCATCGACGGCGAGGGCCGGGCCGTGTCCATGACCACCTCGATCGGCCAGGCTTTCGGCGCCCGCCTGCTGGCCGACGGAGGCACCGGCAAGCCCGGCGGCTACCTGCTCAACAGCGCCTTGGCCGATTTCTCCCTGCGGCCGTCGAACGACCAGGGCACGCCCTTCGCCAACCGGGCCGCCGCCGGCAAGCGGCCGCGCTCGAGCATGAGTCCGACCCTGGTCTTCGATCGGGAGAGCGGCGACCTGGTGGCGAGCCTGGGAGCGGCCGGTGGTGCCGACATCGTCCCGTATCTCACCACGACGCTGGTGGCCCTGCTGGCCTGGGAGCTCGAGCCGGCGGCGGCCATCGGCCTGCCGCACGCGGTCATCCGCGACGGGGGCATCCGCCTCGAGGCGGAGGGCTATCCCCAGGCGGTGCACGCGGCCCTCGCCGAGCGGGGGCATGAGGTCGAGGTCGGCGAGCTGGCCAGCGGCCTGCAGGTCCTGCGGCGCGACGGGGACGGCCTGGCCGGGGCCAGCGACCCGCGGGGCGGCGGCGTCGCGACCGGCGACTGACGACCGTCATTCGCGCAGCCAGTTGCGCAGCTTGACCAGCATCAGGGCACCATCGCCGAGGCGGTGGCGTTCGGCGATCAGTGCCGCCAGTCGGTCGGGGCGGTCGGTGATGATGCCGTCCACGCCGAGGTCGATGAGCCGTGACATGCGCGCCGGATCATTGATGGTCCAGGCATGCAGCCGGTAGCCATAGTGGTGAGCGCGGCGTACCTCGTCGGCGTCGATCCGGTTGTGGCGCAGGGCCAGGGCATCGAAGCCGCGTCGCGGCAGGGTGCCGCGCATCACCAGCTGGGCCAGCAGGATGGTGCGGGCCCGGGGCGCCTGGCGCTCGATCTCCGCGAGCAGCGGGTAGGCCTGGGTCGCCAGGGCCACTCGCGCCAGCACGTCGGGCTCGCCGCAGGCGGCTCGCCGGATGCCGTCGGTGGCGCGCTCGCGACAGGCCAGCCTGGCCAGGCGCTCCTCGGCCAGGGCGTCGAGCACCCGTCGCACCAGGAGGTCACCGTTGCCCGTCGTCGGCTTGAGTTCGATCATCAGGCCGGCGCGGCCACGTGTTCGCACCAGCGCCTCGTCAAGCCCGGAAATCCGCGTGCCCACGAAGGGATCGCCGAACCAGCTGCCCACGTCCACGGCGGCAAGGCTGGCACGATCGATATCGGCGATGCGTCGCGGGTCGCCGGCGAGCCGGGCCAGGCTGCTGTCGTGATGAAGCACCACCTGGCGGTCGGCGGTCAGGCGGGCGTCGACCTCGATGAGGTCGGCACCGTCGACGATAGCCTGGTCGATGGCCGCCAGGGTGTTCTCCGGCGCCTTCAGCGAGCTGCCGCGGTGGGCGATGATCGCCACCTCCTCGCGCAGCTCGAAGCGATTGACGATCAGCCAGGCCTGGCCGATCGCGAACAGCACCACCGCGAGTTCCACGGCCCAGGCCAGCCGGCCCGAGTGGGTGCCGGGAGGCGGCGCCGGCGGCCTCGGCTCACGATGGGCCAGGCGCAGGTAGAGGCAGGCGCCCATCAGGGCGTTGGCCGCGATGCCCAGGAAGGTGATGGCCAGCGTGACCAGCACGTAGAGCCCCACATAGCCGAGCATGGCGGGGACCAGCACTGCCTGATGGTCGGGCAGTTTCTCGATCAGGGGCGTGAAGAGGGCGTCGAAGGCCATGCTCGCGGCCAGCGGCAGGGCCAGGATCGCCGCCAACAGCACCAGGATCGACAGGGCGATGCCGTGCCCGCGACCGCGGGTCAGTGCGAGGCTGCGGGCCAGGGCGCGACGGGGCGATGCCTCCTCGAGGATCAGCACCGGCAGGGCCAGGTGCCAGCGGGTGTAGAGGGTAGCGGCGGCCGCCGCCCAGAGCAGCGTCAAGGGCAGGGCGGCGGCCAGGAAGCCCCAGAACGCCGGTGGACGCACCTGCTGGACGTAGTAGGCGTCCAGGTGGCCGAGGATCAGGTCGTGCAGCCCCACCAGGGTCAGCACCAGCGGCAGCGCCAGCAGCAGCTGGCTGCCGACCTGCAGGACCACCAGGCCGGACAGCGCCGGCAGCCGCCTCAAGCAGCCCCAGAGGGCCTCGAAGGCCAGTCGGACATGGTGGTCCCGCGGGCGCACCGCGACGAGGGTCATGCCGGCCTGCTGCAGGTAGAGCAGCAGGAAGATGACGCCCAGGGCGGCCAGCAGCCAGGCCTGGCCGCCCGGCGTCAGCAGGATCTCGAGCAGCGCCGCCGGGGAGAGTAGTGGACGGCCGAAGTGGCCGAGCAGGTGGGCGAGGGCCCAGCCCGCCGCCGGCAGCAGCAGGCTCGAGGCCAGCAGGGTGAAGAACAGATGGTAGGCGACGAGCGGGCGCAGGTGATCACGCAGGCTGCGCAGCACGTCGCCACCGAGCGTGGTCAGGGACAGCATGAGCGCCTTGGGGCCGGAGTCATGTGCCAAGCCTGACATCGTCGCGGCCGGCCCGGCAAGTTGCCGTCGAGGCGGGCTCAGTCCAGGTTCAGGCGCTCGTCGGCCACCAGGATGCCGTTGTTGTCGGCGTACAGCCACTGTCCCGGCGAGAGAGTCACGCTGGCGAAGCTGACCGGAATGTCCCGCTGGCCTTCGCCGTGTTTCTCGCTCTTGCGCGGATGGGCGGCCAGGGCCTGGATGCCGAGCTCGGTCTCGGCCAGCTCATCGACGTCGCGCACGCAACCGTACATCAGGATGCCGGCCCAGCCGTTGCCGGCGGCCTGTTCGGCCAGTCGATCGCCGAGCATGGCGCAGCGGGTGGAGCCGCCGCCGTCGACCACCAGCACGGCGCCGTCTCCTGGCTCGTTGACGGCCTGGCGAACCAGGGAATTGTCCTCGAAGCACTTGACGGTGCGCACCGGGCCGAAGAAGGCCTCCAGACCGCCGAAGTTGACGAACAGTGGCTCGAGCACGGCTACCTCGGGGTAGGCATCGCAGAGATCGGGGGTGACGAAGGAAGTCATGTCGGGGTCCTTGCTAGGGAACGAAGAGGGAATCTCTTCGATCATGCCAGGCCGAGGCGTGGTGAATAAAGTCGGCCATGGTCGCAGGTTCTGCCAACCAGCCCGCGAACAAAAAAAGCGCCCCGCCAAGGCGGGGCGCTTCGGTCGTCGACGGCCCGCCGGGCGGCGGGCCTACGATGTTGCGAGCATCGGTGACGATGGCGGTGGTCAGGCTTCCTGAGCCACCGGGATCACGTTCGAGGCGGCTTTCTGGAACTCCTCGATCTCGTGGAAGTTCATGTAACGATAGATCTCGCCGGCCATGGCGTCGAACTCGCCCATGTAGCGACGGTACTCGTCGACGCTCGGCAGACGGCCTTCCACCGCGGCCACGGCGGCAAGTTCCGCGGACGCCAGGAAGACGTCGGCGCCGTCGCCCAGGCGGTTGGGGAAGTTGCGCGTGGAGGTGGAGACCACGGTGCTCTTGGCGGCGACGCGTGCCTGGTTGCCCATGCACAGTGAGCAGCCGGGCATTTCCATGCGTGCGCCGGCACGGCCGTAGATACCGTAGTAGCCTTCCTCGGTCAGCTGGTGCTGGTCCATCTTGGTCGGCGGCGCCAGCCACAGCTTGGTCTTCAGGCTGCCCGCGGGCTGCTTCTCGAGCAGCTTGCCGGCGGCGCGGAAGTGGCCGATGTTGGTCATGCACGAGCCGATGAACACCTCGTCGATGGACTGGCCGGCCACCTCGGAGAGCAGGCGGGCGTCGTCCGGATCGTTCGGGGCGCACAGCACCGGCTCGGCCAGCTGGTCGAGGTCGATCTCGATGACTTCGGCGTACTCGGCGTCCTTGTCGGCGCGCATCAGGCTCGGGTTCTCGAGCCACTCTTCCATGCCCTGGATGCGGCGCTCGATGGTGCGCCTGTCGCCGTAGCCGTTGGCGATCATCCACTTGAGCAGGGTGATATTGGACTTCAGGTACTCGGCGACCGAGTCCTCGCCCAGGGTGATGGTACAGCCGGCGGCGGAGCGCTCGGCGGAGGCGTCGGAGAGCTCGAAGGCCTGCTCGACGGTGAGGTCCTCGAGGCCCTCGATCTCCAGCACGCGGCCGGAGAAGGCATTCTTCTTGCCGGACTTCTCGACGGTCAGCAGGCCCTGCTGGATGGCGTAGTAGGGGATGGCGTGGACCAGGTCACGCAGGGTGACGCCAGGCTGACGCTGGCCCTTGAAGCGCACCAGCACCGATTCCGGCATGTCCAGCGGCATCACGCCGGTGGCGGCGGCGAAGGCCACCAGGCCGGAGCCCGCCGGGAAGGAGATGCCCATCGGGAAGCGGGTGTGGGAGTCGCCGCCGGTGCCCACGGTGTCGGGCAGCAGCATGCGGTTCAGCCAGCTGTGGATGATGCCGTCGCCGGGGCGCAGCGAGACGCCGCCGCGGTTCATGATGAAGTCGGGCAGGGTGTGGTGAGTCTCCACGTCGACCGGCTTCGGATAGGCGCTGGTGTGGCAGAACGACTGCATCACCAGGTCGGCCTGGAAGCCCAGGCAGGCCAGATCCTTGAGCTCGTCGCGGGTCATCGGACCGGTGGTATCCTGGGAGCCCACGGTGGTCATCTTGGGCTCGCAGTACATGCCCGGGCGCACGCCGTCCATGCCGCAGGCCTTGCCGACCATTTTCTGGGCCAGGGTGAAACCCTTGCCGGTGTCGGCGGGCTGCTCGGGCAGGCGGAACACGTCGGACGGGGCCAGACCCAGGGATTCACGGGCCTTGGCGGTCAGGCCGCGGCCAATGATCAGCGGGATGCGGCCGCCGGCACGGGCTTCGTCAAGCAGCAGCTGGGTCTTGAGTTCGAAGGTGGTCAGCACCTCGTCGGTGCCGTGCTTGCAGACCTTGCCTTCGTACGGGTAGACGTCGATGACGTCGCCCATCTCGAGCTTCTCGACGTCCATCTCGACCGGCAGGGCGCCGGAGTCTTCCATGGTGTTGAAGAAGATCGGGGCGATCTTGCCGCCGAAGCAGAAGCCGCCGGCGCGCTTGTTCGGCACGTTGGGGATGTCGTCGCCGAAGAACCACAGCACGGAGTTGGTGGCGGACTTGCGCGAGGAGCCGGTGCCGACCACGTCGCCGACGTAGACGACAGGATGGCCCTTGGCCTTGACGTCTTCGATCTGCTTGAGCGGACCGGTGACGCCCGGCTCTTCCGGCTCGATGCCGTCGCGCGGGTTCTTGAGCATGGCGTTGGCATGCAGCGGGATGTCCGGGCGCGACCAGGCATCCGGGGCCGGGGAGAGGTCATCGGTGTTGGTCTCGCCGGGCACCTTGAACACGGTCAGGGTGATCTTGTCGGCCATCGCCGGCTTGGACAGGAACCATTCGGCCTCGGCCCAGGACTGGATGACGTCCTTGGCCACGGTGTTGCCGGCCTTGGCACGCTCTTCCACGTCGTGGAAGGCGTCGAACATCAGCAGGGTGTGCTTGAGCTGTTCGCCCACTTCGCTGGCCAGCGCCTCATCGTCCAGCAGTTCGACCAGCGAGACGATGTTGTAGCCGCCCTGCATGGTGCCCAGCAGCTTGACGGCATGGACCTTGTCGATCAGCGGCGACTCGGCCTCACCCTTGGCGATGGCGGTCAGGAAGCCGGCCTTGACGTAGGCGGCTTCGTCGACACCCGGCGGCACGCGATTGGTCAGCAGGTCGAGGATGGCCTCTTCCTCGCCGGCGGGCGGCGTCTTCAGCAGCTCGACCAGGGCAGCCGTCTGCTCGGCGTTCAGCGGCTTCGGCGGAACGCCCGCCTGGGCACGCTCCTCGACATGTTGGCGATAGGCTTCAAGCACGTGGTGGCCCTCATTGGTTGGTGGTGGCCGAGCGCGCTGCGCCACGATGGTGGTACCGCAGCGCGGGCGTCGGCACGACGTGAACTAGCACGGTCAACGGTGACGCTATTCTAGGAGAAACTGTCGACAATGTTAAGAAGCCCGGCCATGGCGGGGCTCGAACTTTGGTCGTCGGTGCCGTTGGGGTGTCAGCGCGCGGGCGGCGCGTTACCATGGAAACCTTGATGTCAACGGAGAGGAACGACCGATGACGGGGCGCATCGCTTCCCCCTGTGTGGGCCTGTGTTCGACGACGGTGGGCGATCGCGTCTGCCGGGGATGCCAGCGCGTCGACGATGAGATTCGCGACTGGGCTGCACTGGATGGTGAGACGCGTAAATGCCGCATGGCCGAACTGGATGCCCTGCGCGAAGAGGCGGCCGGCCGCTTTCTGAGGGTGGTGGATGCCACTGCCCTGGAAGCGCAGCTGGTGCGCCACGGCATTCGCTTTCGCGCCGAGCAGCCGCCGCTGTCGCGAGCGGTGGAGCTGCTGCGCGTCGGCCGCGACCGCATACGCGACCTGTCGCGCTACGGCATCGTCCCCCACGAGCCGCTGGATGCCACAGCCCTGCACGCGGGCATCGCCGAGGCGCTCATGGCGGCGGCGGAGCATCGTCGTCTCGAACTCGTCGCCCTTTCCTGAACCCCGAACCACCGGACTACCCGATGACCGTGACCGCCGCCGACTGTGCCCCATACGATCTGCTGCCTGCCGGGCTGCTCGAATTCCTGTACTGCGTCACCCCCGATGCCTGGATCGACGAGGCGCTCGACAACCCCGAACTGCTGCTGATCGATCACGCCCAGTGTGAGAAGAAGGCCGCCTCCACGGCCATGAGCCTGCTCTACCGCTACGTGGATCAACCGCTGCTGCTGTCCAAGATGAGTCAGCTGGCCCGCGAGGAGCTGCTGCACTTCGAGCAGGTGGTCAAGCTGATGGAAGCGCGCGGTATCGCCTACCGGCACATCTCGGCCTCTCGCTATGCCGAGGGACTGCGACGCCATGTGCGCACTGAAGAACCGGCGAGGCTGGTCGATATCCTGATCGTGGGCGCCCTGATCGAGGCGCGAAGCTGCGAGCGCTTCGCGCGTTTGATCCCGCACCTTGACGACGAGCTTGCCAAGTTCTACCGCGGTCTGGTTAAGTCGGAAGGGCGTCACTATGAGGACTACCTGATGCTGGCGAGAGACGCCGCCTCGGGCGCTATCGACGATCGGATCGCCTTCCTCGCCGAGCGGGAAGCCGAACTGATCAGCATGCCGGACACGGCATTTCGTTTTCACAGCGGCGTCCCGGCCTGAAGTCGGGGCGACGCCCAGCTGGACCGATCAATCATGCGGGATGCTTCCGACGCCGTTACCCATGACGACCAGGACCGCCTGGCCCTCTTCGGTCACTTCTCGCTGACCTTGGGCGACGACGCCCTGACTCATTTCAGCTATGACAAGGTCAAGGCGCTGCTGGTGTACCTGCTGCTCCACGATCAGCCGGTCAACCGGGCGACCCTGGCCGAACTGCTGTGGCCCGACCAAGGGCTCTCCTCGGGGCGCACTAATCTGCGTCATGCCCTGCATTGCCTGCGCCAGTCGCTGGGCGAGCAGGCCGAGGAGGTGCTGTCGGTGTCGCGTCAGACCATCGCCTTCCACCTGCCCGAGCGCTGGCGCTTCGACCTCCACGAATTGCAGTCCATGCTCGACGCGCCGGCCGAGGTGTCGACCCTGGAGGAGATCCTCGAGTGCTACCAGGGAGACCTGGTCGAGGAGCTGCAGCTGGCCGCCTGCGCCGAGTTCCAGCGCTGGCTGGTTCAGGTTCGCAACGAGTGGCGGCACCGAGTGATCCGCTACGCAGAGGCGGTGCTCGAGCAGCACGATCCGCTGCCCGATGCGCTGCTGCAGGCGCTGGTCAGCCGCTTCTCGGGCTATGGGCCTTTTCACGAGCGGCTGGTGCGTCAGTTGGCCGAGCAGGGTCAGTTGGCGGCTGCTCACGAGCAGTACAATGCCTACCTGCAGCTGTTGGCATTGACGGGGCAGCAGCCCGATCCGGCCTTCCTGCAGCTGGCGCGCTACTGGTCCGACGGCAAGCCGGATACGGTCTCCGGACCCAGCGGGGCCTTTTCGCGGACCCTGGCCGCGGATAGCGCGCCGCTGCGCGAGGATGAAATCGAGCAGCGCCAGCTCTCGGTGATGGCGATTCGCCTGAGTCTCGATGCGGATCTCTCCACCCGCGGCGAGTCGCGGGCCTGCCTGTCGCTGCAGATCGAGCTGATGCGCTGGCTCGAGCAGCAGTGCCACCATCTCGGCGGCTTCTGGCTGCCGGGTGCCACCGGGGGCCTGGGGCTGGCCTGCTTCGGTACCCATGGCCCGGCCCACCAGCTGGCCGAGCTGGTGGCGCTCTACGAGCACTGTCGCCGGGTACTGCCCGAGGAGAGCGTGCGCCATTGGAGCGGCGAGGACGAACCGCCGCGCATCGCCCTGGCCGCCGGCCTCAACAGCGGTCGCGTGGTCTACCTGCCGGAGCGTCATCTGGTCGATCCGCTGGGGCAGGTCACTCAAGGCGCGCTGGACCTGATGAGCGCCGCCCAGGGCAGTGAGCTGGTGATTTCGCAGGATGCCAGCCAGCACATGCCGCCGGCGCTTGACCTGCAGCCGCGGCTGTCGTCGCGGCTGGTGGCCAGCGACGGCCGGGTACGCCTGCGGGCGCTGGTCCTCGGGGAAAACGAGGGCGGACGGGAAGCCCTGCCGCCCAGCCTGGTGGGCCGCGAGTCGGCGCTGCGGACCTTGCGTGACGCCCTGGCTCGGGCCGGCATCGGGCTGCGCCAGAGCGTGCTGGTGCGCGGTCCCTCCGGGCTTGGCAAATCGGCGTTGCTGGTCGGTTTTCGCCAGCTGGAGCAGAGCCGTGAGGCCGCGATCTGCTGGCAGCCGACCACTCGGCTGTCCGTTCAGGAACCCTACGGGGTGGCGCGTCAGCTGCTGCGCTGGCATCTGGCCGATGCTCTCGACGCCGATTCCCTGGGCGATCTCGTCGCCGAGAACCTCGACGATGAGCCTCGGCGGCTGCTGGAGGAAGCATTGGGCTTGCGCGAACCGCGCGAGATAGCGGTGCTCGCCCAGAGCGGCGAGGCCGTCGAGCTGGTCGTGGGCCTGCTGCACCGGCTGATCGACCGGCTGGCCGCCGAGCGGACCCTGGTGCTGATGATCGACGACCTGCAGTGGCTCGACGAGCCGTCTTTCAAGGTGCTGGCCGGTCTCCAGGCGCGGCTGCCGATCAACTGCCCCTTCCTGCTGGTGGCCAGCCACCACGGTCGTGAAGCGCTGCCTGCCAAGCTCGACTGGGACCAGCAGATCACCCTGGGGCGCCTCGATCCCATGCAGTCCTCGCGGCTGCTGACCCAACTGGCTCGACGCTATCGGTTGCACCTCAGCCCACGCCTGCGCAGCCAGATCATCGAGCGCTGCGACGGTGTGCCGCTTTATCTGCAGGAGATCTGCCGCCGGGTCGACATGGATCGCCGCGAGGGTCGCAGCGTCCAACTGGACGAGCTGCCGCGCGGGCTGCTCGGCCTGCTGGCCAGCCGCATCGACCAACTCGACGGCGACCGCGAAGTCGCCCACGTGGCCGCGGTGCTGGGGCGCCGCTTCCGGCTGGATTTCCTCGCCGAGTGCAGCGGCTGGGAGCTGCCGCGGCTGACGTCGGCGCTTGAGCAGATGACGCGGCTGGAGATCATCGAGCCGGTGGAGGATGCCGAGGAGGGTCGCGAGTATCAGTTCACCCACCAGCTGCTGCAGGAAGCCGCCTACCTGTCCTGCCCCCGCGACGTGCGCGTGGCCCTGCATCGACAGGTGGTGGGGCTGATCGAGGAGCGCTTCCCGGTGTGGATCAGCCGCCATCCCGGCGATTTCGCCACCCACCTGCGGCGCAGTGGCCATTACGCCCGCGGCGCCCGCTACTTCGAGCTGGCCGCCCGCGAGGCGCTCAAGGTCAGCGCCAATCGCACGGCGCTCAAGATGGCCGACTTCGGCCTGGCCAGCCTGCGCCAGGTGGAGGGCCAGGCAGAGCGCGAGATCAGCCTGCACACGGTGCGCGGCCAGGCGGCCTTCGCCCTGGAGGGGCACGGCTCACCGACCGCCCATGAGAGTTTCGTGCGGGCTCGTGAGCTGATGAGCTGCGCCGATGAGGCGCCTGAGGAAAGCGAGGACCTGGAGCAGGCGTTCCTGGTCAAGTGGGGGCTATGGGTGGGCTGTAGCCAGCGCAATGCCCACGCCGATGCCTTCCTGCTGGCGGCACGGCTGGCCGATCTCGCCGAGCAGCTCGAGGATCCCCGTTATCGGCGACTCGCTGACTTCGCCCGGGCCAGCTGCGAGTACTGGGCAGGGCGCATCCAGCAGGCCTATGAGCACCTCGAGGAGATCGATCCGCTCAATTCGCCGATGATGATCGAGTGGCTGCCGTTCTCCGATCATCCCCAGGTGGCCGCGGCCTGTTTCCAGGGCTGGGCACTATGCCTGAGGGGCGACTACCGCCGCGCCGAGCAGCAGGTGGAGTCGGCGATCCGCCTGGCCGAGCGCATCAACCATCCGGGCAGCCTGGCCATGGCGCTGATGTATGCCGCCGCCCTCTATCGCCAGGTCGGCCACGTGCACCTGGCCGCCCAGCGCGCCGAGCGCGCCTACGAGATCACCGGTACGCCTGACCTGCAGCTGTGGCAGGTGTCGGCGCGGGTCGTGCTCGGCTGGCAGCGGGCGTTGTCCGCCGACCGGGAAGGGCTGAAGCGCATCGACGCGGCGCTGGAGGAGCTGGTCGAGGTGACCGGCCGCGATCCTTACCAGCGGCCCTCGCTGTGGTGCGTGGATGCCTGTGTCTCGCTCGGCGAGCTGGCGCGCGCCGAAGACTATCTCGACCAGTGTCTGCTGATCGCTCGCGAGCGGGCCACGCTGTTCGTGCCGGAGCTGGCGGTGCACCTGGCGAGAGTGCGCCATTGTCTTGGGCATCCTGCCGAGGAAGTGCGTGCGCTGACCGACCAGGCCCTGCAGCAGGCTCGAGACGATGGCAATCTGCATCAGCAGCTGTGCGCTCTGGAGGCCTGGCTGACGCTGGTCGATCCGGACGACGCGTCCGCCCGTGCGTCTTTCCGTGCACTGCTCGGCGAGGTCAGCCACAGCGACGCCCCGGTGCTGGTGCGCTGGCGGACCCTGCTCGACAAGCGTCTGCCGCGTACCGCCGACCTGGAAGACTGAACGCCTTCCAGGATCTAGCCGGCTCCCACAGACCCCGCCCGATGGCAGGGAGCGCTGTGGGAGTCGTCTTCAGGTTCGGTCGACGCAGCGGCGGTGAGGTCAGGGACGCCGTCAGGTCGCGACTTCCAGCGCGGTGATGCGTTCCAGCGCCTGGTCGCGGTGCTCGCCGCAGAGGTCGGCATCGTAGTCGAATCGGGCGCAGACCGCCGGACGCTCGGGATGGCCGAACAGCCGGCACAGGTTGTGCTCGTCTAGCTGCACGCAACGCACGCCGGCCGGCTTGCCTTCGGGCATGCCGGGGATCGGCGAGCTGATCGAGGGAGCGATGCAGCAGGCGCCGCAGCCTGGGCGGCAGCCGCCGTGGGTCGATCCCGTCATGGTCGTGCCTCTGCCAGGGCCCCCTTGTCGATGCCCTCGAAGGCCTGGACGCGCGTGGTCTGGCCGGTCTCCCGGGCGATCTCGCGGGCCAGCCAGGCGGCGATGTGCTCCACCGTGGTGGGGGTGGGCATCACCACGCATCGGCTACGGGGCAGCGTCAGCGCGAAGCGGCCCTGCTCGGCGGTGTAACGGCTGGCCAGTCGGCCCATGAAGGAGGCGTCCAGGCCATCCACGACGTCGGCTTCGTCCACCAGGTAGCGGTCCGCCAGCCGTTCGGCCCATTCGGCCTCGAGCGCCGGGCGGCGCTCGCCGCTCTGCCAGACGTGCAGCCGAGAGCGGTGCCCGTGGGCGATGCGCTGGCAGTTGCCATCGTGGCGTTTGAGACCGTGGCTGTAGGTGTAGGCGGCGCCGTCGATCGGTTCATCGGCGAGCGTCAGGCGGATTGTCTCGACGCGGGCCGGTGGCTGACGCGAGAGCTCCGTCGACAGGTGATCGGCCAGCCTTTGCGGCGTGATGGTATCCCAGGGCAGCAGGGTAAAGGCCTGGCGTGGGCCTCGCACCTCGAACGGGTAGGGCGCCTCGGCGCGTATGCACAGACCCTCGGGGCAGTCCTGCACGCTGATCCCCGGCGTTTCGCTGGGCACCAGCAGGGTGTGATCGGGGCCCTGGTCGATGCGCGACTTGATCCACGGCTTGACCTCGCCGAAGTCGAACAGCATGCCGTCTTCGCCCAGCTCGCCGTCGAGTTCGGCGTCGACACGCCAGCTGGCACCGATCAGTCCCCGCTGGGGGCACCACAGTGAAGCGTCCAGATGAGTGAGTCGGTTCACGAACAGCGTCATCAGTCGATCCCCGTGATCTTGTGGGTCTGCAGCGAGAGCCGCCACTGGGGATGACTCAGGCAGTAGGCCACGGTGTCGGCCGTGACATCGCCACCGCCGACCGCGGTGGTATCCATCGGCTGCAGGAAGAAGTGGTGGAAGTCCAGGGCGGTGAAGCGCTCGGGCGGCGCATCGCTCTGCGGATAGACCAGTTTGAGTTCGTCGCCGGAGGTCTGGGCCAGCGCCGTCTCGCCCTTGGGGCTGACGCACAGCCAGTCGATGCCCGGCGGGGCCGGCAGGGTGCCGTTGGTCTCCACGGCGACGTCGAAGCCGCGCTCGTGCATGGCGTCGATCAGCGCCGAGTCGAGCTGCAGCAGCGGCTCGCCGCCGGTGAAGATCACCTGGGGCGTGGCGGTGCCCGGTGCGTCCGGCCACAGCGCGATCAGGTGGTCGGCCAGGGCGTCGGCCCCGTCGAAACGCCCGCCGTGCTGGCCGTCGGTGCCGCGGATGTCGGTATCGCAGAAGCGACAGGCCGCGGCCGCGCGGTCGGCCTCGCGCCCCGACCACAGGTTGCAGCCACTGAAGCGGCAGAACACGCTGGCGCGCCCGGCTTGGCCGCCTTCGCCCTGCAGCGAGTAGAAAGCCTCCTTGACGCTATACATCGCCAGCCCCATCAGCCGTCTCGGCAGCGGGCCGCTGAGAATAGCCGATCGGATCGACGGCGCCGTTGGCGTCGAAGGCGTCGAGCCGCTCGCGGCAGCTGCCGCAGCGCCCGCAGGCCAACGCCTCGCCACGGTAGCAGGTCCAGGTCCTGGCGTAGTCGAGGCCCATGGCCAGGCCATCGGCGAGGATCTCCTCCTTGCCGGCGCGCAGGTAGGGCGCGTGCAGGGTGACCGGTTCGAAGTTGGCGATGCCGGCCACGGCGTTCATGGCCTCGACGAATTCGGGGCGGCAGTCCGGATAGAGCACGTGGTCGCCGCCGTGGGCGCCGTAGTCGACCCGATCGGCGCCGATGTTGACCGCCTTGGCGATGGCCAACGACAGCAGGATCATGTTGCGGTTGGGAACCACGGTGTCCTTGAGGTTGGCCTCGGCGTAGTCGGCGTCGGGCAGCTCGCGGCTGGCGTCGGTAAGTGCCGAGGCGTCGATCAGGCCATGGATGGCGGTGATGTCGATCACCTGGTGGGGCACGCCGAGGTCGCGGCAGACCTCGCGGGCGACCTCGAGCTCGCGGGAATGGCGCTGGCCGTAGTCGAAGGACAGGGCGTGGACCTCGCGGTCCTCGCGCAGGGCGCGGTGCAACACGGTATAGGAATCCATGCCGCCGGAGTAGATCACCACGGTGGCCGGTGTGGAAGATGGGGACATACGTAACCTGTGGGTCGGAGAATTTGTCCGCCCGCCGCGCCTCGGGCGCGTCGGGACCATGGCCGGGGTCCGGTCCGGCAGGGCGCACAGTGTACTTGACCGGTGGGACAGGCGGCAATCTCGCTGCGGGCTGCGGGCTGCGGGCTGCGGGCTGCGGGCTGCGGGCTGCGGGCTAAGGGCTAAGGGCTAAGGGCTAAGGGCTAATGATGTGCCCCTGAATTTGTAGACACCTTACCTGCAACCCCGGAGGTAAGGTGCTATGCGCTTGAAAACCCGTCGCCAGTACTCCCTGGAGTTCAAACGCCATGTGGTCCAGCATTCGCTGGAGTCA
>NZ_JBIEKH010000105.1:0-642 GCF_043496985.1 Halomonas sp. B23F22_20
TAAAAATGTTAAGAAAGAGGTACGTAAGGAATACGAGATTAAGTCTAAGGATGTAGGTGAAACGTTGCAGGTTACCAAAGCCAACAGAAGTAGCCTGGGGGCTGAGGTGAGATCCCAAGGTGAACTGATTCCTTTAGATCGTTTCAAAGTCTCTCCAAAAACTGTGAATCCTAAAAGGAAAAGTCCTATTAAAGTTGCAGTCAAGAAGGATGGACTTAAAAAAGTTATGGGAGCATTTGTTTTAGATATTAATGGCAAAAAGGTCTTTGAAAGAACCGGAGAGTCACGTTTACCGATTCGTAGATTATTTGGTCCATCAGTGCCTCAAATGATTAATAATGAGGCTGTGCACGAAGAAATTCATGCTCAAGGGCAAGAAACATTTGAAAACAGGCTGGATCATGAAATTAACCGGATCCTAAACAGAGGGAGAGGATAATTATTTTAATCCCACTTTTGCTTCAAGATTTGTTAGTGGAACGGATTAAAGAACAACTTCGATATAAGGAGTTGCCAGATATCAGAGGAGAAGGAGTGCCTATTAACATTTTTTCTCAACACTTACCTAATAAGGGCCCGGAGAAAAACAAAGACCCTTATCCATGTATTATTGTACGTTTACCAGACGGAAGACAAAGTTCT
>NZ_JBIEKH010000106.1:0-637 GCF_043496985.1 Halomonas sp. B23F22_20
GTGGGGGTGAGCCTAAAGCGATCGATGGGACTCTTTCCTTTATGATCGGAGGCGAGAGTCAGGTTTGTGAACAGGTACAGCCATTGCTAGAAGTGATGGGATCATCAATTGTCCGTGTTGGGGAAATCGGAAGTGGAACTGCTGCTAAGTTAGCGAATCAAATTATGGTGAACGTGAATATAGCCGCTATGTCAGAGGCGCTGACACTTGCAGAGAAGTCAGGAATTGATATTGGCAAGATGTATGAAGCGGTTCGAGGTGGGCTCGCAGGCAGTGCCGTACTGGATGCGAAAGTTCCGCTTATCTTAGATCGGAACTTTGTGGCAGGCGGCCGTATTGATATAAATGCGAAAGATTTAACGAATGTACTGGGGACGGCAGAGGAGCTTGATGTGGATCTTCCTTTATCCACTCAGGTTCTTTCCATGTATCAGGAGCTCATTGATGATGGGAAAGGAGCCGATGATCACGGCGGACTCATTCAATATTATGAGAAGAAGTCAGGAGTCATTGCGGGAGAAGCAGCTAGGAAAGGGTGAGGAATCATGAGTAGAAGACAGATGCAAGACATTTTAGAGCTTCCAATGTTAAATGGGTCTCATTTAAGAGAAGAGTGGGAAGAGGTCAGATCTTCTTT
>NZ_JBIEKH010000017.1:0-110438 GCF_043496985.1 Halomonas sp. B23F22_20
GGTGGTCATAGTCGTTTCCTCATGGTGTTACAGCCGAGCGTCAGACACTCGTCCTATAACCCACGGGGAGCGCTATGGCCACTTCGCTTTCAGTGGCCAACTGTCAGGTAAATACCGTCACAACTCAAGCTGTTGGCGAATCGCTGGCGAAACCTGGGCAGGCGCCGCGCCACCGGCGGCAGGCGGGTCGCCATGATCAGGACGGATACGGTGGCGTACAGGGTCCATTCCCCGAGGTCGGCGCGTACCCCCCAGAAGAAGTGCAGGAGGATCAGCCCCAGGATGGGATAGGCCAGCTTGTGCAGCGACTTCCAGCGCTTGCCGAGCTTGCGCATCGCCCAGCGGTTCGAGGTCGCGCCCAGGGCCGCCAGGCCGATCAGGGCGAGCATACCGACGATGATGTAGGGGCGCTTGACCAGCTCGCTGCCGAGCATCGCCCAGTCGAGCCCAAGGATGAACAGGGCATAGCTGAGCAGGTGCAGGCTGGCGTAGGCCAGCGTCCAGAGGCCGAGCTGCCGGCGGATCAGCGCGAAGCCCTTCCAGCGGGTGAGTTTGGTCAGCGGCGTCAGGCTCAGGGTGAGCAGCAGCATCCACAGCCCGCCGAGGCCGAGATTCAGCAGCAGGTAGCGGCCCGGCTCGGGGCCGGCGGCGTTGTTGGCGACCTGCCAGCCCCACAGCAGCAGAGGCGCGAGGGCGGCCAGGAACACGCCGCCGCGCCAGAGTCGCCATTTGCCCTGTGCCGTCATCAGTAGTGCTCCCGCAGATCCATGCCCGCGTACAGCTCGGCCACCTCGTCGGCGTAGCCGTTGAACATCCGCGTATCGATGGTGTTGGGGCTGAACAGGCTGTTGGGCAGGCGCCGTTCGGTGGCCTGGCTCCAGCGGGGGTGGTCGACCCGCGGATTGACGTTGGCGTAGAAGCCGTACTCCTCCGGGGCGATCCGCTGCCAGGAGTTGACCGGCTGCTCCTCCACCAGCGAGATGCGCACGATCGACTTGATGCTCTTGAAGCCGTACTTCCACGGCACTACCAGCCGCAGCGGCGCGCCGTTCTGGTTGGGCAGCTCGCGGCCGTACATGCCCAGGGCCAGCAGCGTCAGCGGGTGCATGGCCTCGTCCAGGCGCAGCCCCTCCACGTAGGGCCAGTCGATCAGCGAGAACGAGGAGCGCTGCCCGGGCATCTGCTCGGGGTCGACCAGGGTCTCGAAGCGCACGTAGCGGGCCTTGCCGGTGGGCTCGGCGCGCTTGATGACGTCTGCCAGGGAGATGCCCAGCCAGGGAATCACCATCGACCATGCCTCGACGCAGCGCAGGCGATAGATGCGCTCCTCGAATTGGGAGGGGCGGGCGAGGTCCTCCAGATCGAAGCGGCCGCCGTTATTCACCTCGCCGTCGATCACCACGCTCCACGGCTGGGTCTCGAAGTCGCCGGCGAGTCGGGCCGGGTCGGACTTGCCGGTGCCGAACTCGTAGAAGTTGTTGTAGCCGCTGGCGTCGTCGAACGGGGCAATCGCGTCTTTCTCGGGGTCGGCCGGCACGATGGCGCGCCGGCGGGAGGCATCGAGCTTTGCCTTGAGCCAGGCGGGGGCGTCGCCGTCGGGGACGTCCGAATAGTCGGCGCTGGCTCGGGCCCGGCCGGACAGGGCGAGCCCCGCCCCCAGGCCGGCCATGCCACCCATGAAGCGGCGGCGCGAGAGGTAGACGGATTCCGGTGTCACATCGGATTCGCGCAGATCGCTGGGCTTGGCGATGTTGATCAGCATGTGATGCCTCCACTGGCGGTGGACGTTGACGCGGCGATGTACGGCAGCGTGACACCATGGCCTCGTCAAACCGCTGACGGCCGGATGACAGCTTTGTCATGTGGAACGAGGGGCAGGTCCTGACGATTACCGGCCGATGGCTGGCTTTCGGGCAACCATGAAAAGCATGGGCGGTGTGCCTGCTAAGCTACGCAGTTAGTGTGCTTTCGACGGCGGAGGAGACGATGGCCTTCCACAATCCAGATCCGAAGATGCGGGCGGTGGAGCAGCGCAATGCCCGACTGCGGGCCGATCTGTTTGCCAAGCTGTTTGGCGGTGCGTGGCGTGGGCTTCGCCAGGGTGCCCGGCGGCTGTCGAGGGGGCGATACCGCCGATGTCACCATCGGCCGCGGCGTTGACCAACGGCCAACCTTTTCCTCTGCGCATCGTGTGAAATGAGAGGCAGTCCTTGGTTATCTCCAGAACCCGCCGATCGGCGGGTTTTTTGTGCCTGCGAGTCGCTCACTTCGCGGGCATCGCCTCACGCTAGCATCAAAGGCGCAATGCGGTAGAGCATGCCTTCGGATGGCTCAAGGAATCGCGGTGAATCGCTACTCGCTATGACAAGCAGGCCAGTAGCTTTCGCGCCATGGCATGCGCGGCTTGCATGGATCGTTGCCTGCGTGCCGGCTTGTCGTACAAGCCTAGTAGGTATGGAGAGTAGGTATGGAGTCTTGTGCTACAATCGCGCCGGTTGACAGCCGTGGCACGGCATCGCAGGGAGATACATCGTGGGCAGAACCTCGCGACAATCAGAGACAATCGATTATTACCAACCGGAGAAGGGGCGGGCGCTGAATACCTTCAACCGGATTCTGGAAATTTCCCTGGACGTCATAGCCAAGGAAGGGGTTGAGGCGCTGAACACCAATCGCATCGCGGCTGACTGTGGTATTAACATCTCGACCCTGTACCACTATTTCCCTAACAAGGATTCGATACTGCACGCCCTGTATACGCGGTGGTTCGACCGACTAAGCGCCGTGGCTGAGAAGCACCGCGAGAGCCGCCATAAGGCGGACAAGCTAAAGACGGCCTATAAAAACTATGTGCTGGACCTGTTGCGCATCGATGGCTTCCCGCCCCGCGCCGCAGTGGAATTGGAACGCGCGATTAAAACTCGAAAGAATCTCCTGGCCCTGGATAACGACATTGTCGAGCGATCCATCACCGCCTATGCCGAGGATATTCTTGCACATAGGCCCGAGAAGGAAGAGTCCCATCTGCCGATACCGTCCGCTTTTATGTTGGTCAGTATTTGGGGCGCGATCAGCATCGCGGCAGATATGGGCGAGACAGAATACCCGGCCATTGCCGAGCACTGCGCGGAGATGATGGTCGCTCTCATTCGTCAGTGATTTCACCCAGTCATCGAATGTTGTCGATTACTCGCTCCTCAATGGTCGCCTCGATTTCCCAGGACTCCTCCAATGGAGGAGTAGATCAACTCGCTGCTGAGTTAGGTTTCACCCCAGGGGAGATGTCGCCTAGCGTATATTGTATGAGCTGTTACTCGGTTTCTGTGGGCATTGCCCCAGAGTCAATTCATCACTGATGACCGGGGACAGTTCGAGGCTGAGCCGATCCAGTAAGTAGTTCTGGTAAATCTTCCACGGGCGCATATTGCCCTGCCGGGGCAGCAGGTGCTTGCCCCGGAGAATGTATCCCGAAGACAGCGGCATAATATCCTGCTCGATAACAGCCGGTTCCGGTTGTTTGGGTGCTGCGTAATCATAACCCTTTCTGTGCAGGCGGTTGATCAATCGGCAGGCGTAACGCGCGGTAAGATCGGTTTTTAGGGTCCAACTGGCATTGCTGTAGCCCATGAACAGGAAAAAATTTGGGATGCCGGAGAGCATCATGCCCTTGTAGGTCGTGCAGTCCGGCACGGCAATGTCTTGCCCGTCTACCTGCAGGGCTACGCCACCCAGAGCCTTCAATTTAAGACCGGTGGCGGCCACGATGATATCGGCATCCAGGCTTTCGCCGGATTTCAGTAGGATGCCATTGCTGGTGAAGTGCTCGATATGGCCGGTTACCACCGATGCCCTTTGCTCCCTGATCGCCTGGAAAAAGTCGCCCTCAGGCACCACGCAGACCCGTTGGTCCCAGGGCTTGTAGCGAGGCCTGAAATGCCGGTCGACATCGCAGTGCCCTGAGAGGGCATCGCGCACACCATTGATCAATGTTGTCGCGGCCTGCTTGGGAAAAGCTTTGGCCAGTTGGTAGAGGAGGATCGACAGCGATATATGCTTCCACCGCAGTATGCGATATACCAGCGATTCCGGCAGAACTCTTGATAGCGGTGTCACCCAAGGGTCCCTTGAGGCGGTAGTTGCCACGTAACCCGGTGATCGCTGCAGCATGACCACATTCTTTGCTTCCTTGGCCAAAGCGGGTACCAGGGTAATGGCCGTGGCCCCGGAACCGATAACCACGATGCGTTTATCGCGATAGTCCAGTGCAGGGTTCCAGTCCTGTGGATGAATTACCGGGCCGGAAAAATCCGCTTCGTTGCCAAAATCCGGTTTGTAGCCACTGTCGTAGTCGTAGTAACCCGAACACGAGAAGAGGAATCGTGCCTCGAGGGTCGTGGTTTTGTTGCCATCGGTTTCGACGCTCACCTGCCACAGGCACTGCTCGCTGCTCCAGTTGGCCGACAGCACCTTGTGCCGATAGCGAATATGCTGTTCCACACCCGCTTCTCTGGCGGTATCGCGAATGTATCGCTTGATATCCCCGCCATCGGCGATCGCCTTTGGCTTGGGCCAGGGCCTGAACGAATAGCCGAGCGTGTACATGTCGGAGTCCGAGCGGATACCAGGATAGCGGAAGAGGTCCCAGGTTCCGCCGAGGTCGTCGCGCATTTCCAGAATGGCGAAGGTCATGTTTGGACACTGACGCCGCAGGTGACAAGCGGCACCGATGCCGGAGATGCCGGCACCCACAATGAGTACGTCAAAGTACTGGGATGGTCGTGTCATGCTGGTCGTTCCTCTTTGGACTGTGCGCTAGGATAGTCGCCGCACTTTTGCTTTATCAAGTAAAAGCTTGATAAAGTGTCCTGGCGGCCCTAATATGCGTGCCACTCCAACGTGAGGACAGGCTATCCATGAAAATTCTGGCTTTAGGCGGTTGCGGTGACATGGGCAGGGTTGCGGTGCGGGAAATCATCGGCAACCCGACGGTATCGGAGGTGGTGATTGCTGATATCGATGGCAGCAAGGCGACCCGATTCGCGGATTCGTTGGGTTCGAAGGCCAGGGCCATGGAGGTTGATGTGCGCAGCGATCAATCGCTGGCCTCGGCCTTGCAAGCTTGCGACATCGTGGTGTCAACGGTGGGTCCCTACTATCTATTTGGCCCCCGTGTGCTGTCCGCCGCGATTAACGCCGGCGTGCACTATATCGACATCTGTGACGACCCGGAGCCGACACTGGATACGCTGGCCCTGGATGATCGCGCCAGGGCGGCGGGTATCACCGCGATTATCGGTGCCGGGGCGAGCCCGGGGACTTCCAACCTGTTGGCGGCCAAGGCCATGAAGTTATTGCCCAAGGCGACCGAGATCTACACTTTCTGGGGGACAGGCGGCCCCCTGGGCGACGATGAAGGGGCTGAGCTCGGGACTAGCGCTGCCGGGCCGGCCGCGGCAACGCTGCACTGGGCCCAGCAGATATCGGGTCGAGTCAAGGTGTACCGGAATGGCGACGTCTGCGAGATAGAGCCCTTGCAAGCGATTAAGCTGGAATTTCCAGGAAGGGCAGCAGATCGCTGCCATATCCTCGGCCACCCGGAACCCATCACGCTCCCGCGGACTTACCCCGATATCAAACAATCCTATAACCTGATGAATATGCCGGGATACGTTGTCTATGCCCTGAAAAAAGCGGCGGCAATGGTAGTGAAGGGAGATCAAAAATCGATCTACGATGCGAGTGTCGAACTGACGCGGATGTTGTCGGATAACGGACAAGGGCTTTGGGATATTGCCCAGTATCTCGCCCACGGCGCGAAGGATACCATCCGCAGTTTTCTACCATCACTCGGCGCGGTCGCCAGGGGGGCGGGGAGGTACGGTAAGGCGAGCCTGGTAGGGGTACACTTGCGGGGCAGGCACCGGGTTGACGATATGGCCCATGCAACCTGCATACCCACGGCAATCATTTTGGGGATGATGCTGGGCGGAAAGATTCAACGGCGTGGTGTCATGGCCCCCGAAGCTTGCGTCGATCCCGATGACTTCTTCCTGCGGCTGGCCGAGCACATGCATATCGAGAAGGGCTTTGATAAAAGCAATTATGTCGAGTGTGTGCTAAGGCATACGCGACAGACCTATCGTCCCCTGTAGGCGTGGAGCATTCCACTATCATGCTGGCGGTTGCGTCGCTTGCGTTCATTGATGGGGACAGCCTCATTCATATCCGCCAACTGTTTTTGGGCTGTATGCGCGAAACGCGCCAGTGCATATTCTTGCTGTCGTGGATGCTGCCCGTCAGGTTGTAAGCAGGGAACGCTCAAGCGCTGCAACAGCGCTTATATTTCCGGATGAATCATGACCTTCGTTATTATGCTGCGCCCCCGTGTTTTGTGACCGGGCTCGCCATGCTGTTCGAGTGGCTGGAAGGCCTGTTCGCCGAAGTCCCCAACTGAGCGGCCTAGGCTTGTTCGAAAAAAGCGTGTATGTGAGTCACAAGGTTCCGGTGTAGCGCTTTGGGAAGGTCATGCCCCATGCCTGTGACCAGTAAATACCGCGAGCCGGGAATGCTGTTGGCCGTGTCCCGGCCGCAGGCCGGCGGTACGAGGGGGTCTTCGTCACCGTGTATGATCAGGCAGGGCAGCCGTAGGTCGGCGAGCATTTTGCTCCGGGAGCCGTCCGCGAGAATGGCGCAGAACTGCCGTTCAAAACCGTGATTGTTGGGATGGTCGCGCTCGACACTGGTCGCTATAAAATCGCGAAGCTCATTCGGGTTGGGTGGGTGTCGCTTGCTGGCGATCAGATTCCAGAATGCGAAGTCGTGAGCCATTCTCGCTGCTTTATCTGGCGCTGTGGGAGCGGACAGCAGCAGTCTGCGCACGGCTTTCTCGGGCCCGGGAAGGCCGCGCCGACCGGAGCTGGACATGATGGAAACCAGCTTGGAAATACGCCCTGGGGCAAGGTCGGCTAAATGCTGAGCAATCATGCCTCCCATGGAGGCCCCCATCAGGAAACAGCTATCAATGCCCAGGGTGTCCAGTAGGTCGAGGCCATCCTGCGCCATGTCGCGCAGGCTGTAGGGCGCGCGGCACCGCAACCCCATTTTTCTGGCTAGCAGGATCCACAGCAGGTTGGGCCGACCGAGGTGGTCCAGGTGGCTCGCCTGGCCAATGTCGCGATTGTCAAAACGGATTACCCGGTAGCCCAGGCCCGCGAGTTGCGCGCAGAAACCGTCCGGCCAGGCGATACGCTGGGCGCCGAGGCCATGTACCAGAAGCACTGCCGGGTCGGTATCGCGACCAAACTGATCGTAGCAAGTGCGTATTGATTGAAGATCGACAAAAGCGCTGCGAGCGGGCTCGTTTGCTCGGGAAGATTTTGCCTGATTGTTCATGGGAGAACCTGACAAGTATTTTTATCAAGTATATGCTTGATACGGTGCCCGCACAATTGTAGATTGACCGAAGTGGGCCGTAGTGGCGAAACACCAGCAAGGAATGCAAGGCATGTGCAGTGACAAGAACAGAAAGCGCTCGAAGGTCGGTATGGGGCCTTCGCTGATCGTTCCACTTCTGCTCGTGCCGCTTGCTGTATTCGCAGCGGCAGCGGCAGCGTCGGCAGCGCAGTGGCGCTATGAATACGATTTCTATCTCGATGGCGACATCGTCGGCACGGTGTCCCGGCAGGTCGACAAATGGGATAGCGGAAGCGAGGTGCGGGAATCGGTGGTGTACAGGGAGCCCGGTTTAGTTGAGGGTGTCGAAGTGAGCATTGTGCGCAGCGAGCGCTACGATCTTTCGGGTCGTCTACAGCTGGCGGATACCAAGCAGCACCGGGGAGAAGCCGCCTACTGGTCGCGCATCGAATCGGTCAGCGGTGAACTCTGGGCCATCAGCTCGCCCGTGGAAAGCTTGTCCGAGAAGGAAGAGGCGCAGTTTGTCGGCTTTGCCTTCGCGGCTGTTGCGGACGCCGTTCCGCTGGTGGGGCAGGTGTTGTCTTATTCCAGCATCCTGCTGGGCGATGGCGACAACGCCACGGGTAATATCCGTATTCCGGACAGCGATTACGATACGACCCTGCATTTTTTGCCTGACTATTGGCAACTGGCCAGCGAAACCTTGCCGGATCAGGTCAATATCCTCGATGTGGCCCGGCAACGAGTCTGGCGCGCGAACGTGGCTGCCATTGAGGATCTCGATCATGCAGGTAGCTGCTATCGCCTGGACTCTGATGAGCTGAATAGCCTCAGATTCTGCCTGGACATGGGAGAGAGCGGGCGTGCGCATTATTCGATGCTGCACCAGTCTACCGTCAGCGGTAGTTTCGAGTTGCGTTTGCGCTCGCAGTCGGTGACGGCCGACGATGGCGCCGGTACGGGGAGCGAGAAATGAAGCCGCGCATCGTCGCGATGGCACTGCTGGTGCTGCTTTGCGCCTGCAGCCGGGGTGCTGAGGAGGTCGCCTTTCACAGTGCTGGAAAACGGCTCGCGGGGGCCTACCTACCCTCCCTGGCGAGTGTAGAGCACTGCGGTGTGATACTGACCGTACACGGTGACGGGCCGCTGGACCGGGAAGCCTTTGGCTACTATCCGCTGATCTGGGAACTATTGCGGGCCCGGGGCTACGCCGTGCTTTCCTGGGACAAACCGGGAATTGGTGATTCCACCGGCAACTGGCTGCACCAGAGCATGGAAGATCGTCAGCGCGAAGTGTTGGCAGCAATCGACTATGTTAAACAGCGGTTCGAGCCGCAACCGGTGTCAATCGGCCTGTTGGGCTTTAGTCAGGCCGGCTGGGTGGTGCCCGCGGTGGCGAGCCAGAGCCCCTCCGTGGATTTTGCGATCGGCGTGGGCTTTGCCATCAATTGGATAGAGCAGGGCTGGTACCTGACGCTGGCCCGCATGCAGGCACAGGGCGCCAGCGAATCTGAGATCGAGGAAGCCAGGGCGCAGTATGTTTCCGATATGGCATTTTTGGCCACGTTACCGTCCTATGAGGCTTATCTGGCCTGGCTGGGGGATAACGAAGAAGGCATGTCCCGCGACCGTTTCGGCTTTGTGCTGAAAAACTTCCGGGCCGACGCGATGGAGGACTACCGGAAGCTGCGTAAACCTCTATTGATGCTACTGGGCGAGGACGACCTGAACGTGGATATAGCCGACACCCGGGACAGGCTGGCGTCACTGGCTCCGAACCACGCCAATATTCGCACCGAGGTGCTCCCCGATGCGACCCATTCGCTGCTCAAAAGCCATTACTTCAACACCCAGAGCCCCGGCCTTCTGTTTCTGGCCAAACTCCATCTGTTTGGCGACGCGGCCTTGTCACCGCAGCTGGAGCCGGTTCTAGATGAGTGGTTGTCCGGAAGGACTTGCTCAGGCTGACTCGCTTACAGTAGCACTGCTCGAATCTGTAGAAGTCCGTCGTTTCAATGAGATGTCGCCAGCCTATTTCCCGAATGCGCAGGGCAAGCGGGGACGTCCGCTGACTGGCCTGGAGCGAATGCAGCGGGTCTACTCCAGCAGTGGTTAGTGGTTATGCCCTTGCCGATGAAGCGCTGAAGGACGCCATCCATGACAGCCAGGCGATGCGCTGACTCCGCGAATTCTCGAGGTGATCAACGCCAGTCTGGCTTCGCGTCTCGAGTCACTCACTTTACGGGCAACGCCTCACGCCGGGGGGAAGAGATTGTCCATCCCTATGGACAGTCGTGGCAGGTTTCGCGTCTTCTGCCCGCGGTGGCGGTCCTCTAGCATCGGTGGCCATCAACGACGCAAGAGGCCGAACCGATGAGCAAGCCCGAGTTTTTCGTGACCCCCGGCTCCGCACGGCAGATTCACCCGGCGGGCGGCGCCTCACCGAAGGTCGCCAGCAGCCACTCGATGAACACCCTCAGCCGGGCGGTCTGGTGGCGGTTGGGTGGGTAGAGGAGGTGGAACGGCATGCGCGAACGTTGCCATTCCGCCAGTACCGGCACCAGCTCGCCGGCATCGAGGTGCGGCTGCACGCAGCGCCGGAAGTGCTGCCCGACGCCGAGCCCGGCGAGCAGCATCGCCATCAGACCGTTGCCGTCGTTGGCGGCGTAATCGCTCTCGCTCATCGTGAAGCGCTCGTCTCCCCGCGCGAACTCCAGCGGGATCGGCCTGCCCGTGGCGGCGATGAAGTAGCCGAGCCGCGTGTGGTCGGTGGCGAGCGCGCTGGGATGCGTCGGCGTTCCCCGCCGTTCCAGGTAGCCCGGCGCCGCGCAGGTCACGTACTCCAGCTCGAGGAGATGGCGCCCGACCATCGACATCTCGTCGAGCCGGCCGGCGCGAATCACGCAGTCCACGCCTTCGCCGACGATGTTCACCGCCCGGTCGCTGATGCCCAGCGCTACGCTGATGTCGGGGTACTCGCGCTGGAAGGCGGGCAGGGCCGGTATCAACAGGCTGGTCGCGAAGGTGGAAGGGGCATCGATGCGCAGCTGGCCGCTGGGCTTGCCCTGGCTGCCCCGCATGTCGCCATCCAGCGCATCCAGTTCGCGGATCAGCCGTGCGGCGTGCGGGTAGTAGGCCAGCCCGTCCGCCGTCGCGGCGACCGCGCGGGTGGTGCGATTGAGCAGCTTGAGGCCGAGATGGCGCTCCAGGTCGGAGACCAGCTTGCTCGCCGTCGAGCGCGGCATCGCCAGGTGATTCGCGGCCTGGCTGAAGGAGCCCGTTTCGACGACGCGCACGAAGGCCCGCATGGCGAGAAGTTGGTTCAATGTGGCCGGTCCCTGTCGCGGTGGGTGCGGCAATGATGGCAGATCGGAAAGCCTAGCGTCGTGATGTCGAGAATGGGAGGGCGCCACACGCTTCCTTCGGCGCCATGGTCAGGATGTCGCCGCCGGCGTGATCGCTGGCCGTCAGATGAATTCAGGAGTTATCCATGTCAAAGCGTGATGTCGTCTTTCCCCCCGAGCGCCGGGCGCTCTATGACAAGAACCGTTATTCGCCGGCCGTTCGCGCCAATGGGTTTCTGTTCGTCTCGGGGCAGGTGGGCAGCCGAGCCGACGGCTCGCCCGAACCCGACCTGCGAACTCAGGTCAGGGCGGCCTTCGACAATCTCAATGCCATCCTGGCCGAGGCGGGATGCACCTTCGACCACGTGATCGACGTTACCGTCTTCGTCATCGACCCGGAAACCAATCTCGAAACGATCTGGAGCGTCGTGCCGGAGTACTGGGGTGATGCTCCCCATCCGGCGCTGACCGGCGTCGGCGTGACCTGGCTGTCCGGCTTCGCGTTCGAGATCAAGGCGATCGCGAAGCTGCCCTGAGACGGTGCGCGACGGGGCCGGGTGACGGTGGATTCTTGTTTGCCTCGCGCCTGATCGTCCGGCTACTCTGCTCAATCCGATTCTGCTGATCTTGCTCAGGAGCCCCACCATGCCGACCCTCTCACGCCGCCAGGTCCTCGGGACCATGACCGCCGCCGGTGCCATGCTCGCCGCGGGCCAGCCGGCGTTCGCCGCCACGTCCACCTCAACCACCTCCGCCGCCACCTCCGATCTCGACCAGCGGCTGGCGGAACTGGAGCGCGCGGAGGACGACCGCGTGGGCGTGGCGCTGATGAACGTCGCCACCGGCGCGGTGGCGAGCCATCGCGGCGACGAGCGGTTCCTGTTCAACAGCACCGGCAAGTTCTTCATTGCCGCGACGGTGCTGGCCCAGGTGGACGAGGGAAGCGAGACGCTGGACCGCCGTATCGTGATCGAGGAGGGCGATCTCGTTGGCTGGACGCCGATCACCGAGAAGCGCCTGGGCGAGCCCGGCCTGACCGTCGCCGAGCTGTGCCAGGCGGCGGTGGCCTGGAGCGACAACGCGGCGGCGAATGCGCTGATCGAGAGCGTTGGCGGGCCCGAGGCGGTTACCGCCTATCTGCGTTCCATCGGCGACGAGACCACCCGGCTGGACCGCATTGAGCCCGGCCTGAACACCCACGATCACGAGGGCGACGAGCGCGATACCACCACCCCGCTGGCGATGATGGCGACCCTGCGCACCCTACTGCTGGGCGATGCCCTGACGCCGTCGTCGCGGCACCAGCTCGCGTCCTGGATGATCGAGGGCAAGGTCGGCGACGCTCGGTTGCGCGCCGGCATGCCATCGTCGTGGCTGGTCGGCGAGAAGACCGGCACCAACGGCGTGGGCAACGCCAGCGACATTGGCATCGGCTGGCCGGGCGATCGCGGCGCGGTAATCGCCGTCGCCTATACCAAGATGCCCAGCGCCACCAAGACGCAGCGCGACGAGACCATCGCTGCCGTCGGGAGGCTGGCCGCCCGCGTGTAATGGTGTTTTTTGGTGTGCCACCAAGCTAGAGGCGCTGTCCTGCCCGTTGTGATGTCGCGGCAGTGCTGCTTTGTGAAGTCGTCCCTGCCGCCAATTTAGGTTTGTGCGGCAAGTAGTTTCTGCTAATTCTTTCTATGCCACAGCAGCATAGGTGAGGCATGGCAGTGTGCGACGGACTTTCCGAGCACAGTTAGCTGGTCGATGATCAATGACATCGTCTCACCACCCAAGGAGGTGGGCCGGCCACGGTGAGATGACTGCCGAGTATTGAATGGCATCTTCTGGGGCTGTGCTCGGGGCCAAATGGCGCGGCTTGCCGGAACGCTATGGTCCCAGGACCACGGTTTATGTCCGATTCCATCAGTGGTGCGATGATGGCATTTTCGATGCAGCGCTGGCATGCCTCCAGCTCAAACTGCGAGAGGATGGCCTGATGGATCTGGACACCTGGATGATCGATTCCACATCCGTTCGCGCCACCCGTGTCGCATCGGGAGGCGGCAGAATAGGGTAGTAGACGAAGCGGTAGATCATGCACTGAGTCGCAGCCGGAGCGGCTTGACCACAAAGCTCCACCTGGTCTGCGACCGAAATGGATGGCCACAGACCTTCACACTCTCCCCGGGCCAGGAAGCCGACACTCGCTACTTCATTACCTCGGTGGAAGCGATTCGTCTGCCGGGGCGTGTAGGTCGGTCCCGGAAGCGTTGCAATTACGTCGTGGCAGACAAGGACTACGACAGCGATGAAATACGCCATTACTGCGACCGGCATCGGATGAAGCCAATCATCGGTCAGCGCAAGATTCACCGAGCCCCTCGTCCTGCATTCCCCCGTGAGTTCGATAGCCCAAGTATCGGGAGCACAATGCGGTAAAAAGCACCTTTAGCTGGTTCAAGGAGCTACGACGAGACAGTACGCGCGATGACAGGCTGTCCTGCAGTTTTCACGCTTGCATAAGCTGCTGCATACGAGCTGATTTTTCGTACAGCACCTAATCGCCGCTGAGGCTCTCAGTCCGGAAGGAGGCGGCGTCAGGTAATACTTGATCTACACAGAGGTGTGGTCTACTTTTTTATCGTTCTTTATGATCGACTTGTGAATAAAATATGCTATAAATATTTCGCTAAAAATATTGCGCGGGGGGTTGGGTTTATGCTATGCCTATGTAAGGGAAAGCGTTTTCTTTCATTTTTCTGCCAATGGTTTTTTGGCTGTAGTCTCAGCAAAATAGTTTCTGCTTTTCTTTTATTTCTCTGTCTGGTTTGTCCTTTTCCCGCCTTGGCACAGCCAGCCTCATGGGATTTTGAAGTTTCTTCATATATATGGCTCCCCGAGTCAACCACTGGCATCACAACTGAAGCTGGAACAGTGGATAGTGTGTTGAGTGTCAGTGACGCTTTGGACCAGTTGGATGTTGGAGTAATGTTGACTGGTGTTGCCCGGCGAGATAAATGGAGCTTCGTGGGTGACGTTTTTTATTTGAATTTGGAAGCTGAAGAAGACACCCCTTTCGGGGCGCTCTATAGCAGCATTGAGTCCGAGACTACTTTGGCTGTTTTTAGCGGTTATGCACTTTATCAGGTCTATCATCGCTCAAACTTTGGTATTGATCTCGGCGCTGGAGCGCGGGCCGTGGATTCTGATGTTGAAATAACTTTAAATTCGGGTAAGTTGCCTTCGGATAGCGAGAATATAAGTGATGATTGGGTCGATCCGGTATTGGCGGCTCGTCTCTCAGGTCAGTTAAGTGAAAAATGGAGTGCTTCCTTGACTGTAGATGCCGGTGGCTTCGGCGCTACCAATGCTTCTGATTCTACTTGGCAAGGAGTTGCATTGGTTGCTTATCAACTCGCTGAAAGCTGGCGGCTGCGTGGAGGTTATCGACACCTTTATATTGACCGAAAAGATGATGGTGGAGAGTTTGATTTTGAAATGGCGGGCGTTTTGTTTGGCGTTGGCTATAGATTCTAGTTTTGTTGCTTGAGGGAGGGGGGAGGTTTGATAAAGAAAACACTAGAAAGCTTCGTGGATTTGCTTCTTTTTGCCATGTTGATATTGACGCTATCAACCTGTCACACCACTGCTTTGGCCGAGGGTGCGGAGTCCCAGACAATGACCGTCAGGACATCGCCGGATGAGCTGCGTGAGATCATAAAGGAAGCTTATATATATGGTTTTCCGATGGTGGATAGCTACCGGATTCAATATTCGTACTTCGTCGATCAGGATAATCCGGAATACAAGGGGGCGTGGAACGAGATCCATAACATGTCTCGCGTGTTTACGCCACAGGATAAAGCAATCCAGACCCCCAATTCCGACACGCCGTATAGCTTTCTTGGCGCTGACCTGCGTGCCGAACCGCTGGTGATCAGTGTGCCAGAGATTAAAGATCGCTATTACTCACTACAGTTTATTGACATGTATACCCACAATTTTGCTTATGTCGGCAGTCGTTCGACCGGCACCAATGCGGGCAACTACCTGCTCGCCGGTCCCCGTTGGCAGGGTGTCGTGCCCGAAGGGATTACTTCGGTGATCCACTCGGAAACGGAACTGGCGTTCATTCTTTTTCGTACCCAGTTATTCAATAACGACGATCTGATGGAAGTTCAGGAAGTTCAGGCACAATACACTGTTCAACCCCTTTCACATTTCAAGGGAGAGGAGCCGCCTGTGGTGCCGACTGTGGAATTTGTCCAGCCTCTGTCAGTTGAGGAGCAAAAAACCTCACCAGAGTTTTTCGACGTTCTTGGATTTCTCTTGCAGTTTGCCCCTCCTCACCCCAGTGAGAGGGAATTGCTGGATCGCTTCGCCAAGGTTGGCATCGGCGCAGGCAAGTCGTTAGACTTTGCTGCACTATCACCCGCTGAGCGCCAGGCGGTCAGGGAAGGAATGTCCGATGCATGGGAGACTTTTGCGAGGTACAAGGCCGAGGTGATCGATACTGGTAAGATTAGTAGTGCCGATGGATTTGGGTCGCGCGAATTCCTCGGCAATGACTATCTTCTCCGCATGTCGTCAGCGGTGCTCGGAATATATGGTAATTCCAAGGAGGAGGCGAACTACCCAGCTTACTTTACCGACTCTGAGGGCAAGCCGCTGGATGGTTCATCCAATCGTTATACGCTTCACTTTGAAGCTGACAAGTTGCCTCCGGTGAATTCGTTTTGGTCGCTGACTATGTACGAGCTGCCGGCCAGCCTCTTGACGGAAAATCCGATCAACCGTTATTTGATTAATTCCTCTATGGTGCCTGACCTTGTCAAAGGGTCAGACGGTGGTATCACACTGTATATCCAGAACGACTCGCCAGGTACGGAGAGGGAGGCTAACTGGTTGCCTGCACCTGCGGGCCCATTCTTTATGGTCTTGCGTGAGTACTGGCCACAGCCAGAAGCGCTTGATGGTAGTTGGAAAACTCCGGATTTAGTCCGTACAACGACATCCTTACCACCCCAGTAGTTTATCTAGATTGAGGTGTAATATGATGAAAAAGCAAATTTTTTTCAAGATATATATCTGCGCTTTGCTAGCTGTTTTGATGGGCGGTGTCTCTTATCAGACGGTGGCAGCGACGCCTTCGACTGTGCCTGATTTGGGGAGTCCGGAACGCTGGATGAAAAACTCCGACGGTAAAGTTATCGTCACGCCCGATAATTTTATCCGTGCTGAATCCGATATCTATATGGCCGGGCAGGTCGAGGATGGAGCGTTTGGTCAGATCAAGCACACTCGATCCCCCGCCCCTGTGGATAAGCAGCTAATCGTTCGGCTCAATCGCGACACGATCTATTCTTCAGGTGTGTTTGATTTGGATGCTGGTCCGGTTACGTTAGACTTGCCTGATCCGGGGGATCGATTCCTATCGGTGCTGCTTATCAATCAAGACCACTATAACCCGCAGGTGTTCTATGGCGCCGGCACCCATACGCTCACAAAAGAA
Source organism: Halomonas sp. B23F22_20 (assembly GCF_043496985.1). Lineage (NCBI taxonomy): Bacteria > Pseudomonadati > Pseudomonadota > Gammaproteobacteria > Oceanospirillales > Halomonadaceae > Halomonas > Halomonas sp. B23F22_20. Next base: position 16,258 of record NZ_JBIEKH010000017.1, read on the forward strand.
GAAGTAGGCACTCGTTATGTCATGGTGGCCGTGCGCATCTTGGCTGATCCCAATGATCCAGAGGACATGAGAGCGGCAAATGCACTGCAAGATGCCATTGGCGTTACTCAACCGGGCGGTCCTGGCGTGTTCGAGATCCCTGAGTGGGATCCGGTCAGCCAGGGGAAAGTTCGTGATGCGTTGATTGCCCTATCCAACACTATCCCGGATCTGCGCTACGCGGCCGGGTCAGACAAGGATGCAGTGGATCCAGTTCGTCGCATTGCTGCAGCGGCCTCAGGCTGGGGGTTGAATCCCGATAAGGATGCGATCTACCTGAATGTGTTTCCGCAGAATAACGATGGTACGGTCCCGTATCAGCTCAGGGTAAAAGATGTGCCGGTTGATGGGTTCTGGTCTGTCACCGCTTACACCGCCGAGGGATACTTTGCCCCCAATGATCTCAACGCCTACTCGGTCAATAGCATCACGGGTGACAAAGGCGAGGACGGATCCATTACGATACAGTTTGGCAGTTGCACGGCGGAGACGCCAAACTGTCTGCCCGTGACAGAAGGCTGGAATTACATGGTTCGCTTGTATCGTCCACGCCCGGAGGTTCTGGATGGCAGTTGGTCGTTCCCCTCCGCTGAGCCGGTTAACTAGCCCTCTGTCGCACTATCCAGGCGTCAGTTAAACATGGTGTCATGTTTTTAAGAATATAATGCGCTTGTTGTTTATTATGACAATTTAATATTGGAGAATACAGGTTGGTTGACATGAATGATACGTTTGGAATGTTTTCCATCTAATGTGAGTGATGTTGCTTTTACATTCTTTAATGTAACTTTTGAGCCCGTCTATCAGGCGGGCTTTCTTATAAGAGCGGATGCCGTTTCCGAATGCAGCACTGTCGATGAGTCGGTGGCCGAGCCTCTCACGCAGCCATGTCCTCGGGACGATGACGGCCGCCCGCGTATAATGTCGCTCCATAGCGCGCCATCGGGCATGGCTCGATGGCGCGACCGTGAACACAGCAGCGGCATGAGAGCGTCATGAATCGCGGAACGAATGCAGGAACGGAAGGGGATGGCCGCCCCATGAGCACCACATCATTCGAGGCGCTGGCCTGCCCGCTGGACGGCGACCCGCTTCAGCGTCGCGACGGCGCCTGGCGCTGCCCGGCCGGGCACAGCTTCGATATCGCCCGCCAGGGCTACGTGCACCTGCTGCCGGTGCAGAACAAGCGCTCCCGCGATCCCGGCGACAGCAAGGCGATGGTGGCGGCGCGGCGGCGCTTTCTCGAGGCCGGCCACTATCGGCCCATCGCCGAGGCGGTGAGCCGCACTGTGCTGGAAGGGGCTTCCGCCGGCGGCACGCTTAGCTGCCTGGATGCCGGCTGCGGCGAGGGCTTTTATCTACGCGAGCTTTCCAGAATGGCGGAAGCGCAGGCCGAGGCGGCCACGCTGTCGCTGCTGGGCGTGGATATCTCCAAATGGGCGGTGCTGGCCGCCGCCAAGCACGAGAAGGCCACCACCTGGGTGGTAGGCACCAACGCCCACCTGCCGGTGCAGGCGGAAAGCCTGGACCGCGTGCTGTGCCTGTTCGGCTTCCCCGTCTACCCGGAGTTCGCCCGCGTGCTGAAGCCGGGCGGCGAGCTGCTGATGGTCGAGGCCGGGCCGGATCACCTGCGCGAGCTTCGCGAGATCATCTATCCGAGCGTGAAGCCGCCCCGCGAAGACGACGAGGCCGCGCCGGAAGGCTTCACACGGCACTCTGGCGAGACGCTGCGCTATGCCATCGAGCTCGAGGGCGCCGAGCCCATCGCCGACCTGCTGGCGATGACGCCGCACCTGCACCGCGCCAGCGCCGAAGGCCGCGAGAAGGCCGCGGCGCTGACCTCGCTCGTCCTCACCGTGGACGTGCGGCTGACACGGCTGGTGCGCGAATGAGGGGGTTGTCCTTGACCTTCGTGGGAGCTCAATTCATTGGGCGAAAGGCGCCGCTAGGCGCCCGGGGGTGAGTCGAAGGGTCGCAGTTGATAGGGCGCTAATGGATTTTCATGCTAGCGTATGCGGCACCCACTCATCTCCGGCCCTCGTCGTGTCTCCCCTGGCGGGGCCGCCAAGCGGACATCGAAGATGCGCCAACCCGCAACGAACAAGCCCCTGCGTCGTCCCCGTCGGCTGCGCCAGTCGCCGGCCATTCGTGACCTGGTCCGGGAGCATGACGTCTCCCTGAACGACCTGATTCACCCGATCTTCATCGAGGAAGGCATCGATGAGCCCAAGGACGTGTCCGCCATGCCGGGCATCGTCCGCTACCCGGAGGCCATGGTCGAGCAGGAGATCCGCGAGCTCGCCGAGCTGGGCGTGCGCTACGTGATGCCGTTCGGCATCTCGCGCCACAAGGACGCGCTGGGCAGCGACACCTGGAACGGCGAGGGCCTGCTGGCGCGCATGATCCGCACCATCAAGCGGGCCTGCCCGGAAATGGTCGTCATCCCGGATATCTGCTTCTGCGAATACACCAGCCACGGCCACTGCGGCGTGGTCGAGGACGGCCACGTCTGCAACGACGCCACGGTAGAGAACCTGGTGAAGCAGTGCATCACCGCGGCCGAGGCCGGCGCCGACATGCTCGCGCCCTCGGCGATGATGGACGGCCAGGTGCGCGCCATCCGCGAGGGCCTGGACGCCGCCGGCTTCGAGCAGGTGGGCATCCTCGCGCACTCGGCGAAGTTCTCCTCGTCGTTCTACGGCCCCTTCCGCACCGCGGTGGACAGCGAGCTCGAGGGCGACCGCAAGGGCTACCAGATGGACATCGCCAACGGCCGCCAGGCGCTGGTCGAATGCCTGCTGGACGAGGAAGAGGGCGCCGACATCCTGATGGTCAAGCCGGGCACGCCCTACCTCGACGTGCTGGCCAACCTGCGCCGGCGCAGCGACCTGCCGCTGGCCTCCTATCAGGTCGGCGGCGAATACGCGGGCATCAAGTACGCCGCCATGGCCGGCGCGCTGGACGAGCGCGAGGTGGTCTTCGAGACCCTGGTAGGCTTCAAGCGCGCCGGGGCCGACCTGATCGTCAGCTACTACACCAGGCAGGTCGCGGAGTGGCTGGCGGGGAAATAACGCCACAAGGCCCTGTCGTAGCGGCATGCCCGACCTCGTGGGCCACCACGTTCCCGATCGTGTATAACAGGACCGAGTGATCCTTGATGCAGGAGGCGGGCATGCCGGACGGGACGAGTCTGATCGGTTTTTCCCTCGTGGCGCTGGGGATGGTGCTGACGCCCGGCCCCAACATGATCTATCTGATATCACGCTCGATCTGTCAGGGCCGGATGGCGGGGTTGATCTCGCTTTGCGGCGTGGCGATAGGCTTCGTCTTCTACATGCTCTGCGCCGCTTTCGGCATCACGGCGATCGTGCTGGCGGTTCCCTATGCCTACGATGCCCTGCGGATCGGGGGCGCCCTGTATCTGCTGTGGCTGGCATGGCAGACCATCAAGCCTGGGGGAAGGTCGCCCTTCCAGGTCAGGGAATTGCCCAAAGACAGTCGCTCACGGCTGTTCCTGATGGGGTTTGTCACCAACCTGCTGAATCCCAAGATCGCCGTCATGTATCTCTCCCTGCTGCCGCAGTTCATCGAGCCGCAGCACGGTAGCGTGCTGGCGCAGTCCTTGGCGCTCGGGAGCCTTCAGATCATCGTCAGCCTCGGCGTGAATGCCCTGATCGTAGTCATGGCCGGTGCCATCGCCGGTTGTCTCGCCGGGCGCCCGGTGTGGTTAGCGATCCAGCGCTGGCTGATGGCGGGCGTGCTGGGTGGCCTGGCATACCGCATGGCGACGGAGGCGCGACGCTGACAGGTGGAATAGCGAGAGCGTTCTGCCATCCATGGCAACGGTGAGCGAACGCCTTGAACGCATGAGGACAAAAGGAGTTGCCCGTGAAAAAGATGGGAATCCTGGGCGGCGTCGGCTGGCCGTCCACCATCGAATATTATCGCTTGGTCTGCGAGGCGAGCCTGGCGTATCACCGCGGCCGTGAGTTCTCCGGCCCGACGCCGATGCCGGAAATCGTCATCGAATCCCTCGACATGAACTTCACCATCAACAACCGGGGATCGTCGGAGCCCGGCTCTTGGGATGTCTGGGATGCGTATTTTCATCGTGCGCTGCGGCGCCTGGAGGCGAGCGGCGCAGAGCTGATTGTCATCGCGAGCGTGACGCCCCATGCGCGGCTGAAGGAAATATCCCACGGCATCGAGGTGCCGGTGCTCAGCGTCTATGAGGCCATCGGCAGGCAGTGCGTCGCCCAGGGTATCGAGAAGCTGCTTGTTCTTGGCACCCTGCCAACGATGACCTCTCCCGCCTTTCGCGCGGGGATGGCGCCGTTCGGGGTCGATGCCGTGTCTCCCACGGGCCAGGCGCTCAAGGATGACGTCGCCGGCATCATCGGCAAGCTGTATCGCAACGAAGTCGAGGGTGCCGGCGAGGCTATCGAGCGGGTCGTCAGGGCCGCCGTCCCCGAACGGGAGCTCGCTGGCCTGGCCGTGTGCCTCGGTTGCACCGAGCTACCCCTGGCATTTCCCGAACACAACGGCGAACCGGGCTTTCTCGCCAACGGCATTCGATACCTGAATTCGTCCGTCATGCATGCGACTGCCGCCTTTCAGGCCTGCGTCGACACGCCCTGATTCCTCAGGACCGAGGGCGGTCGGTCCGTGCCTCACACAGAGGACTAAGGGGCAGGTTCCAAGGGCGGTGGCTATCTTCAGCGCTAGACGTCGATGAGGCGAAGCGGAGACCAGCGCGATGAAGATATTGATCAACATCGACGTGCCCGAACTGGCACCGGCCATTGCCTTTTACTGCACTGCTTTCGGTTTGGTGCTCAATCGCGAGCTCGATGACGATGTCGCCGAACTGACGGGGGCAGACACGAGGATCTACCTGCTCAGGCACGACAGTGGCTCACCCTGCGCGAAGGGCAGCGGGCAGCACCGGGATTACGCGAGGCACTGGACGCCTGTGCACTTCGATGTCGTGGTGGACGAGATCGACCAGGCCACCGCACGGGTGCTTGGCTGTGGCGCGGTCCAGGAGAGCGAATGCGTCCACTGGCGAGGCTCGAGGTGTATCACGTTCTCCGACCCCTTCGGCCATGGGTTCTGCCTGATCGAATTCAGCGGAGAGGGCTATCGCGACGACCGCTCCTCATCCTGTTGACGTTGCAGATCGTTATTCGTGTTGGCGTGAATGTTCGGCTCAAGGTTCAGGCGGGTATCCAACATGGTGGGCGTTATCCTGACGTTCGCCGCATAGGCAAGGAGGTCACATGCAGACACAAGGGGCGACCCCAACGCTGAGCGCCGAGACGGCGCGGCTGCGATTGCGGCCATTGTCACTGGATGATGTCGATGCACTGTCCGAGATCCTCGGCGATCCGGCGGTGATGCAGCACTCCATTCGGGGTGTACTCGACCGCGAGGCAGTGAGGGCGTTCATCGAGACCTGCCAGGCGTGTTACCGCCGCCATGGCACCGCACCGCTGGCGGTGGTCGACAAGGCCTCCGGGGAGCTCGCTGGATTCTGCGGGGTGGGGCTGGATCGCGTCGATGGCGACACCGAGGCCACCCTGGGCTATCGGCTGGCCAGGCCCTTCTGGCATCGCGGGCTGGCAGTGGAGGCCGCTCGAGCCGTGCTGGATGACACCCTGCTCGAGGGTCACTTTTCCTCGGTGGTGGCGCTTATCGAACCCGACCATCAGGCATCCATTCGCGTCGCGGAAAAGGTCGGCTTCGGCGATTTCCGCCTGCTGGAATACCATAATCGTCCGGTGCGCCTGTATCGCATGAACGCAGAGGAATGGTGCCGGCGACGGAGGAGCGCAGCGACCGGCATATCCGATATGGCTCGGCGGATATGAGCAGCCGCCCGCGAATCGGTAGCGAAACGCGCTTTTCGTGCATGCGAGCGCCGCCTTTCAGGCCTGCGTCGACACGCCCTGATGCCCGAGGGCCATGGGGCCGGCCGTTCTGGTCGTGTGTCGCGCCAAAGCCCACGTTTCCTCTCGATTCACTGTGCCTGGGCCGTCGCGAAAACCTGCTTGCGAAACCATCGATGAGCAGGGTCATCCTTCATGCGTGGATGCCACATGGCTTGTAGCTGGAAGCGTCCCACATCGAGGGGAGGAGGGAACAGGTCCAGCATGGCATCAAAGCGCCGGAGAAAACGGCTGGGCAAGGTACAGAGGTTGTCACTGTTCGCGAGAATGGTGGGTGCTAGCGCGTAGCTCTGTATCGAGACGTTGACCCGACGCTCATGGCCGAGTTCGTCGAGAACGCGGTCCACTTGGCCCTTGAATTCTCCGCCCTCGGCAGAGATCAAAAGATGATCGGCGGCACAGAACTCTTCCATCGTGATCGCGTGGGATCCTCGTGGGTGCCCTCGTCGTTGAGCCGTCAGGAAACTATCCGAGAGAAGCATGCGGCCGATGAGCCCCTCATCTTCCGTTCTGGGTACGCCCACGAACATATCGATCTCGCCATGCTCGAGTGACGGCGCCAAGCTATCGGCATCGGGCAACACGAATGCGACCCGGATATTAGGCGCCACTTTTTTCAAGGCAGGCACGAGGTCGGGTCCCAGTATGGCGGCGGGATTGTCATGGGCTGCCACGACGAAGACGCGGTCGCTTGCGATGGGATCGAAAGAGGGGGGCGGCCCCACGAAATCACGAAGATGGTCGAGCAGGCTGGGTAGCATGGCACCTAGCTCTTCGGCACGCGGAGTCGGCGTCATTCCACGTCCGGCAACGGGGACGAAGAGCTGGTCGCCGAATAATGCCCGCAGCCGCGTAAGGCGACTCGAGAGGGCCGGCTGCGTGATTCCCAGCCGTTCGGCAGCACGACTTACATTGCGCGTCAGTAGCAGAGCTTCAAAGGCAGTGAGCAGGCCGATGTCAATGTTGTTCAAGCGATCGGGCATGGTGGGTTCCGGGTCCTGGGACGTCAATGTGGATGCTATCAATGGTAGTGATGGAAGCTATAACTCGCGTTGCTTTCTAAAAAGGCGCTCCCGTCAATATATTGAGTGCGACATTCGGAAGAACACGAGAGGAATATTCATGTCTGCACGCTCCATCGCCATTTCCGCCGTTATGCTGGGTACGATCAGTGTAAGTTCCGCGCTTGTCGCGTCGCCATCAATGGCGTTCGATCCTCCCGGTATCGTCCATCAGGGAGCGGATTTCTATGCCTTGAAAGTGGGAGACGTGAGGGTCATGTCTCTCACGGATGGTACCGTGCCTCAGGACCTGCATGAGCTCTTGCGTGGAACGACGAACGAAAAGACTGATGCCCTGCTCGCGCAAGCCTATCGTACCAATCCGGTCGAGGTGTCGATCAATGTATTCCTGTTTGAGTTGGCGGACCGGCTCGTTCTTGTCGACACGGGATCCGGCGATCTCTTCGGGCCTGGCTACGGTGGCAAGTTGCTCGACAGCCTTCGTGCGGCAGGTTTCCAACCTGAGAAGATAACCGATATCTTGATCACTCATGTCCACGCTGATCATTCCGGTGGACTCACCAGGCATGGCCAAATCGTCTTTCCTAATGCCACTGTTCATGTCGGGGAACCGGACGTCGAATTTTTCCTGGATCGCGAGAATGCGGCGCGTTCAGGCTATGACATCAAGTACTTCGATGAGGCCATCACAACGCTGAAACCCTATGTCGACGCCGGAAGGGTCGATACCTTCGGGCAGGAGACCGAGGTGCTGCCTGGGCTGACGGCAAGCCTTCACCCTGGCCACACGCCGGGGAGCGCCTTCTATACGTTGGAGAGCCGGGGGCAAACGCTGACGTTCATCGGTGACATGGTCCACGTGGCGCCGGTCCAGTTCCCGGACCCATCGATCACGATCGTCTATGACGTCGATCCCGAGATGGCGGCCGAGGCTCGCGCGACGCAGTTTTCGAGCTTGGCACAACAGCACGACTTGGTCGCTGCTCCGCACCTTCCTTTCCCTGGCGTAGGCCATATTCAGGCCTTGGAGCAAGGCTATCGTTGGGTTCCAGTAGGCTATAACAACCGAGACACGACACAAGCGCCCTGAACAGGGTGGATGCCGGCCCGGCAGGGGCGTGTCGGGCCAAACACCACGCTTTCGCCTAGGATGGGCGAACGTTCGAAACGATGTCGGGACATGGACCGCCGATGACCGCTCCCCAACGACTTACGCTGACACCTGCCGACGCCCGCCGGCTGCTGGTGCACTATCACTTCCGCCCGGCGCCGCTGGCGAGCGTCATTCGCCGCCTGGGCACCATCCAGTTCGACCCCCTGGCGCCGGTCGGCACCAACCCCGACCTGGTGCTGCAGGCTCGGGTGCCCGGCTATCGCCAGGGCGACTGGCAGCAGGCGGCCTACGAGCAGCGGTGGCTGGTCGACGGCTGGGACAAGCAGGCGAGCCTGATCCAGCCCGCGGAGTGGTGGGCCCAAGCGCCGTTCCATCGCTGGTTCGCCCGGCGCTGGCAGCACCGGGGCGTGGACGTCGAGGCCCCGGAGGCCCGTGCCCTGGTCGAGCAGGTCGAGCGCCATGGCCCCTCGACCAGCCTCGAGCTCGGCGACCAGCGAGCCGATCCCGCCCTGCGCGGCAGCTGGTATGGTCCCAAGCGCTCGCGGCACCTGCTCAAGGCGCTGTGGGATTCGGGCCACCTGATGACTCACCATCGCGTCGGCGGCCGCCATGCCTACGACCTGCCCGAGCGGGTGCTGCCCCAGGGGGCGAGCATGGAGGAGGCCAGCGACGACGAGGCCCTGCAGAGGCTGGTGGTGCGGCGCGTGCAGGCCGCCGGGCTGCTGCGTCCTGCGGCCGACGGAGCCGTCTGGTCGCTGCCATGCCCGCGCGCGGAGCGCGATCGCATCGCCGCCCGGGCCATCGCCAGTGGCGCCCTGATCGAACTCGACGTCGACGGCACGACCTACTGGACGACGCCCGAGGCCCTCGCGGCGCTGGAGGACGCCGCCAAGCCGCTGGCGTCGCCGTCGCGGGAGGTGCGCTTTCTCGCTCCGCTGGACCCGCTGATGTGGGACCGCGGCGGCGTCGCCCGGCTGTTCGCCTTCGACTACGTCTGGGAGGTCTACAAGCCCGAGGCCCAGCGCCGCTGGGGCTACTACGTGGTGCCGGTGCTGTGGGGCGAACGTTTCGTGGCCCGCTTCGATGCCAGGTGCCAGCAGGGCACCCTGACGATCCTCTCCTGGCACTGGGAGTCCGACATCACGCCGGCCCGGCTGTCCGAGGGCCTGGCTGAGGCGCTGGAGCCGGCCGCCCGGGCGTTTCTCGGCTACCTCGGTGCCACGCGCCTCGTGCTGCCCCGGGGCCTCGGCCGCGAGGCGCGCCGCGCCTGGCAGCGAGCGGCCCGCTGACGCGGCGAGGCCGGGTGACGTCGGCGAAGCTTCGGGATGTCTCTGGCGAGACGATAGGACCTGGCTATCGCCTCGATGGCTGTCCGTTTCCTCGCAGGGAAGGGCCCGATCGGCTAAGGTCTGTTGCAGGTTGATAGCTCGCTAACGTGCCCCCACATGACCAAGTGAGCAACGCCCATCGCCCTCGAGGAGTTCGCATGAGCCAAGGCAACGACTACACCCCACCGAAGGTCTGGAGCTGGGAGAAAGCCAGCGGCGGCACCTTCGCCAGCGTCAATCGCCCCATCGCTGGGCCGACCCACGACAAGGCACTGCCGGTCGGCAAGCATCCGTTCCAGCTCTACTCCATGGGCACGCCGAATGGCGTGAAAGTCACGGTGCTGTTCGAGGAGCTGCTCGAGCTGGGCTACCAGGATGCCGAGTATGACGCCTGGCTGATCCGCATCGGCGATGGCGACCAGTTCGGCAGCGGCTTCGTGGAGGCCAACCCCAACTCCAAGATTCCGGCGCTGGTCGACCATGGCCCCGACGAGCCGATCCGGGTCTTCGAGTCCGGCTCGATCCTGCTCTACCTGGCCGAGCGCTTCGGCGAGTTCCTGCCGGGCGACCTCAAGGGACGCACCGAGACCATGAACTGGCTGTTCTGGCAGATGGGCAGCGCGCCCTTCGTCGGCGGCGGCTTCGGCCACTTCTACGCCTACGCCCCGGAGAAGCTGGAGTACCCGATCGACCGCTACGCCATGGAGACCAAGCGCCAGTTGGACGTGCTGAATCGCCGCCTGGCCGAGACGCGTTACCTGGCCGGCGACGACTACACCATCGCCGACATGGCCGCCTGGCCCTGGTATGGCCAGCTGGTGCTGGGCCGGCTCTACGATGCCGCCGAGTTCCTGAGCGTGCACGAGTACGAGCACGTGCTGCGCTGGGCCAAGGAGATCGATGCACGCCCGGCGGTGCAGCGCGGCCGCATGGTTAATCGCACCTTCGGCGAGCCGGAGACGCAGCTGCACGAGCGCCACGATGCCAGCGACTTCGAGCACAGGACCCAGGACGTTATAAGTACCTAACTCTCCGGTCTTTGCACATCGAGCGCCGCGGGCCTAGTGTCCGCGGCGCTTATCGTTTTCAAGAGGTCATCATGTCCACTCCCCTGACATCCCTGTGGCGCGGCTATCGCGATGCTTCGCTGATCCTGCGGGTCGCCGTTGCCCTGGTGCTGGGCGCCGCGGTCGGCCTGGTTGGCGGCCCGGCCGTCGGCGAGGCGCTGGCGCCACTGGGCGAGCTGCTGATGCGGCTGTTGAAGTTCATCATCCTGCCCATCGTGCTGTTCACCCTGATGGCCGGCATCAACCAGGGCCGGGCCGGCAGCCTGGGGCGCATCGGACGCAAGGTGTTCCTCTACTACTTGGTGACCTCGGCGCTGGCGATCGTCGTCGGCCTGGCAGTGGCGAGCCTGCTGTCGCCGGGGGAGGGCATGTCGCTCGAGGGCGCGGCTTCGGTGTCGGTGCCCGAGAACCCGGGCATCCTCTCGGTGGTGCTCGGCATCGTGCCGACCAACATCGTCGAGGCCTTCGCCGGCCAGGATCTGCTCGGCATCATCTTCACCGCCCTGGTGTTCGGCCTCGCCGTGGCCCAGCTGCGTCGCTCCGAGACCCACGGCGAGCTGGGCGAGCGCCTGGCCGGGCTGATCGAGGCGCTCAACGCCGTGACCCTCAAGGTGATGGGCGGCATCCTGCACGTGGTGCCGGTGGGCGTGTTCGCCATCGTCGCCGGCACCGTGGCCGAGCAGGGTCTCAATACCCTGCTGTCGCTCGGCGACATGGTGGTGGTGCTCTACGTGGCGCTGGGCGTGCAGATGCTGGTCTATCTGGGCCTGCTCAAGGGCTTCGGCGTGCCGGCGCGGGCTTTCTTCCGCGAGGCACGTACGCCCATGGCCACCGCCTTCGCCACCCAGAGCAGCTCCGGCACCCTGCCGCTAACCCTGGACGCCGCCCGCCGCCTGGGCCTGCCCCGCGGCCTCTACGGCTTCAGCCTGCCGCTGGGCGCGACCCTGAACATGGACGGCGCGGCGATCCGCATCGCCATCTCGGCGGTGTTCGCCGCCAACGTGGCGGGTGCACCGCTGGACCTGGCCAGCATGGCGCAGATCGTGGTGGTCGGCACCCTGATCTCGGTGGGTACCGCCGGGGTGCCCGGCGCCGGCATCGTGATGATCGCCACGGTGTTCTCCCAGGTCGGCCTGCCCATTGAGGCCGTGGCGCTGCTCACCGCCATCGACGCCCTGGTGGGCATGGGCTGTACGGCGCTCAACGTCACCGGCGACCTGGTCGGCAGCGCCGTGATCGGGCGCAGCGAAGGCGAGCGCATCGCCGAGGGGGTCGATGAAGACGCTTCTGCCGAGGGATCCCGCGCCTGAGCGGGCCGGCGGTCGTCCATTGGGTCCGTCATACCTGGGCGACCATTTCCCGAACGCCACTCGCCCCGCTCGGAGCCCCGGAGTCGTGCCCGCAGGGGCATACGCAACACAAACAGGAGACACAACGAATCAGGGCCCGCAAAGCGGGCCCTGATCAGCGAACCGGAGAGGTTCGCAAGTTCTCGTGATCGGTTAGATCAGTCGAGAGCCTTGATGTTAGAGGCCTGGAGGCCCTTCTTGCCCTGGGTCACGTCGAAGGAGACGTTTTGACCATCCTGGAGGGACTTGAAGCCTTCAGACTGAATTTCGGAGAAGTGGGCGAACAGATCATCGCCGCCATCGGCAGGAGAAATGAAGCCGAAACCTTTGGAATCGTTGAACCACTTGACGGTACCAGTAGCCATGTGAAAATCCTTTGCGCTTAGCGCCTTGCAAAAATTTCTGGTGTCACCCAGACGAGTAGCGGGTACAACAAGAAATACAATTACAGGCGATCGAAAAGATTCGAATGCTGCTGGAACCATGCTGCTTGCTAACCAACTGGCGCTACGGTGACACGCTAGGGCGCGGGGGTCAAAGACTTTCGTTCTATTTCTCGATCATCGCACCCTGCGGGCAGTCTCCCACTCCATGCTCATGAGAGGCCGACGCCAAGAATCGCTCAGCGGTGCCGTTGGGCATTACGGGGATGTCCTGGGCGTCGATGACTCATGCCGCACGCGGCTCACCATGACGCGATACGGCCTCATACCGATCCGCGATGCCTCTATTGATGCGCTGCCGTCCCGTCGGTCGGCGTCGGCGGTGGGCCCTGATAGTCTGAACGGCGTCTCTTCCCGTTCGGCAAGGATGCCCCATGCTGCCCTTCGCGATGCTCTACTCCCTCGGTCTGATCCTGTGCGGCCTGAGCGCCGATCCGCGGCTGCGCTACGGCGGTGCGGTGGCGTGGCTGCTGGCCGCCGGGGCGATGGGCCACGCCAGTGGAGGGTTCGTGGGGGCGGCGCTCGGCTATGTGGCGCTGAGCGCCTGGATGCGCGAGCGGCGCCTGTCGCCTTGGCGGGATTGGGGACGTGTTGCGGCCTGGCTGGCGGCGAGCGCCGTGCTGGTCGTTCACGCCTGGCCCGGTGACCTGGGAGTGGCGCTGGTCGAGGAATCGGCGCTCAAGCCGGGCAGCGTGCCCTTCGACCTGGTATTTCATCCTGACAAGGTGCTGGTGGCCTGGTCGCTGCTCGGCTGGCTGCCGCTGTTCGGCCAGAGTGCGCTACCGGCGGGGGCGCCGCGGCCATGGTGGACGATGCCGCTGCTGGCCGTCGCCGGGGTACTGTCGCTGATGGGGCTGGCCGTGGCGCTCGAGCTGGTGGCCTGGCAGCCGGGGCTCACGCCCTGGTTCGCGGCCTTTGCGGTGGCCAACCTGCTCAATACCTGTGTGGCCGAGGAGCTGCTGTTTCGCGGCGTGCTGCAGCGCTGGCTGGTCGCGCGCCTCGGCGGGGCGCTCGGCCTGACGGCCGCTGCCGCGCTGTTCGGCCTGGCCCACTTTCCCGGCGGGGCTGGTTTCGTGGCGGTCGCCGCCGGCGCCGGTCTGCTCTACGGCCTGGTATATCGCTGGACCGGCCGGCTGGCCTGGGCGGTGCTGGTTCACTGGGGGGTGAACCTCGTCCATTTCACCCTGTTCACCTATCCGCTGGCGGCCCGCTGAGGGAGCCTTGGTCGCCGGCGGCCCCGGTGCGGTCGGCAAAGCTTGAGGGCGATTCGCCCAGCGTCCTGCGAAACATGGTGGCGAAGGCGCTGGGGCTGGCGTAACCCAGCGACAGGGCGACGCGGGTCACCGACACCCCGGCCGAGAGCTGCGGCAGGGCGGCCAGCAGGCAGGCCTGCTGGCGCCAGGCGCTGAACGACAGGCCGGTCTGCCGCTTGAAGAAGCGGGTAAAGGTGCGATGGCTGCGATTCAAGCGCCGGGCCCACTGAGCAGGTGAGGTGCGCAGGTCCGGGCATTGCAGGAAGGCGGTGCACAGTCGCGCCAGCGCTGGGTCGCGGGGCAGCGGGGCGTAGAGCGGCAGCGGCGCGCACTGGCGCAGTTCGTGAAGCGTCAGCCGCAGCAGGGTGCCGTCGCGGCCCGCCTCGTCGTAGCAGGCGGGAATCTCGGCCGAGGCGAGCAATAGCTGGTGCAGCAGTGGGGTGACGAGCAGCACCTCGCACAGCTCGCCGGGCCGCGGCGCGGCCGCCGGTTCGATGTACAGGCTGCGAGTGCTGACCCCGAGCATCTTCACCCGGTGCGGTTTGCCGGCGGGAATCCAGACCCCGGCATAGGGTGGCACCACCCAGGCGCCATCCTCGGTGCCCACTTCCATCAGCCCCGTCATGCCATAGAGGAACTGGGCGCGCCGATGGCGGTGGGTGTCGAGCAGGATGCCGGGTGGGTAATCGGTGCCGATCGCCAGCACCTCCCGGGCGATGTCGTCCACGTCCTCCAGGGAAACGTTGCGCATGCGGGATCTCGATTGGCCTATGCACGAGCATTATTGACCAGCCGTCGAATGTCGGCCACTCCGCGGCGGCGTACGCTGCGCGCTTATCCTCTCGATGGAGCGCTGTCATGTATCTTCTGCTGCTGGCGTGCGGCGGTCTGGCCGGCATCACCACGGTGCTGTTCGGCTTCGGCGGCGGCTTCTTCATGGTGCCGCTGCTGCACACGGTGCTGCTGGCCACCCACGGGGCGGACAGCCTCGTGGGCCAGGCCGCCATGCATATTGCCGTGGCCACCTCGACCGGGGTGATGATCGTCGGTGCGGGGCTGGCCACGCGGCGTCATCATCGGGCCGGCACGCTGGACTGGCGATGGATTCGCCCGCTGGCGGGGTACATCGCCCTGGGGGCGGTCGCCGGGGCCGCAGCCGCGATGGCGATGCGCGGCGACTGGGTGCGCTGGGCCTTCGTCGCCTATCTGGCGATCACCATCGTTGACGCGCTACTGCGCCCGGGATTCCTGGCGAGAACGGCGGCACCTCCACGGGTGACGTCGGCTGGCGCGAGTGCCGTTCTCGGTCTTGGCATCGGCATGGTCGCGGCCTTGCTCGGGGTCGGCGGCAGCGTGATGACGGTGCCGCTGATGCGTCGTCGCGGCCTGCCGATGACCCGCGCCACCGCCATGGCGACCCCTCTGTCGCTGCCGATGGCGCTGGCCGGCACTGCCGCCTATGTGCTGCTGGCGCGAGACCAGGCTGCGCTGCTGGGGCCCTGGCAGGCCGGCTACGTGGACCTTCGTGCCTTTGCGGCGCTGGCGGCCGGTTCCTGGATCGGCATTCGACTGGCGTCGCCCTGGATCGGGCGGCTCTCCGACGGGGTTCACGCCAAGGCCTATCTCGCCCTACTGGCCGGCGTGCTGGCGGCGATGGTGGCGCTCTGAGAGGCCGGCCCTCGGGCGTCGTCAGGCCTATACTGAAAGCCCACGTCATCAACCGGGAGGTGCGTCATGGGCGCTCGCCTGGTGAGGGGTATGCTGGCCGGCTTCGTGGCCACCTTCGTCATCTCGATGATCCTGGTGCTGCGCCTGGCGGCGGGCATCATGCCCTGGTACGACCCCATCGAGATCATGAACCTGGCCGCTCACGACCTGCTTGGTACGCCGGACAGCCGGATGGTGGCCTGGGCCATCCACTTCGTGGTGGGCACCCTGATCTGGGGGCTGCTGTTCGGACTGCTGTCGCCCTACCTGCCGGGCCGCACCGACATGCGACGCGGCCTGGAATTCAGCCTGGCCGCCTGGCTGGTGGTGATGGTCACGGTCTTTCCGCTGGCGGGCTCCGGGCTGTTCGGCCTGGGCTTCGGGCTGATCGCGCCGCTGTCGATGCTGGTGGCCCATGTGGTATTCGGGCTGTCGATCGGCATCGCCTATGGCTGGGCGGGCGGCGTGCTGGGCCATGCCTGACCCGTGCCGTGGCGCGGCGGCGGGTCGGGCAGAGAGGGTCGCGGGCCTGGGCCACTCCACTCAGGGCGAGGAGGCGTCGGCTGCTGCCTTAGCGTCGTCGGTGAGGGCGCGTGTGGGCCGGCGCAGGATGCGGAGCGTGCCGCCATCGCCGCCGCCGCAGAACAGGCGCCCGGCACCGTCGGACTCGAGCCCCGAGACGCCCGTGCCCGCGGGCATCTCAAGGCGTTCCAGCACCTCGCCGGTGCGTGGGTCGAGTCGCCTCACATCGCTCTCGTCGTCCTGCCAGGTGCCGTGCCAGAGCTCGCCGTCGACCCAACTGACCCCGGTGACGAAGCGGTCGGTGGCGATGCTGCGCAGCAGCTCGCCGGTGTCGGGATCGACCTGCTGGATCCGCCGGTCGCGATACTGGCCTACCCACAGCGAGCCCTCCGCCCAGGCGAGGCCCGAGTTGCAGTCCCCTGGAGGCGCGGGGATGGTGGTCAGCACCCGGCCGCTGTCGGGGTCGATGCGCTGGATGCGGTCGCCGGCCATCTGGAACAGATGGCGGCCGTCGAAGGCCGTGCCGGCGTCGGCGGCGACCTCCAGTGTGCGCTGAATCTCGCCGCTGTCAGGGTCCAGGGCGGTGAGCCGCCCGTCGCTGGCGAACCATACCCGCTGGCCGTCGTAGGTGACCCCGTGGATGCCGGTAATGTCGGGGAAGGGGCCGTATTCGGCGATGATCTCGGCGGTGGAACCTTTCATGATGGACTCCCGCTGTGGTGGATGGCTGTCTCCAGCCTAGGTGTTTGGCAGCGCAGCGGGGAGTAACAAGGTTGTCGGGAATCCCGGCACGGGCGGGGCGAGCCAGCGGCGCGACCGGCCGCGTCCCATGGCTTCTACCTTGCCGTCCGCCGAGAGGGCGTCCAGCGCCCGCTGTACCGAGCGCTGGCTGGTGTCGAGGGCCAGGGCGAGCGCCGAGCTTGACCAGGCCTCGCCGTCGGCAAGCAGGGCCAGCAGCCGCGCGTGCCGGCCCTCCACGAGCGGCGCCAGCACCGCCACGCCGTGGCCCTCGGCGGGGGCCAGCCGGTAGCCGCCCGGCGTTGCGACCACGCCGGCCAGCGGGCCGAGGGCCCGGCGCAGTCGGCCGATCTCGACCCGCAGCCGCGCCCGGTGGGAGGCCTCGGGATGGCGCTGCCGGAAGGCTCGAGCGATGAGCGACTGACGTGGCACGTCGTCGGGCCAGGCCTCGCCCAGCAGGCGAGCGAGGGTGAACAGCACCGGGCGCCGGCCGAGGGGAAGCAGCGCACGGTCGGCGCGCACCAGGTGCCGGCAGGCGTCCACCACCAGCGTCGGCGTGGCCAACAGTGCCTCGACCTCCTCGAGCAGCAGCGGGCGCGTCTCGCCGGCGGCGATCAACATTGCCGTGGGGCGGGTTAGCGCCTTCGAGGCCAGCTCGACCTCGATCATCAGCGCCGGGACTCTAGCGTCACGTGCGGCCCGATCCGCCCGGTCGAGGGCCGCGCGGGCCGGCGCCGTCTGCAGCCGGCGCAGGGCGATGCCGGCCTTCACCAGCTCGCAGGATGCCAGGGAGGCGGGGCTCAGGTCGTGAGGGGAGATGCCGGCGATGCGCTCGTCGGCCGCATCCAGGCGGCCGATCAGCAGCAGGCGCCGGGCCTCGAGGTAGCGCGCATGGGCGGCATTCACCCGGTCGCCGTGCGCCTCGAGGGTGGCGCGGGCCGCGGCCAGGGCCTGGCCCGACCAGCCGAGCTCGCGGGCGACCAGCGCGATCTCGGCCTCGGCCAGGACACAGCGGGCCCGGGCCGCCTCCGCCCGGGGACCGAAGGCTCGGGCGGCGCGTTGCAGCAGCGTCCGGGCGCGGGCGAAGTCGCCCAGCTGCGCCATGGCGATGCCGCGCAGGGCCAGCGCTGGGGCGTCGTCGCACAGGGCGACCCGGTCGAGGGCGCCGAGCGGGTCGCCCTGGGCGAGTGCCCGTGCGGCGGTCGTGATCAGGCTGTGCATGCGAGTGTTGCCACGCTTGTTGCTCCCCAGGCGCGGGTCCGCTACCCAGTCTATGCCATGAGCGCGCTGCCGTGGGCACCGCGCTGATACGCTCCACCTGGCGAGAGTCTGCTGGCGCGGCCCGCTATCCCGTTATCGCCAGGTGTCCGTCGGCGATGCGCCCGGTGGCGCCGTAGCGCCAGGGGCGGTTGTGCAGGCCGTGGCCGATTGGCAGGCCGGAGAACAATGGCAGCCCGAGCGGTGCCAGGGTCTCGGCGATGATTGCCTCCAACGGCGTCTCGCCGTAGGGCGTGCAGCCCTCGAAGGTGCCCAGGCACACCGCGGCGGCGTGCTCCAGGGTGCCGCCGTGCACCAGCTGCCACAGGGCGCGCTCCAGGCGGTAGTAGGGTTCGCCGACGTCCTCGAGGATCACCAGCGCGCCGGGCGGGGCGCGGAGTCCCGCCGGGGTGCCCACCAGGCTGGCGATGGTGGCCAGGTTGCCGCCGACCACCGGGCCCTCGAGCGCCGCCGGGGCCGGACCGTGCGCCGTCAACGGGTAGTCGAGCGGCGTTGGCCCGGCGATCAGCGCCAGGGTCTCCTCGAGCTGGCCGCGGACGATCTCTCGCGATTCGGCGTCGCCGTCGTGCAGACCGCCGGCGGCCTTGGCCACCGGGCCGTGGATGGCCGGCAGACCGTGGCGGTGGCAGTGGTCGAGCAGCACCGTAACGTCGGAATAGCCGATCAGTGGCTTGGGCCGGCGTGCCAGGCGTGCCCAGTCGATGCCGTCGACCAGTTGCGCGGCCCCGTAACCGCCGCGCACCGCCCACACCGCGTCGGTGTCGGGATCCTCGAAGGCGGCATGCAGCTGGGCCAGGCGGTGCGCGCGGCTACCGGCCAGGTAGCGTTCCGGGGCCTGCAGCGTCGCGTCGCAGCGTGCCTCGACGCCCAGCGCCTCCAGCCCGCGGATGCCGGCGGCCACGGCCTCGGGGGCGGTGAAGGAGGAGGGGGCGATGAGGCTGACGGCAAGCGACATGATGGCGAATCCTCGATGAGCGAAAAGGGCTGGTGGGCATTGTCGACGGGATGCGAGCGGCTGTCACGGCCCGTGCCTTGCCATGTGGGGTGATAGTGGGGCGGAGCGATCGATCTTGCGGAGGACGGTCGAGGAGGAGAGGCTAGGGCGTTACGTTTCTCACGCCGGGACCCGCCATGACCGAGAAGGACAAGATGCTCGCCGGATTGCCCTATCTATCTTCCGACGCTGCCCTGCAGGCCGAGTCGCGCCACGCCAAGACGGTCTGCCACCGCTTCAACCTGATGGACCCCGGAGATTCCGCGGCGCGCATGGCGGTGCTCGCCGAGCTGCTCCACTTCGAGGGCGAGGCGCATATCGAGCCGAGCTTCTACTGCGACTACGGCTACAATATCCGCCTGGGCGACGGTTTCTATGCCAATCATCACCTCACCATCCTCGACCCCTGTGCGGTGACCATCGGCCGGCGAGTGATGTTCGGTCCCCATGTGCTGCTTTCCACGGCGACCCATCCTCTGGAGGCAAGGGCGCGTCGCGAGACCGAGCATGCCGCGCCGATCGGCATCGGTGACGATGTCTGGCTGGGCGGCAACGTGTCGGTGATGCCGGGAGTGACCATCGGCGACCGGGCGGTGATCGGTGCCGGTAGCGTGGTCACGCGCGATGTCCCCGCCGACGTCGTCGCAGTGGGCAATCCCTGTCGTGTCGTCCGCGCGCTCGAACCTTCCGGATGAGCGGCCTTGGTGGCTGGGCCGAGAACCCCGCTCATGCCTCAGCCGACTTGGGATCAGATGGAGCCTGGGGCCGCGTTCGGCGTGACTGAGAAGGCAGTGAGGCATGTTGCAAACACCGGATGGTGCCGGTGGCGGTGCGGCCAACGGGGCGGGCGGCCGACGCCCGGCACTGTCAGGCTGGTGGTTTGCACCGCGGGTCTACCGCGGTGCGGATCTCGTCGGCCAGTTCCTCCAGGGCGAGATGCAGCCAGTCGGCGAAGGCACGCACGCGGGGCGCGTTTACGCTGCCGGGCAGAGTGACCAGATAGTGGCTGAACTCGGTGCGCCGCCAGGGCCGCCGTGTCACCACCTCGCCGCGGCGAAGCGCTTCCCGGGCCACCGAGAGGCGGGCCAGGCACAGGCCCAGCCCCTGGCGGCAGGCATCGAGCGCCAGGCCGCTGTCGGAGACGGTGAAGCGGCGCAGCATGCCGGGTTCGTGCAGGCCGGCCTCTCGCCACCATGGCGCCCACCCGCTCCAGGGTTCGACATCCGTGGCGCTGCTGTCCTCGATGAAGCCGGCGCGTCGCCAGTCGTCGTTCGTCGTCTCCCCTGCGGGGGCCAGCACGGTGATGGCGTCGTCCATCAGCGGTTCGGCGCTCAGGCCGGGATAGTGGCCGGTACCGAAGCGCAGGGCGATATCGGCCTCGCCGGTGTGGAGGTTGGCGAGCCGGTTGTCTCCCACCAGGTCCAGGGTCAGCCCCGGGTGCCGCCGCGCCAGGTCATCCAGTCGCGGTAACAGGGTGTGGCGCAGGAAGGCGTGGGGTGCCGAGACGCGCAAGGGGCCGTCGATGCCCGGCTCGCCGAGCTCGCGGGTGGCCGCCTCGATGAGGCCGAAGGCCTCGGCGATCCTCGCCCGATAGCGGTCGCCGGCCTCGGTGAGGATCACGCCTCGGGCCCTGCGCTCGAACAGCATCACGCCGGTCTCCTCCTCGAGCGCCTTGATGCGATGGCTGACGGCGGCGGGGGTGACGTGCAGCTCCATGGCCGCGGCGCTGAAGCTTCTCAGGCGTGCCGCCGCTTCGAAGGCGCGCAGGGTGGCAAGGGGGAGTCGAGAAGCGGGCATCAAAGGCATACTCCAGCTAAGTCTATGGCGGAAAAATGCTCGCTTGTTATTACTCCAGCTGAGCGCAAAATGCGAGGACGGCTTTCACAGGAGATGATGTTCCATGACCGGCACCCTCTATCGCCTTTCCGCCTTCACGACCGATCCACACGGCGGCAATCCCGCCGGTGTCTGGCTGGGTGAGTCGCTGCCCGATCCGGCCACCATGCAGCGCATCGCCGCCGAGGTCGGCTATTCCGAAACGGCCTTCGTCGCGCCGCTGACCGGAGCGCGTCGCACCGTGCGCTACTACAGCCCGCAGGTCGAGATCGACTTCTGCGGCCACGCCACCATCGCCACCGGCGTCATGCTGGGGCGCCTGGGCGGTGCGGGCACTTACACGCTGGAGACGGCGGTCGGCGAGGTGCCGGTCACGGTGTCGCAAGAAGACGGTGAGTGGCACGCTGCCTTGATGTCGGTGACGCCCGAGCAGCGTCCCGCGGAACCGGCCCTGGTGAACGAGGTTCTCGACTGCCTCGGCTGGGACGCCGCGGAGCTGGATGTCACGCTGCCGCCGATGCTGGCCTATGCCGGGGTCTGGCATCTGGTGCTGGCGGCGGCAGAGCCGTCGCGCCTCGATCGGCTCGACTACGATTTCCCCGCCCTTCAGGCGCTGATGCAGGAGCGAAGACTCGCGACGCTACAGCTGGTGTGGCGGGAGAGCCCGACGCTCTATCACGCCCGCGATCCGTTTCCGGTGGGAGGCGTGGTGGAGGACCCGGCCACCGGCGCCGCGGCGGCGGCGCTGGGCGGCTATCTGCGCGATGCCGGACTGCTCGCGGCGCCGGCTCGCCTGACCATTCTGCAGGGCGAGGCCATGGGGCGCCCGAGCCGCCTCGACGTGGCGATTCCGGCCACCGGGGGCATCGAGGTAAGCGGTACCGCCGTCGACCTCGCCCCGGCCACTGCTGCGGCATAGGCCGGTTGGCATGGGCGTGACAGCGGGTGGGTAAGCGCTTACTGGGGGGCGACGAGGGGCTGCGGCCAGGGCGTCAGTCGAGGTAGGCCGCGATGGCCTCCAGGGCAAGCGTCTGCTGACGGGCGAATTCCGCCCAGCATTTCAGGACATAGGCGTCGAAGATCGTCGTGGCATACGGCATCTCGGTGTCCTCCTTGGGATGGGACACTTCGAGTATAGCTTGCTTTGCTGCGATGCAGCATGATGATTCCGTGACGGTCTTGTACCTTCATTCCAGCCGCGCTTCCGCTGGTAATGCACAGGAAGCGCGGCCGGGCTGACGCACTATCTTCAGCGCTTCGGTTCGCTGGCGGTTGCCTCCTCGAAGAGCTCCGCCTTGGCGTCGCGCATGACGTCTTCACAGGCGGCCTGCTGAGCGAGTTCGGTGAGCAGGCCCTGGGCCACCATGAACCCCTTGCCGAGGCAGTCATCGACGTCCTCGCGGCGAAGTTCGGGCGTTACCCGGCAGTCGAGCTTGATCGTTCTTCCACCGCCATCCAGGCGGTCGGCCAGCCGGCGCAATTGCCAGGCGATACGTGCCAGCCAACGGGTCGAGGATTCCGCGCCTTCGGTCACGCTCAGGATGCAGCGCCATTCGGGCTTGTATACCTTCATGCGAACCTCCTTATCGGCTTGGAATGAATGATCGGTCGTGCGGCAGGCTCCGTCGGTGGGTGAGTGGGCCCGGCCGGGAAGCCGGGTGCAAGTGGTTCTGAGTGATGACACCGTCTGCTCAGGTTAGTTGCACCTCGTCCAGCATGCCCGTCAGTCGCTCGAGCAGGGCGCCGCTGTGGCGCCAGAAATGCCAGTACAGCGGCACCTCGAGGCGTCGGTCCGGGGCAAGGCTGGAGAGCTGGCCAGCGTCCACCAGGTCGGCCACCTGGCGATGCGGCATCATGCCGTAGCCGATGCCGGCGGCGGCGAGTCGCACGAATCCCTCCGATGAGGGGCACAGGTGGTAGGGAAAGGCGCCGTGGTAGCCGCATTGGGCCAGGAACCGATGTTGCAGCTGGTCGTGGGGGCCGTAGACGATCGCTGGGGCATGGCGAAAGGCCGCCTCGCTGGGGCCCCGGGGAAAATATCGGGCAATGTAGGCCGGGGTGGCATAGGGATGGTAGACCATGGTGCCCAGCGGGACGCAGCGCGCCCCGGCGATGGGCTGGTCGCTGGCGCACAGGCAGGCCGCCACCTCGCCGTCGCGCAGTCGTCGGAGTCCTACGTCCTGGTCCTCGATCACCAGGTCGAGCAGCAGCCCCTCATCGCGACACAAGTGCCCCACGGCGTCGGCCCACCAGGTGGCGAGGCTGTCGGCGTTGATGGCGATGCGCAGTCGCGGTGAGGCGGTCTCCAGGGTCGGCAGGGCGCTGCGCAGGTCGCGTTCCAGCAGTTGGACCTGCTGATAGTGGTTGAGCAGCCGCCGTCCCGCAGGGGTGGGCTCCAGGTGTGGATGGCGGATCAGTACCGGCTGGCCGAGCCGTACTTCCAGGGTCTTGAGGCGCTGGGAGACGGCCGATTGAGAGAGGCCGAGCGCCTCGCCGGCACGCTCGAAACCATTGCATTCGATGACCGTGGCGAGGGCCTCGAGCAGCTTGTAATCGATCATAAGAAAAATTGATACAGCATTAGGAAGATGATTTTTCAGTATATCGTCGTGGCGCTAGGCTGACCTCCTCATTTCATGGAGGCATATCGATGCTGGAGAGTTATCTGACCGGGCTGGTGATAAGCGGCGGCATCATCGTCGCCATCGGCGCCCAGAACGCCTACGTGCTGGGGCTCGCCGTTCGCCGTCAGCATCATTGGTGGTCCGCCGGGCTATGCATGGGTACCGATCTGCTGCTGGTGGCGGCGGGAATGTTCGGCATGAGCGCCTTGCTGCTGGCGGTTCCCGGGGCGCTCGATGTACTGCGCTGGTTGGGCGTGGCCTTCCTCGGCTGGCTGGCCGTGCAGGCGCTGTACCGGGCCTGCGTCGGCCGCCAGGGGCTGGCAGGAATGGCCGACGGCGAGCGCAGCGTCACCCGGGTGCTGCTGGCGACCCTGGCGGTCACCGTGCTCAATCCGCAGGTCTATCTTGATACCCTGCTGCTGATCCCCTCGGTCGGGGCCCAGCAGGACAGCGCCGTGGCCTTCGTGGCCGGGGCCGGCAGCGCCTCCGTGCTGTGGTTCAGTCTGCTGGCCTGGGGTGGGGCACTGCTCTCGCCGTGGCTCTCGCGGCCGCGGGCCTGGCGGCTGATCGACGGCGCCATCGGCATGATGATGGCGGGTATCGCCCTACAGCTGGCGGGTGGCAGCCTGGGCGAACTGGCCTGAGTTTCGCCGCGACCGAACGTTGCGTTTTCCATTCGTTTTAACTTAACTACTGGTACTTCTTGAGCCACTCACTCGGGCGGGGGGCGTCATTGACAAGCACATCGGCATCCGTCGGAGGCATGCGGTACAGTGGTCGCCTGGCACCATCGGGATAACCGTGGTGGAGGAGACCCGAGACGGAAGGACCATTCGATGGCTGGATGCCCACCGATTTTACGGTGCGCCGTGCTGACGGCCGCCATCCTGATGGGCGCCCTGCCGGGGGAGGCCGCAAGGGCGTCGAGTCACTATGTGCCCATCGACGACTATCTTGCGCGGCATCCTGAGCAGCAGGCGCTGATGGCGGATTTTTCCACCCGTGTTCAGTCGCCGGCCATGCCGCTGTCCGCATCGCCCCGGCGCACGCTGCGCATTGCGGTCATCTACCCCAGCCTGCAGTCCTCTGACTACTGGCGACGCAGCTTGTCCTCCTTCGAGGCGCGACTCGAGCAACTGCGTATCCCCTACGATCTCAAGACGTTCATGTCCCGGCCGTCGGTGGACGTCGACCTGCAGGCGCGGCAGCTGGCTACGGCCCTGCAGTGGCGGCCGGACTACCTGGTGTTCACCCTGAATGCGGTGCCCCATCTGCGCATGATCGAGCGGGTCCTGGCGCTGGGCAGTCCGCGCTTGATCCTGCAGAACATCACTACCCCGCTGGCCGACTGGGAAGCCGACCCTCCCTTCATGTATGTCGGTTTCGACCATGTGCAGGGTACCCGTTTGATCGCCGACTGGATGCTCGAGCAGGCCGGACATCAGGGCAAGTACCTGATGCTGTACTTCTCGCCCGGTTATATCAGCCGCATGCGTGGCGGCACCTTTGCCGACGAGGCCGCTCGCTATCCGAAGGTGGAGGAGGTGGATGCCTATTACACCGACGGGGATCCGGACAAGGCTTACCGCGCCACGTTGAAGACCCTGCAGGAACATCCCGATCTGAAGATGATCTTCGCCAACTCCACCGATGTGGCACTGGGCGCCTTGCGGGCACTGCGCGAGACCGATCGCATGGACGTGCTGCTCAACGGTTGGGGCGGCGGAGCGTCGGAGCTCGAAGCCCTGGAAGATGGGGGGCTGGACGTTACTGCCATGCGCATGAACGACGAGAACGGCATTGCCATGGCCGAGGCGATCCACATGGCGCTGATCGGGCAGGTAATGCGAGTACCGGACATCTTCGCTGGCGACATCGCCTTGATCACCCGGGATACGCCGCCCGAGGAGATCGAACGCCTCGAGCGCATGGCCTTTCGGTTGAGCGGTGATGGGGAGGCGGACTGACGTGCGGGCCTGGCGCTTCTCGCGGCTGATGCTGGCATTGCTGCTGGTGCTGCTGGCCGTGGTAGCCGCGACCCTGTTATCCACCGCCTACCTGGGGTCTCGCCAGGCGCTGCTGGAACGCACGCAGCAGGATCATGCCCAGTATCGGCGCATCCTCGAACAGGTCGTGGCGACCCGCTTTGCTGACATACGACGATACAGCCAGAGCATCGCCGAGCGGGCCGAACTGGTCTCGGCGTTGAGCGAGAATTCGCCGCAGCGGGTGGATGCGCTCCTCGAGGGCCTGCTGGATGACGGCCAGGCCTCGCATATTGATGCCCTGGTAGTGGAACGCGGCGACCAGCGGCAGCGTGTCGTCAGCGCCGGTCTGCTGGTCCCGTCACTGCCCTTGGAAGCGCTGAGCTGGACGCCGGCGCCCCTGGAACGCTGGACCACCCTGAATGTCCGCTGGCGGGATGATCCTTACAGCCTGCTGCGCTTGATCCTACCGATCGTCGAGCCTTCCCTGGGGCGGGTGGTCGGCCGTTTACATACCTTCGTGGTGCTCGACGACGGCTTCTGGCTCCCCCATGAATTGCAGAGACTGTTCGGTGCTCGGGCTGTCGCCCTGGGTGTCGACGGGCGGCCCGTCGATGCGCGTCTTTCCGCTGAGGTTGCCGTGACGCCCGCGGCACTCGTCGATCGCGACGATCCGATCACCTTCATGTCCGAGGGCATCCTGCACGGCTACCCCCTGCAGATCGGTGACAGCGACACCTACCGGGCTGCCCTGCTATTGCCCGATGACGATTTCCTGGCGCTGCGCGATACCTACCTCGGCAGCCTGGTGTACGCCGCCCTGCTGGTGGTGGCGGTCGGGGTAGGGGCCATGTTGCTCCTGCGGCGTCTGGCCGCTCGCTCCCTGGATGACCTGGTGCGCTACGCCGAGGCGGTGCCCGAAAGCGGCACGGCCAAGCCGTTTCGTGGCGGGCGCTTCCAGGAGTTCAACCGCGTGGGGCGGGCCTTCGAGACCATGCTGCAGCGCATTCGGGAGCGCGACAAGTACCTCGAGGGCATCATCCAGCACACCCCGGACCTGATCTTCGTCAAGGACCGGGAGGAGCGCTATCGGCTGGTCAACGATCGCTATGCCTGGGCAGTGCATGGAACCCCCGCATCTCTCGTCGACACCTCCGCGGCGGATTGGCTGGAGGGGGAGCAGATGACCCAGGCTCAGGCCACGGATCGGCGGCTGCTCGAGGGCGGCGCCCCGCTCCAGTACCATGCCAGCCTGCCGACCCCCGACGGTACGCGGCATTACCTGATCACCAAGTTTCCGATTCTCGACGACCGCGGGGAGGCCTACCTGATCGGCGGGGTGGCGACCGATGTCACTGACCTGCGTCAGACCCAGGAGCAGCTGCAGCTCGCCCAGCAGGTGTTCGCCGAGACCGCCGAGGCGATCATCGTGCTCGACGCGCGCCAACGCGCGCTGCTGACCAACCGGGCCTTTGTAGAGATGAGCGGTCGATCGGACGCGCATGCCACCGGCGTGATACGCGATTTCCTGCTGCATCATCCCGAGCTTGCCCGAGCCCTGGTCGACGGGCGACGCTGGCAGGGCCAGTGCGAGTTCATGACGGGGGAGGGTGAGAGACTGCCGGTGCTGGTCTCGGCCGCCTCGCTGCCGTCGGAGGGTGAATGCCCGCGGCACATGCTGCTGTTCAGCGATATCTCATCGCTGAAAGTCGCCGAGCAGCGCCTGGAGCGCCTGGCCTGGTACGACAGCCTGACGGGGTTGGCCAACCGCAGCCTGTTCATGCTGCGCCTTGACGAGGCGTTGCAGGGAGAGGCCTCGCTGTCGGTGCTGTTCATCGACCTGGACCGATTCAAGGACATCAACGACCGCTATGGCCATCCGTTGGGTGACGAGCTGCTGCGCCAGGTGGCGGATCGCCTGCGGACCTGTACCCAGGCGCGCGACACCGTGGCGCGCTTCGGCGGTGACGGGTTCGCCGTGCTGCTGCAGGGCGTCGGCCAGGAGGCGCCGGCCGTGGCCATTGCCCAGCGCATCCTCGACGCACTCAGCGAGCCCTATGAACTGGGCGTGGCTCGCTGCTTCTCCACCGCCAGCCTGGGCATCGCCCTGGCCCCCTCGCAGGAGGCGTCCGCGGAGACGCTGATCCGCTACGCCGACCAGGCCATGTACGAGGCCAAGGCTCAGGGCAGACAGCGAGCGATGCTGTTCGAGCCTGCCATCGACGAGCGTCATCAGGTCCGCCTGCGCATGGAGGCGGGGCTGCACCAGGCCCTGGCCGCCGGTGACGAGTTGTTCGTGTGCTTCCAGCCCCGCTTCGACATCTCCGGCCATCGTGTGGTGGGTGCCGAGGCGCTGCTGCGCTGGCAGAGCCCAACGCGCGGCCTGGTACCGCCGAGCACCTTCATTCCCCTGGCCGAGCACTCCGGGCTGATCGTCGAGCTCGGTCGCTTCGTGCTCGGCGAGGCCTGTCGGCAGGCCGCCACCTGGGCCGCGGCGGGGTGCGCCATCCCGGTGTCGGTCAACCTGTCGCCGCGGCAGCTGCACGCCGCTGACCTGATCCGGGATATTCATGCGGCGATCCGCCAGGCCGGGCTGCCACCACGGATGCTGGAGTTGGAACTGACCGAGACCCATGTGATGGACAACATCGATCGGGTGCTGCCGGTGCTCCATCAGATCCGTGCCATGGGGGTGGGGCTGGCCATCGACGATTTCGGGACCGGCTACTCGTCGCTGGCGTATCTCAAGCGCCTGCCGGTCGAGCTGCTCAAGATCGATCGCAGCTTCCTGGCCGATGTGCCCGGTGACGCCGATGACGAGACCCTGCTCGCGGCCATCATCAACATGGCGCACAACCTGGGGTTCCGGGTGCTGGCCGAAGGTGTCGAGACCGAACGCCAGCGGCGCTTCCTCGCGGAACGCGGCTGCGACGAGCTTCAGGGGTTCCTGCTGGGTCACCCTCAGTCGCCTGAGCAGCTGTTGGCGACGCTGCGACGCGTCAGTGGCGTGTCGGGATCGCGGATATGAGCGCGTCATGGGCTATGTTGGGGGAGAGCGTGGCCGGCATCTGACCCGGCCACGATGGCGCAGATGAAGCGCCTTTCCTGCGCGAGGCGCGTATGGCGACAGCGGACCGCAACCAGGCTCCCGATAGCGACCGTCCGCCCAATGGTAACGGGCGAGGCCCGCGCAAGCCGCCGCAATGGCTGGCGTTGCTGTGGATGGCCATCGCGGTGCTGGTAATCGTCAATCTGGTCGAGACATCTCAGCAGCCGGATCGCGTCGAGCTCAACTACTCCGAATTCCTCGACGAGGTGGACCAGGGCCGGGTCGCGACGGTCACCCTGCGCGGCCAGTCGGTGACCGGCACCTTCACCGACCAGGCAAGCGCCGCGCGCGGCCTGAGCGCAGGACAGGGTTTCCAGACCACTCGCCCGACCCTGGAGGGGCGGGCGCTGCTCGATCGCCTGCAGGCCCAGGGGGTGACGATCGTCGCCCGTCCGGAGGAGCTGCCCTGGTGGCAGCGCATGCTGATGCTGGTGGTGCCCTGGATCCTGCTGCTCGGTTTCCTGTTCTGGTTCTGGAATCGCATGCAGCAGCGCCTGATGTCGGGGGGCGGGCCCTTCGGCCTCGGCCAGTCCCGGGCTCGCCAGATTCGCGCCGAGGAGAGCGGTGTGCGCATGGCGGATGTCGCCGGCTCCGAAAATGCCAAGCGTGATGTCATGGAGGTGGTCGAGTTTCTCAAGCGGCCCGATCGCTATCGGGCCCTGGGCGCCAAGGTGCCGCACGGCATCCTGATGATGGGGCCACCGGGGACCGGCAAGACGCTGCTGGCCCGGGCGGTAGCGGGAGAGGCCGGGGTGCCCTTCTTCAATATCGGCGGCTCGGAGTTCATCGAGATGTTCGTGGGGGTGGGGGCCGCCCGGGTGCGCGACCTGTTCAAGCAGGCCAAGGACCAGGCACCCTCGGTGATCTTCATCGACGAGCTGGATTCCATTGGCCGGGCGCGCGGCACCGGCATGGGCGGTGGGCACGACGAGCGCGAGCAGACCCTGAACCAGATCCTCTCCGAGATGGATGGCTTCGAGCCGCATCATGCGGTGGTGGTACTGTCGGCCACCAATCGGCCCGACGTGCTGGATCCGGCCCTGCTGCGGCCGGGACGCTTCGATCGCAAGATCGTGATGGAATTGCCCCATCGCCAGGCCCGCGAGGCGATTCTCGCGGTGCATACCCGCGACATGCCGCTGGGCGACGATGTCGACCTGGCGCGGCTGGCGGCCATCACCACCGGCTTTTCCGGCGCCGACCTCGCCAACCTCGCCAACGAGGCGGCGCTGCTGGCAGGGCGGCGCGGCCAGTCGATCGTCGACTGGGCCTGCGTGTCGGAGGCTCGTGACCGGGTGCTGCTGGGCGAAGCCAAGGACGTCGCCCTCTCCGCGGAGGAGCGCCGTCGGGTCGCCTATCACGAGGCGGGACACGCGCTGCTTGCCTACCTGCTGCCCCATGCCGATCCGCTGGAAAAGGTGACCGTGCTGCCGCGGGGTCAGGCCCTGGGTGTGACCGCCCAGATGCCGGCCGAGGATCGCTTCACCTTTGGCGAGGCCTACCTGCGCGATCGCCTCACCGTGATGTACGGCGGTCGCCTGGCCGAGGCCATCGTCTTCGGCGAGGTCAGCAGCGGGGCCCAGGACGATCTCGAGCAGGCCACCCGGCTGGCGCGGCGGATGGTAGCCAACTGGGGCATGAGCGAGCGCATCGGCCCGGTGGTGTTCGCCCAGAGTCGGGAGCACGTCTTCCTCGGCAAGGAGATGGCCCAGGCCCGGGAGCATAGCGAGGAGACCGCCAGCCTGGTGGATGCGGAGATTCGGCGGCTGCTCGGTGAGGTCGAGGCGCGGGGCCGCGAGCTGCTCGAACGGCATCGTCAGTCGCTCGAACGCCTGGCCGAAGCGCTGGCCGAGCGCGAGACCCTGGAAGCCGAGGCCATCCACGAGCTGCTGGAGGCGTGTCTGGATCGCGAGTCCGCGGCGCCGGACGACGGCCAGGCCCCCTGAGATCGCCGCGCCACTGCTACACTGGCGGTGGCGTGCCCGCCGTCGCCTTGTCGGGCGGACGGGGCGCTTCGATCATGTCACCGATACAGGAGGTATCATCATGCGTCGCGTCATGTTTGGTCTGTCGGGGCTGCTGCTCGGCGGTGCTCTGCTGGCATCCGCCGCCCAGGCCCAGATGGAACCCGTAGCGGCTCCCGAGGGGGCTTCGGTCTATTTCATCACCCCCGAGGACGGCGCGACCGTCAGCGGGCCCGTCACCGTGCGCATGGGGCTCGAAGGCATGGGGGTGGCCCCGGCCGGCACCGAGGCGGAGAACACCGGCCACCATCACCTGCTGATCGACACGCCCCTGGACGAGGTGGATCTATC
Organism: Halomonas sp. B23F22_20; assembly: GCF_043496985.1. Taxonomy (NCBI): domain Bacteria; kingdom Pseudomonadati; phylum Pseudomonadota; class Gammaproteobacteria; order Oceanospirillales; family Halomonadaceae; genus Halomonas; species Halomonas sp. B23F22_20. The sequence goes on from NZ_JBIEKH010000017.1 coordinate 46,929, forward strand.
GGCGCCGCTGCCCGCCACCGAGCAGACACGCCACTTCGGCGGCGGCCAGACCCAGACCACCCTGGAACTGCCGCCCGGCGATCACACCCTGCAGCTGTTGTTCCTGGACTATCGTCATCTGAGCTTTGAGCCGACGGTAGCCTCCGATCCCATCACCATTCACGTGGAGTAGGCGGCGGCGATGGCGCACGCGACGCTTCTTCCGCTTGCCTTGGGGACGGCCACTTTTCCACTTGCCCCGAAGGCGGCAACTGGGTAGCGTCGCTCTCCCGCTTTCAAGCCGTTTAAGACAGGTCCATCCCGTGACTGATGCCCACTCCTCTGAAGCCGCCTCTGCCAGCGCTTTCTCCCGCTTGCCTCTCTCCGCCGAGCTGCTCGCCAACCTCGACTCGCTGGGCTACCGGCAGATGACGCCGATCCAGGCCGCGAGCCTGCCGGCGATGCTCGACGGGCGCGACGTGATCGCCCAGGCCAGGACCGGTTCGGGCAAGACCGCGGCCTTCGGGTTGGGCCTGCTGTCGCGGCTCGCGCCGACGAGTTTCCGGGTGCAGGGGCTGGTGTTGTGTCCGACCCGCGAGCTCGCCGACCAGGTCGCCGAGGAGCTGCGCCGGCTGGCGCGCGGGCTGCCCAACATCAAGGTGCTGACGCTGTGCGGCGGCGCGCCCCTGGGGCCGCAGCTGGCCTCGCTGGCCCATGGCGCCCATCTCGTTGTCGGCACTCCGGGCCGGGTGGAGGATCACCTGCGCAAGGGCAGCCTGGCGCTGTCGGACCTCGATACCCTGGTGCTGGACGAGGCCGACCGCATGCTCGACATGGGCTTCCAGGCGACCCTGGAGGCGATCATCGCCGCGACCCCCGAGAGCCGCCGGACCTGGCTGTTCAGCGCCACCTACGACGACAGCGTGCGCCCGCTGGCCGAGGAGCGGACCCGCGACCCGATCTCGATCTCGATCGAGGAGCCCCACGACGAGGACACCATCCGCGAACATTTCTATCGGGTGGCGGACGACGCGGCGCGCTTCGAGGCCCTGCGCCTGCTGCTGCTGCACCGGCGCCCGACTTCCAGCGTGGTGTTCTGCAACACCAAGCAGGAGACCCGCGAGCTCGCCGCCGCCCTGGACGACGCGGGCATCAGTGCGCTGGCGCTGCACGGCGACCTGGAGCAGAAGGACCGCGACCGGCTGCTGGTGCTGTTCGCCAACCGCAGTGCCTCGGTGCTGGTGGCCACCGACGTGGCGGCCCGGGGGCTGGACATCGCCCAGCTCGACGCGGTGTTCAACTACCGTATCGCCCGGGAGCTCGAGGTGCACGTGCACCGGGTCGGGCGTACCGGCCGGGCCGGCCACCAGGGCGAGGCCTTCACGCTGGTCGGCGAGAACGAGGCGCATCGACTGGAACGGCTCGAGGCCTTCCTCGGCCAGACCCTCGAGACCGAGGCGTTGCCGCGCCTGCGGGGCGAGTCGATGCCGCTGCGTGCGCCGATGGAGACCCTGCAGATCGGCGCCGGCAAGCAGCAGAAGATCCGCCCCGGCGACATCCTCGGGGCCCTCACCGGCGAGGGCGGCCTCGACGGGGCGCGAATCGGCAAGATCAAGGTGCTTGCCCGCAGCACCTACGTTGCCGTCGAGCGCGAGCTGGCCGAGTCCGCTCTGGCGCAGCTGAACGGCGGCCGCCTGAAGGGGCGCACCTTCCGCGCCCGACGCATTAGCGGTTGACGGTCTGACGGCGAACGTTAGGGGATTACGCTGGTCGAATGCATGATTTTTGACTCATCAAACAGGATGATGACCCATGAAACGACTCTTTCAGTTCTCTTATTTCCTGGTGTTGGCGCTGTGGCTGGCGGGCTGCGCCGCCCTGGAGCGCTCGCCGGACGCCGAAGCGGCGCTCGGCGAGCTGCCCGCCAGCTACCGCGGCGAGTTGCCCTGCGCCGACTGTGCCGGCATCCGCTACCATCTCTCGCTGTTCCCCGATGGGGTCTATACCCTGAAGACGGCCTATCTGGGGGCCGGCGAGGGTCGGCGCTTCCATGAGCAGGGCGATTGGGCGCTGGACGCCAGCGGCGAAGTCCTGACGTTGAACGGCGGCGACCAGGGGCCGCGCCAGTGGCGGATCGAGGCTCAGGGCGGCAGCCTGGAAATGCTCGACCTCGAGGGCCACGAGATCGACTCCACGCTGAACTATCGGCTGCAGCGTACCTCGGCGTTCGTCACCGAGACCCTGGAGGACAGCTACTGGAAGCTGATCGAACTGGACGGCGAGGCGGTCGAGGTGGCCGAGGGTGTGCGCGAGCCGCACCTGGTCTTCCACGGCGAGCAGCAGCGTCTGGCTGGCTTCGGCGGCTGCAACCGGCTGATCGGCGGCTATCAGCGCGAGGGCGAGGCGCTGAGCATCGGCCGCGTGGCGGCCACGCGCATGGCCTGCATGCCGGGCAACGATCTCGAGCCTCGCTTTCTGGCCATGCTAGAGCAGGTGGCCGGCTATCGGCTGCGCGCCGACCGGCTCGAACTCTTGGATGCCGACGGCGAGGTGATGGCACGGTTCGAGGTGCGTCACCTGACCTGAGGTCGCGAGAGGCCGCCGGCGAGGTGCTGGCGGCTCTCTACGCGTTCAGGGGGCGGCACTGACCTGACACTACGCTCAACGACAGGCGGCCGGCCCCCCGAGGAGCCGGCCGCTTTCTTTGTGTTTGGCGTGAATACCGTTGTGGGGCACTCGGTCCGGCGCTCCAGGTCCCATCAAGGCTTGACGGGCAACAGAGAATCTCCTTTGAAGCCCCTTCAGCGGATCAGCGCCACCGAGCAGGTCTTCGTGGGAGTCCAATTCATTGGGCGAAAGGCGCCGATAGGCGCCCGGGGGAGATCCTGCAGCGGTGCCGCTAGCGCCGCCGCTGCGCTGCGGAGCAGCGCTCCCACGAAAAGCACTCTCACCATGCCGTACTGGGCTGGGCAGTGGTTCCCTCCATGCCAAACCGGGCTCGGCAATGGCTTCACGCCGATTGGCGATGCACCTTCTTTTCTCGCCCATAGCGCCTTGGAGTGCGGCGTCGCGCGCCGACGGACTCAGGGCAGCTCGGCGCTGTGGTAGACGTTCTGGACGTCGTCCACGTCGTTGAGCATGTCCAGCAGCTTCTCGAACTGTGCCACGTCGTCGCCTTCCACCGGCGTGGTGGCCTGGGGCAGGAACTGGATCTCGTCGACCTCGAAGTCCAGCTCGCCGAAGGCGTCGATCAGCGCCTGCTTGGCCTTGGCGTACTCGGTGTGCGGGGCGAAGACGGTGATATGACCGTCCTCGTTCTCGATGTCGGTAACATCGACGTCGGCTTCCATCAGCCCCTCGAGCACCGCTTCTTCATCGCTTCCCTCGAAGGCGAGGATGGCGCAGTGGTCGAACATGTGGCTGACGCTGCCCGGCGTGCCCAGCTTGCCCTTGGACTTGTTGAAGCAGGTGCGCACGTCGCCGATGGTGCGGTTCGGGTTGTCGGTCAGGCACTCGACGATGACCATGGCGTTGCCCGGGCCGAAGCCCTCGTAACGCGCCGGCTCGAAGTCTTCGCCGCCGGCGCCGCTGGCCTTGTCCAGCGCCTTGTCGATCACGTGGGACGGCACCTGGTCCTTCTTGGCGCGCTCGATGAGCCCGCGCAGCGACAGGTTGCCGTTGGGGTCGACGCCGCCCTGCTTGGCGCAGACGTAGATCTCGCGACCGTACTTGCTGTAGACCTTGGTCTTGGCGGCGGCCGTCTTGGCCATGGATTCCTTGCGGTTCTGGAAGGCCCTGCCCATTGTGTTGTCCTGTTGCGACTATTCTCGGCTCTGGATTCTACGAGACAGCGGGCTCCGGTGACAGCCCTGATTTTCCCCGCCGGCGCTCACCCAGGGCCCGACTACACTGGCCTCAGGCCAACCCGTGGAGTCTGCACATGGACCATCATGCCTATCGTCGTGCCCTCGCCGAGCGCCTTGCCGGCAGCGAACTTCCCGTTCCCGAGGCCGAGCTCGACGGCCGCTGCCGGCGGCTGCGCGAGGCCATGGCCAAGGCCGGCCTCGAGGCGCTGCTGCTCACCGATCCCGCCGACCTCTACTACCTCACCGGCTACCACACCTTCGAGGTCTCGGTGCACGCCTGCCTGGTGGTCGACGCGCGGCGTTTGGTGCTGCAGGTGCCGTCCATCGAGACCGGCCCGGCGGTGGTCACCGCCCGGGTGGACGAGGTGCTCGGCTATCGCTGGGAAAACCTTGAGGAGGTGATCGAGCCGCTGGCCGACGCCTTGGCACCGCACCGCACCATCGGCCTCGACCCGATGAGCGCCGGGCTGCGCCACGGGGTGCTGGCGCCGCTGCAGGCGCGGCTGGGAGCGGAGCGCTTCCGCGACGATGGCGGGGCCCTGGTCGATGCGCTGCGCCTGGTTAAGAGCCCGCTGGAGCTCGACTGCCTGCGCGAGAGCGCGCGCATCACCGGGCTCGGCATACGCGCCGCCCGTGAGGTGATCGCCCCCGGGGTGACCGACGGTGCGGTGGCGGCCGAGGGCGCCCGGGCGATGTTGGCGGCGGGCAGCGAGTTCATGAGCCTGCAGCCCATCGTCACCGTCGGACCGCGCTCGGGCACCATCCACGTCAACCACAAGCGGCGGGTGATCGGGGAGGACGAGCCGGTGTTCCTGGAGTTCGGCTCGTCCTGGGAGCGCTACACCGCCCCGATGATGAGCACCGCGGTGGCCGGCCGGGCCAGCGCCGAGATGCACGAGCTGCGCGATGCCTGCCGGGCCACCTTCGAGGCGCTGTGTGCGGCCATGCGGCCGGGCAATACCTTCGACGACGCGGCCCGGGCCGGGGAGGCGGCGCTGGCGCCCGTGGCCGATCGGGCGTTCTTTTCCGGCGTCTTCGGCTATTCGGTGGGCGCCCAGTTCCCGCCCAGCTGGGTCGAGGGCACCGGCTTCATCGCCCGCGGCCAGGCGCGGGCCTTCGAGACCGACATGGTCTTCCACCTGCCGCTGTGCCCGCGGCTGCCGGGGCGCTTCGGCATCGGCATCAGCGACACCGTACGCGTCACTCCGAACGGCGGCGAGCCGCTCACCGATAACGACTGGCAACTGCACGAGCGGGCTTGAAGTCGTCGGGCTCGATCCCCATCGACTATCCTGTTAGTCGGCTATCAATATCCGCGAAGGAGACAGCATGAAGGTCGTGACACTCCAGGCCCCCGGCGGGCTCGATCGCCTCGAAGTCCAGGAGGGCGAGGCACCAGGCGAGCCCGGCCCCGGCGAGATCCGCGTGCGCCTGCACGCCAGTTCGCTCAACTTCCACGACTACGGCGTGGTGGCCGGCAAGATGCCCACCGAGGACGGCCGCGTGCCGATGTCGGACGGTGCCGGTGTGGTGGAGGCGGTGGGCGAGGGCGTCGATGACTTCGCCGTCGGCGATGCCGTGGTCTCCACCTTCTTTCCAAGCTGGCTGGAGGGGCCGGCCCGCATCGGCGACTTCACCAGCGTGCCGGGGGATGGCGTCGATGGCTATGCCCGCGAGCGGGTGGTGCGCCCCGCCCACTGGTTCACTCGCCAGCCCGAGGGCTGGTCCCACGCACAGTCGGCCACCTTGACCACCGCGGGGCTGACCGCCTGGCGGGCGCTGGTGGTCGACGGCGGCCTCAAGGCCGGCGACACGGTGCTGGTGCTGGGCACCGGCGGGGTGTCGATCTTCGCCCTGCAGTTCGCGCGCATGATGGGCGCCCGGGTGATCGCCACCTCGTCGTCCGACGCCAAGCTCGAGACGCTACGCGAGCTGGGCGCCGAGCACGTCATCCACTACCGCGACGAGCCCGAGTGGGGGCGCAAGGTGAAGGAGCTGACCGGCGGCGCCGGCGTCGACCACGTGATCGAGGTGGGCGGCCCTGGCACCCTGCCGCAGTCCATCGAGGCGGTTCGCATCGGCGGGCACATCTCGCTGATCGGCGTGCTGACCGGTCGCGGCGGCGAGGTGCCCACCGCCAAGCTGATGGCCAAGCAGGCGCGCCTCCAGGGGCTGATCGTCGGCAGCCGGCGTCATCAGATGGAGATGATCCGTGCCATCGAGGCGAGCGACCTCCGGCCGGTGATCGACCGCGAGTTTGCGCTGGAGGAGATCGCCGAGGCCTTCCGCCACCAGGAGGCCGGCCGCCACTTCGGCAAGATCTGCCTGACCTGGTGACCGCCCCGCCTTCATGAGCGGGTGACCAAGCGCGCCGCCGCGCCCTTGCCGGGTGTCGGCGGCGCGCGCATGCTGAGGGCCTTGGCCGATTCGCGCTGCAAGGGAGGTAGCCGATGTTCCGCTTCTTCGAGACCCTGGTCGACCCCTATCCCGAGCGCGAGCTGGGGGTGCCGCCGCGTGGATTGCTGCCGTTCATCCGCTTCTACTCGCAGCCGGTGGCGGGGCTGCTGGTGGCCATGTCGCTGGTCTCGGGGATGGTCTCGGCGGTGGAGCTGGTGTTCTTCCACAGCATGGGGCAGCTGGTCGACTGGCTGACCGTCGCCGACCGGGAGAGCTTCTTCGCCGTCCACGGCTGGCGCCTGGCGGGGCTGGCGGCGCTGGTGCTGGTGGGCCTGCCGCTGCTGGTGCTGCTGCGTTCGTTGCTGACCCACCAGGGCATCTTCGGCAACTACCCGATGCTCGGCCGCTGGCTGTCGCATCGCCAGATGCTGGCCCAGAGCATGGCGTTCTTCCAGGACGAGTTTGCCGGGCGGGTCTCGCAGAAGGTGATGCAGACGGCGCTGGCGATCCGCGAAACGGTCATGAAGCTGATGGACCTGCTGGTCTACGTGGTCGTCTACCTGGTCGGCGCGATGTGGCTGCTGGGCAGCGCCGAGCCCTGGCTGGTGGCGCCGCTGGTGCTGTGGCTGGTCGGCTACGTCGGGCTGATGCGGATCTTCGTGCCGCGGCTGCGGGCGGTCTCCATGGCCCAGGCCGACGCCCGGGCACGCATGACCGGACGCATCGTCGACAGCTACAGCAACATCCAGACCATCAAGCTGTTCGCCGATCGCCACCGCGAGCAGGCCTACGCCCGCGACGCCATGGAGGGCTTCATGGCCACGGTGCACCGCCAGATGCGCCTGGCCACCTGGCTGTCGGTGTCGCTGACGGTGCTCAACTCGCTGCTGCTGGCCTCGGTGGCGACCCTGGCCATCGGCGCCTGGTACTTCGAGCTGGTGTCGCTGGGGGTGATCGCGGTGGCCATCGCCCTGGTGATGCGCATCCGCTTCATGTCCGACTGGATCCTGTGGGAGGTGGCGAGCCTGTTCGAGAACATCGGCACCGTGCAGGACGGCATCAATACCATCGCCCGGGAGCCGGCGGTGCAGGATGCCCCGGATGCCCGCGAGCTCGAGGTGCCGCGCGGCGAGATCCGCTTCGAGGCATTGCGCTTTTGCTACGAGCGGCCCCAGGCGGCGCCCGCGCGGCCGGTCTTCGACGACTTCGACCTGACCATCGCCCCGGGCGAGAAGGTCGGGCTGATCGGGCGCTCCGGGGCCGGCAAGTCGACGCTGGCCAACCTGCTGCTGCGTTTCTACGACCTGCAGGGCGGACGCATCATCATCGACGGCCAGGACATCGCCGGGGTCACCCAGGAGTCGCTGCGCCGCCACATCGGCATGGTCACCCAGGACACTTCGCTGCTGCACCGCTCGGTGCGCGACAACATTCGCTATGGCAGCCCGGACGCCGACGACGAGGCGATCATGCGGGTGGTGCGCCAGGCCCATGCCGACAGCTTCCTCGACGAGCTGGTGGACCCCCAGGGCCGGCGCGGCCTGGACGCCCACGTCGGCGAGCGCGGCGTGAAGCTCTCCGGCGGCCAGCGCCAGCGCATCGCCATCGCCCGGGTGCTGCTCAAGAACGCACCGATCCTGGTGCTCGATGAGGCCACCTCGGCGCTCGACTCCGAGGTCGAGGCCGCCATCCAGGAGCAGCTCTACGCGCTGATGGAGGGCAAGACGGTGATCGCCATCGCCCACCGGCTGTCGACCATCGCCATGCTGGACCGGCTGGTGGTGGTCGACGAGGGGCGCATCGTCGAAGTCGGCAGCCACCGCGAGCTGCTGGCCCGCGACGGCCTGTATGCGGCGCTGTGGCGGCGCCAGTCCGGCGGCTTCCTGGGACTCGAATGCGAAGACGAGGCGGACGAACGCCAGGCCTCCGCCCGCGTCGAATAGCCCCGGCGGCATCGGTGCGGCCGGTCCCGGGCGTTGGCGTCTCGCGGCACCCGGGACCGGCTCTCGCGGGTCAGGATAGCGTCTTTTCCTGATGATGGCGTGCCGCGCCGCGGTGCAGGGCGTCCAGGGCATCCTGGGTGCGCGGCAGGCGCAGCGCCCGGTGGATATCCCCGCGGCGGTAGCCGATATCCTCGAGGGTGGCATCGTCGCAGGCCAGCAGGCGGTGCAGGTTCTGGCGCAAGTGCCGACGCCGGCGCCGGGCCTGCCACCAGGCTTCGAGTGCGCGGATCGCGCCCAGCGGCGGCATGGCCGGCATGTACAGTGGCGGCCATGTCTCCGGAGCCGGCCGATCGGTCGTCTCTTCCAGGCGATGAAGCGGTTGGTACTGACTCATCTCTCACTCCCTTGGCAGGAATGGCACCAGCGGACTCGTTCGAGCCGTCGCGTGCGCCATCGTGCTGCGCTGATGGCTGGCCGGGGCAATGTCTTGGCGTCGTGACTCAGGGCCTTGCTGCCTTTCCCTCTGGCCTTTTCCCTACGTCCCTTTCCCTCCGGCCCTGTCGTGACGCCGATCGGCCCGTCCCTCGGTGGTTGAGGAGCGCCGAGTCGGCGCGAGAGGCGATGTCGCCTTCTCTGGGAAACAGCATGGTGTGGGCGAATTGATCAATCCAACGAAAAGCACTACATTGATCGTTAAATTTATCTGAAAGGTTTGGCCATGAACCCTATGCCGGCCGAGGGACGAGCGCCCCTGCCGTTGCTCGATACCGACGTACTGCGCACCTTCGTGGCGATCGCCGAGAGCGGCAGTTTCACCCGAGCCGCTCGGCAGGTGTTTCGCACCCCCTCGGCGCTGAGCATGCAGATCAAGCGCCTCGAGGAGACCCTGGGGCAGTCGCTGTTCGTTCGCGAGGCGCGCCGGGTACGCCTCACGCCGGAAGGCGAGCTGCTGCTCGGCTATGGGCGGCGGTTGCTCAGTCTCAACGAGGAGGCGGTGACCCAGTTCCTGGCGCCTTCCCTGGAGGGGCGCGTCAGTCTCGGCACGACCGATGACGTCGGGGCGCGCACGCTGCCCGGCATCCTGGCGCAGTTCGCCCGCTCGCATCCGGCCGTGGAAGTCAACGTGGTGGTCGGCAGCAGCCGGGAAATGCTGGCGCGCCTCGACGCCGGCGAACTGGACCTGGTGGTGTGCACCGCCGGCACCCAGGACCCCTCGATGCCGGTCGAATGGGTGCACAGCGAACCCCTGGTGTGGGCCGGGCGCGAGGGCGGGATGGCCGCCCAGCGCTCGCCGTTGCCGGTGGCCCTGGCCCATCAGGGATGCCCGTGGCGCCAGGCGGCGCTGGATGCCCTGGACCATGCCGGTCTGAGCTATCGGATCGCTTACACCTGCGAGCATTGCGCGGGGCAGGAGGCCGCCATGCTGGCCGACCTGGCGGTCGCTCCTTTCCCGCTGGGGCTGGTGCGCCCGCCGCTGCGTCGGATCGACGGCGGTGCCCTGCCGCCGTTGGGGGATTACCAGCTGGCACTGGCGCGTCGGCAGGGGCTGGGCGATGCCGGGGAGGCCCTGGCGACGCGCGTGGTCGAGGCCTTCGGCACCGCCAGCGGCTAGCGGCTGCGGTCAGTCCAGGGCGGACGGGCGGGCCGTCAGTGCCGACAGCGAGCTTCGCTGGCGCCCCTCGGCATCGAAGTTGTCCGGCGACAGCCAGCGTTGGAGGATCGCTTCCAGCGCCGGCCATTCGCCGTCGAGAATCGAGAACCAGGCGGTATCCCGGTTGCGTCCGGCCACCACTCGATGCTGGCGGAAGACGCCCTCGAAGCGAAAGCCCAGCCGCTCGGCGGCCCGCCGTGACGGGGCGTTGAGGGCATCGCACTTCCACTCGTAGCGGCGATAGCCCAGGGCGAAGGCGTGCCGCATCATCAACGCCATGGCCTCGGTGGCGGCCGGCGTGCGCTGCAGGCGCGGCGAGAAATGCAGGTGACCCACCTCGATGCTGCCCTGCTCGGGCACGATGTTCAGGTAGGCGGCCACGCCCAGCGCTCGGCCGCTGGCCCGCTCGACGATGGCATGGAACCGCGGGTCCCGGCTGTCGGTCCGCTCGGCCAGCCAGGCGTCGAAGCCGTGCCTGTCCCGGTAGGGGACACCGCCGAGGTAGGTCCAGCGCGCTTCGGCGGCGTCGCCGGGCGCCGTTCCCGCCTCGCCCAGGGCCGCATGCAGTGAGTCGCCGTGGCGGTCGGTCTCCAGCGGCTCGACGCGCACCCGGTGGCCGGTGAGGGTGACGTCCGGGAGCGGCGTCGCTCCCTGCCAGCCGGGCACCGCCTCGCCAACGGGTTGGCCGAAGGGCGTCCGTGAACGCGTCGAGGTGCCAGGGGTATCAGTGGTCATTCTCGCTCTCCGTCTCGATCAGGGTCTTGGCATAGCGTTCGGTATAGCGCCCCAGCTGCCGGGCCAGCGGGTCGGCGCTGTCGGCCAGGCCGGTCAGCACGCCGGCCTGGTCCTCCCGAGAACGGTTCAATCCCAGCTTGGCCTTGCCCTGCAGCTCGTCCAGGCGGATCCGGAAGCCGACGACGCCCTTGAGCAGTCGCTGGCGATAGGCGGGACTCATGATGTCCGGTTCATCGAGCAGCTCGGGCTCGTACTTGGCCACCAGCGCGTCGAGTGCCGTCAGGGTGGCGGCGTCGTCGAGCCGTTCCAGGGTGCCGCCGGCATGCACGGTGGCATGGTTCCAGGTCGGCACCGCCGGCCTGGCGGCGTACCAGCGGGGGGAAACGTAGCTGTGGGGGCCCTGGAAGATGGCCAGCACGCGCCGGCCCTCCAGCGCCTGCCAGTGGGGATTGGCGCGGGCGAAGTGGCCGTAGAGGGTGCCCAGATCGCCTTCGTCGCGCGCCAGCACCAGCGGCAGGTGACTGGCCTGCAGGCTGTCGTCCACCAGGCTCGCGAAGCCGTGGGCATCGATCAGCGCCTGGGCCTGTGCCAGCGGCATGCGGGTATCGCGGGGTCGGGTCATGGGGGGGCTCCGTGAGTGTGCCGTGTGCCTAGCCGAGGCTCAGGGCATAGTGATGAAACGCCCGGTCGCGCTGCCAGCCTTCGGATTCGTACAGGGACTGGGCGGTCCGGTTGTCGATGCCGGTGGCCAGCTGCAGATGGTGGACGCCTTCGGCCATGGCCAGCTCGGCCGCGGCCTGCATCAGGGCCCGGCCGATGCCTCGGCCTCTGGCCTGGTGCGCCACGAACAGGTCGTTGAGACGCCATTGCCGGGCGAGTCGCACGGTGCTGAAGGAGGGATAGAGCTGGACGAAGCCTTCCAGGGTACGGTCGTTCTCGTGCACCAGCAGGTGGGAATCGCCCAGTCCCAGGCGCCGGGCAACGAAGCGGCGGGCGGCGTCAGGCTCGCTGGGCTGGCCGTAGAAGACTCGATAGGTATCGAGCAGATCGCCGAGCGCTTCGACGTCGGCGAGACGGGCGTGACGGATGGCCATGGTGACCTCCTTTCTGTTGGCAACGGTGACACCGTCTGAGTCTGTGGGCATAGTGGTTCCCCAGTAAGAGCCAGTTATGGGGAAAATGATGGAACCGGTTGCCACCGTGCATGCCGACTGGGTCGGCGAGGCGCTGGGCATCGCGCTGACCCGAACCTCTTCGTTGCCGCTGGCACGCCGCCTGTATCGGGCGCTGCGCAGCTGGGTACAGTCGGGGCGCCTGGCCAGCGGCTGTCGGCTGCCGTCGTCGCGCCGGCTGGCCCGCGAGCTGGGCGTGGGGCGCAACAGCGTGCTGGATGCCATCGACCAGCTGGTCGCCGAGGGCTTCCTGGAGACCCGTCCCGGTGCTGGCACCTTCGTCGCCGACCTGCCGTTCGGTCGTATCGAGGCACCGGCCGAGGAGGCCTCGGGCGGTGGCGCACCGCGGGCGGCGCTGTCCCCCCGCGGCGAGCGCCTGCTGAGGTTCAGTGCCGCCTCGGGCGGCCATCACGAAGCCTTCCCGCCGGGCGTGCCGGCCCTCGACCGCTTTCCCCGCGAGCTCTGGGAGCGGCTGCTCAGGCGCCACCAGCGGCGTGCCCCCGACGCATGGCTTGATTACCGCACCCAGGGCGGCGTGACGGCGCTGCGTGAGGTGCTGTGCGACTATCTGCGGCTGTCGCGCTCGGTGCGCTGTCGTCCGGAGCAGGTGCTGGTGGTGCAGGGGGCCCAGCAGGGCTTCGAGCTGATCGCTCGGATGCTGGCCGATGCCGGCGACACGGTGTGGATGGAGGAACCCGGTTACGGCGGCGCCCAGGCGTGCTTCGATGCCTCCGGCCTCGCGCTGGTGCCGGTCCCGGTGGACGGCGAGGGCCTGGATCCCGCTCGGGTGCCTTCCGGTCATGCGGCGCCGCGGCTGATCTACGTGACGCCCTCCCATCAGTATCCCAGCGGCGTGACCATGAGCCTGGCGCGGCGCCTGGCGCTGCTCGAGGCGGCCGAGACGCATGGTGCCTGGATCGTGGAGGACGACTACGACAGCGAGTTCCGCTACGACCAGCGCCCCATCGCCGCCCTGCAGGGGCTCAGCGAGTCGGCACGGGTGATCTATGTCGGTACGCTCAGCAAGGTACTCTATCCGGGGCTGAGGCTCGGTTACCTGGTGTTGCCCGAGTCCCTGGTGGAGCCCTTCCGGCGCGCCAATGCCCGCCTGCATCGCGAGGGGCAGTATGCGGTGCAGGCGGCGCTGGGCGAGTTCATTGCCGCCGGCCACTTCTCGCGCCACGTGCGCCGGATGCGCGACTGCTATCGCCGGCGTCAGGCGCTGCTGCGCCGGGCACTGGCGCCGGCCGTGGCGCGGGGGCTCGAGCTGTCTCAGGGGCAGGCCGGCATGCATCTGGTGGCCTGGCTTGGCGACCGGGCCCTGGAGGCGGAACTGGTCGCGCGCGGTGCGGCGGCAGGCGTCACCCTGTCGCCGCTGTCGGGCTTCTATCTGGAGGCGCCGGGAAGGCCAGGGCTGGTACTGGGCTACGCCGGCACCCGCGACGACGAGATCCGGCGCGCCGGCCGCTGGCTTGCCGAGACCTGGCTGGCGCTGGTCGAGGAGCGAGCGGCAGCTACCAACGTGCCAGGCTGATGCCGCGGTGCATCGGGCTCAGGGGCGCCAGGCGAGCGGATGGTCGTGGCGCAGCACGCCTTTCTCATCCCAGTCTTGCCAGCCGCTGAAGGGAATCGGCGACTCCGTATCGAGCCGCGTCAGCCGCTCTGCCCAGGCGGCCTTTTCGTCCTCGAGCCGGGCGCGGAAACCAGCCTCGTCCTGGTAGCGCAGCCCACCGCCCTGGACGCCGTAGACCACCTGGGGCGGCAGCACCGTCATGCCCAGGTAATAGAGCGAGCAGTGCAGGGGCCACAGCAGGGTGGCCATGTCGCCGCCGCGGCCCCGCGGCGAGAAGGCCGCGGCCGGCGAGCCGGTGGTCACCGCGCACAGCGCTCGTACGCCGGCCAGGCGTCCGCGGTCGTAGCGCATGCTGCCGGAATAGAGGCCGCCGTAGACGCAGACCCGGTCGAACCAGCCCTTGAGCATCGCCGGCGGGCCGTGCCACCACAGCGGAAACTGGAAGATCACCAGCTCGGCTTGCAGCAGCCGCGACAGCTCGCGCTGCACCGGGTCGGGGAGGGTGCCGGCCTCGAAGTGGTGGCGCTGCTCGGTCAGCGCCGAGAAGCTTTCGGGCGCGGCGCGCGGGGCGAAATGGTCCGCGCGCTCGACCGGGTCGAAGTTCTCGGCGTAGAGGTCGGCGACCTCTACCTCATGGCCCAGGCGGCGCAGGGTGTCGGCGGCGGTCTCCGTCATGGCGCCGTTGAAGGAGCGGGGCTCGGGATGGCTGTGGACGATCAGGACTCGCATGGCGGCCTCCGGGTCGCAAGGAATGTCCCGGCAGGCTAGTCTTTGCATCAGTGAACGAACATTCCCCATTATTTCAAATGGAATTTGCATGGATGAACAGGGGCTCGTTTGGGACGATCTGAGGGTGGCCCTGGCGATCGCCGAGACGGGGTCGCTGTCCGGGGCGGCACGCCGGCTGGGCGTCAGCCATGCCACGGTCTTCCGGCGGCTGGGGACCATCGAACGGCGCCTGGGCGTACGCCTGTTCGAACGCGGGCGGTCCGGCTATGTGCCCACCCCGGCCGGCGAGGAGCTGGCCGCCACGGCGTCACGGGTCGCCGCCGAGGTGGCGGCGGCCGAGCGTCGGCTGGCGGGGCGTGACCTGCGGCTGGCCGGCACCCTGCGGCTGACCACCACCGATACCCTGCTGATGGGGCTGCTGTCGCCGATCCTGGCCGACTTTCGGCAACGACACCCGGCGATCGAGCTGGAAATCGCCGTCTCCAACCAGCTCTTCAACCTCTCGCGGCGCGATGCCGACCTGGCGCTGCGGCCGACCCGCTCGCCGCCGGAGCACCTGGTCGGCCGGCGGCTGGGCGACATCGCCCAGGCGGTCTACGTGCGTCGCGGGGCGGCGACCGAGAGCGCCTGGGTGGGGCCCGACCGTCACTTGGGCGACGCCGCCCTTGAGGCCTGGATGGCGGCCCGCACTCCGGGCGCGGCCTGTCGCATCGATACCCTGCTCGGCATGTTCGCGGCGGTGCGCGACGGGCTGGGCCGGGCGGTGCTGCCCTGTTACCTCGCCGATGCCGAGCCGGCCCTCGAGCGTCTCGGCGCGCCGATCCCCGAGCTCGCCACCGGCCTGTGGCTGCTGACCCACCCCGACCTGCGTCGAGTGGAGCGGGTCCGGGCCTTCATGGCGCACCTCGCCGAGGCGCTCGAGGCCCGCGTTTCTCGTTTGGCCGGCGAGGGCGTCGACTGAATTGGCCTGGCGTCGGCCGCCAGGTCGGCCTCATGGCCACCAGGCCAGTCCCAGGCCGGTCAGCAGCGATACTGCCATGGGCAGGGCGACCCGTCGGCCCAGCCCCCGCGTTCCCAGGCCGGTAGCCATGCCCGCCTTGATGATGTTGTTGACCGAGGCGGCGATGACGATACCGAGGACGACGGTGTCCGGGGCGATGGTGCCGTGGGACAGCCGGGCCAGCGACAGGGTGACGGCGCCCACATCGGCCATGCCGGAGGTGGCCGCCAGCAGGTAGACCCCGGCATTGCCCAGCCAGTCCTGGAGCCAGTGGCCGAGCAGCATGATGATCGCCAGCAGCACCCCGAACAGCAGCGCCATGCGCAGTTCCAGGGGGTTCTGGTTCAGTGCCGGCCGGTCGACCTTGGCCGCCCGACGGTGCGAGCGCCAGATCAGCAGCGCTGCCGCGTAGAGCAGCACGGCCATCGTCGTC
This sequence comes from Halomonas sp. B23F22_20, assembly GCF_043496985.1. NCBI lineage: Bacteria > Pseudomonadati > Pseudomonadota > Gammaproteobacteria > Oceanospirillales > Halomonadaceae > Halomonas > Halomonas sp. B23F22_20. The sequence continues at coordinate 62,407 of NZ_JBIEKH010000017.1, forward strand.
ACCGGAAGTGCCAGCGGCGCGATCAGCGCCGGATTGATGACCAGGCAGTAGAGCATGATGCGCGGGAACATGGTGCCGCAGGCGATCAGGATGCCGGCCGCCAGCAGTGGCGAGAATTCCTGGTGCTGCCGCGACAGTCGAGCGAAATGCAGGGTCAGGGCGGTGGAAGAGCTGAGCCCGGCGAACAGGCTGGTGAACAGGACGCCTCTCTCCGGCCCTCCAAGGCGGATGGCGAAATAGCCGATGAAGGAGATCGCTGCGACCAGCACCACCATCCACCAGATTTCGTAGGGGTTGAGGGCCGCCCCGGGCCCCATGGCGCGGTCCGGCAGCAGCGGCAGCATCACCACCGAGATCAGCAGCAGCTTGAGGCCGGCGTCCATCTCGTGGGACTGCAGCTGGTTCAGCAGGCCATGGATTTCCCGCTTGTTGTCGAGGATGACCGCCGTCACCACTGCGCAGGCGGTGGCCAGGGCCAGGTCCACGGCCACCGCGATGGCGCCGAAACAGAAGGTCAGCAGTAACCCCATCAGGCCGGTGATGCTGTAATCCTGGCTGAGCGGCATGCGAGCCCGGTAGGCCACTAGGGCAGAACCGGCCACGGACAGGAAGATCAGGGGAAAGGCCCATTCGGTGACGGTTGTCGAGAGCAGGGCGGAGATGCCTCCGAGCAGCCCTACCAGCGCATGGGTGCGTATCCCGGCGATGCGCTCGCCGGCGTCTCGCGTTCGGGCCACCCAGCCTCGCTCGATACCGATCAGGGCCCCCAGCAACAGGGCCACCGTTAGCCGGATGGCCGTTTCATTGTTGGTAATGAACTGGCTGGTGAGCTCTTCCATGGCCGGGTCGCTCTCGTCGCGCTCATGCGGGATCGATGCAAAAACACTGACTTATATTCTGGGTGCTCGAGGCAGGGTGGGAAAGTCGCCACGGCATGCTTGCGATTCGATGGGCGGGGTGCCAGACGACGAGTTGCCAGCCTTGGCATGGGACCTCAAACGGGCCTGCACCGGGCCCCGTGACACATGTCGAGCTTCCCTGATGACTTATCCACAGCGTGTGGAAAACGTTGGAAAGCCTCTTGTAATCTTGTAGATGAGGCCCCCTTTTTGGGGTGCCGACATGCACCACTCGCCACTCGCCACTCGCCACTCGCCACTCGCCACTCGCCACTCGCCACTCGCCACTCGCTAACGTCGCCGCCGTCCGCCGGCCTGCTAACTTGGATAGGTAGGCGATGAGCGACGAGTTCACGGGGGCAGGGGCCATGAGTGAACGATCTCCCGAGCGGATTCGCAACCTGGCGCTGACCGGCCAGGCGGGCACGGGCAAGACCACCCTGGCCGAGGCGCTACTGGCGGCGGCCGGCGCCATCGGGCAGCTCGGCAGCGTGGAGAGGGGCTCGACGGTGAGCGATGCCGGGGTCCAGGAGAAGACCCTCCATCATTCGATCAGTGCCTCGGTGCTGGGGCTCGAATCCGGTGACGTCTGGATCAATCTGCTCGATACCCCGGGGTATGCCGACTTCCAGGCGGCCGCGCTGTCCATCCTGCCTGCCGTGGAGACGGTGGCGGTGGTGATCGATGCCGAGAACGGCGTCGATACCACCGCCCGACGCATGATGCCGTGGGCGCTTGATCGTGGGCTGTGTCGTCTGGTGGTGATCAACCGTATCGATGCCGCTTCCGCCCGGCTCGAGGCGCTGCTCGAGGACGTCCGCCAGCTGCTGGGGGCCGAATGCCTGCCCCTCAACCTGCCCGCCGAGGGAGCCTCGCGGGTGGTGGACTGTTTCTTCGATCCCCAAGGCGAGGCCGACTTCTCGTCGGTAGCGGCGACTCACGAGATGCTGGTCGATCAGGTGGTGGAAGTCGATGAGGCGCTGATGGCGCTTTATCTGGAACAAGGCGAGGAACTCAGCCCCGAGCAGCTCCATGCCCCCTTCGAGGCGGCGCTGCGCGAGGGCCATCTGATACCGGTGTGCTTCACCTCGGCGACCAGCGGCGCCGGAGTGCGAGAGTTGCTGACGGTGTTCGAACGGCTGATGCCTAGCCCCCTGGAGGGCAATCCGCCGCCTTTCCTGCGCCAGGACGCCGAAGGCACCCACGAGCATGTCGCCATCCCCGATCCCGAAGCCCATGTGCTGGCGCATGTGGTCAAGGTCGAACACGATCCCTTCCTCGGCAAGCTGGCCGTCTTTCGCGTCCATCAGGGCACCGTGACCCGGGAGAGCCGACTGTTCGCCGGTGATGCCCGCAAGGCCTTTCGCGTGGGCACGCTGTATCGCCTCCAGGGCCGAGACCACCTCGAGGTGGAGCGCTGCGGGCCGGGAGAGATCGCTGCCCTGGCCAAGGTCGAAGAGGCCGGCCTCGACAGCGTGCTGCACGACTCCCATGACGAAGATCATATCTATCTGCGCCCGGTGGCACTGCCCGCGCCGGTGTTCGGCCTGGCACTCCACACGCGGCGCCATGGGGACGACCAGAAGCTCACCGAGGCCCTGGCGAGAATGACCGAGGAGGATCCGGGCCTGCGGGTAGAGCAGGATTCGGCGACCCGAGAGACGGTGCTGCGAGGGCAGGGCGAACTGCATCTGCGCATGGCCCTTGAGCGCCTGAGCGAGCGCTATCGGATCGAGGTGGACACCAGTGCCCCTTCCATCGCCTATCGCGAGACCATCCGTGCCTCGGCTTCGGGACATTGCCGGCACAAGAAGCAGAGCGGCGGGGCCGGTCAGTTCGGTGAGGTGTTCCTGCGGGTCGAGCCGCTGCCGCGGGGAAGCGGCTTCGAGTTTGCCGATACCATCCGTGGGGGAGCCATCCCGTCGTCATTGCTGCCGGCGGTGGAGAAGGGTGTACGCCAGGCCATGCAGGAGGGCGTCGCCGCCGGCTACCCGCTGCAGGACGTTCGTGTGGTGGTCGAAGACGGCAAGACCCATCCGGTGGATTCCAAGGAGATCGCCTTCGTCATCGCCGGGCGCAAGGCCTTCCTGAATGCCGTGGAGGAGGCCGGATCCCAGGTGCTCGAACCCCTGGTCGAGCTGGAGGTCGAGGGGCCCGGCTCGGCCATGGGCGATCTCTCCGCAGACCTGGCCGCCAGCCGCGGGCGGATCCAGGACACCCGGACCCTGGGCGATCTGGTCAGCATTCAGGCGGTGGTGCCGCTGGCCGAGATCGCCGACTACTCCAGGCGACTCAATGCCCTGACCGGTGGCAGCGGGCGCTATGCCCTGCGTTTCAGCCACTACGAGCCGGCTCCGGAAGCGGTGCAGCGTGAGTTGATACAGGCTCACCGGAGCAAACGGAAGGAAGCCTAGCCAGCGCAGACGGGGGGGCTCGCTGGCAGGGTATCTATCCTCCCCCCGTCGGGCGACGCGGACTAGACTTACTTACAGGCCCTTGAACGATTGATGATGAGGGTGAAGCCATGTCCATGGAACGCGTCAAACGCTTTCTCGACGAGAACGGCGTGAAATATGTCATCGAGCAGCATTCTCCCGCCTACACCGCTCAGGAGGTGGCCGAGGCGGCCCATGTGCCCGGCCGCCACTTCGCCAAGAGCGTCATGGTCATCGTCGATGGGCGCCTCGCCCTGGCGGTGCTGCCGGCCACCGACCGAGTCGACCTGCGGAAACTGGCCCAGTCGTTGGGTGCCCAGTCCGTCGAACTGGCCGAAGAAGCCGATTTCAGCGAGCGTTTTCCCGACTGCGAGCCCGGGGCGATGCCGCCCTTCGGCAACCTCTTCGACATGGAGGTCTTCGTCTCGCCGCACCTGGCCGAGGCCGATCTGATTGCCTTCAGTGCCGGCAATCATAGAGAGGTGATGCAGCTTCCCTACGGTGTTTTCGAGCGTCTCGTGAAGCCGGCAGAGGTGGCGATGTAGTTGGCGTTAATGACGATGTAGTTGGCGGTGATGGCGCTGGATTCAGGGGGTGAGCCCCCAGGCCAGCGCCAGGCCCGCCAGCAGTGACGCCGCCATGGGTAAGGCGACCCGGCGGCCCAGTTCCGTCGTGCCCAGGCCGGCCGCCATGCCGCTCTTGATGGCGTTGTTGACCGAGGCGGCGATGATGATCCCGAGCACCGCCGTGGACATCCCGATGGTGTCCTGGGACATGCGAGTCAGCGACAGGGTGATGGCATCCACGTCGGCCACGCCGGAGGAGGCCGCCAGCAGGTAGATGCCGGTATCGCCGAGCCCCTCCTCGAGCCACCGGCCGAGCAGCATGATCGCCGCCAGCAGCGCGCCGAACATCAGGGCCATGCGCAGCTCCAGCGGGTTCTGGCGCAGCGCCGGTCGATCCACCTTGGCGTCCTGGCGCTGGCCGCGCCAGATGACCAGGGCCGAGGCGTAGAGCAGCCCGCCCATTACGGCGACCGGCGGGGCCAGCCGTGGCAGCAGCTCGGGCCGGATGAGCAGGCAGTAGAACAGGATGCGCGGGAACATGGTGCCGCAGGCGATCAGGATACCGGCGGCCAGCAGCGGCGAGAGCTCGGGGTTGCGCCGCGACAGGCGGGCGAAGTGCAGCGTCAGGGCGGTGGAAGAGCTCAGGCCGGCGAACAGGCTGGTGAACAGTATGCCCTTCTCGGCACCCCCCAGGCGCATGGCGAAGTAACCGATGAAGGAGGTGGAGGCGATCAGCACCACCATCCACCAGATCTGGTGAGGGTTGAGGGCGTCGCCGGGACCCATGCCGCGATCGGGCAGCAGCGGCAGCATCACCACCGAGATCAGCAGTAGCTTGAGTCCTGCGTCCAGCTCGTGGGCCTGCAGCTTGTTGAGCAGGCCATGTATCTCGCGCTTGTTGTCGAGGATCAGCGCCGTCACCACCGCACAGGCGGCGGCCAGCACCGGATCCATGGCCACGGCCACGGCGCCAAGGCAGAAGGTCAGCAGCAGGCCGATCAGGCCGGTAATGCTGTAGTCGCGGCTGTGCGGCATGCTCGCACGCTGGGCGACCAGGGCAATGGCGGCCACGGCCAGCAGCAGCAAGGGGAAGACCCACTCGCTGACGGCTACGGAGAGCAGCGCGGCGAGGCCGCCGAGCAGGCCGACCAGGGCGTGGGTGCGGATACCGGCGATGCGCTCTCCGGCCTTCTTCTCGCGCGCGGCCCAGCCGCGCTCGATGCCGATCAGCGCTCCGAGCAGCAGGGCGACGGTCAGCCGCAGGGCCGCCTCGTGGGCGGTGATGAACTGGGCGGTGACCTCTTCCATTCGCGCGCTCCTGCGTCGCGGTCGATGTCGGGAACCCCGCGAATCGCGAGCGCCTTGGCCGGATCATGACCGGGACGATCAGTCCCGCGGGCGTTCGGGCGTGGCCTCGCGCTGCTTGACCTGCCAGGCCTCCAGCGAGAAGGCCGGCGCCGTGGATGGCGGCAGCGGGTCGCGGCCCAGCACGTGGTCGGCGCCCTTCTCGCCGATCATGATGGTCGGGGCGTTGATGTTGCCGTTGGTGACGCTGGGCATGATCGAGGAGTCGATCACCCGCAGCGACTCGATGCCGTGGACCCGGCACTCGGGGTCGACCACCGCCATGGCGTCGGTGCCCATGCGGCAGGAGCCGCAGGGATGGTAGGCGGTCTCGGCGGTGGCGGCGACCCAGGCGTCGATCTCGGCGTCGCTTTGCACGCCGGGGCCGGGAGAGAGTTCCTCACCGCGGTAGGAATCGAAGGCGGGCTGGGCAAAGATCTCCCGGGTCAGGCGCAGCGCGCGGCGATAGTCGTCCTTGTCTTCCTCGTCCTGCAGGTAGTGGAAGATCATCGACGGCGGCGCCTCGGGGTCGGCGGAGGTCAGGCGCACGCGTCCGCGGCTGCGGGGCTTGTTGGCGCCGAGGTGAACCTGGAAGCCGTGGCCCTCGGCGGCGCTGGAGCCATCGTAGGCGATAGCGCCGGCCAGGAAGTGATACTGGATGTCGGGGTAGCGCAGCCCCTCGCGGCTGCGGATGTAGCCGTTGGACTCGAACTGGTTGCTGGCGCCCAGGCCCCGCTTGAAGAAGAACCAGCGGGCGCCTATCCACAGCCGCGCCAGGGGGTTGAGCCAGCCGTTGAGGGTGATCTTCTGGGTGCAGCTCTGCTGCACCCAGACCTCCAGGTGATCGTGGAGGTTCTCGCCCACGCCGGGCAGGTCGTGGACCACCTCGATGCCGTGCTCGCGGAGGTGCTCGGCCGGCCCGATGCCGGACAGCATCAGCAGCTTGGGCGAGTTGAAGGCGCTGGCCGAGAGGATCACCTCGCGCCGCGCCCGGACTCGCACGGTCCTGCCCCGCTGGCGATACTCGACGCCCACGGCGCGCTTGCCATCCATCAGCACTCGGGTAGTGAGGGCGTGCATCTCGAGCCTCAGGTTGTCGCGGGCGAGCGCCGGCTTGAGATAGGCGTTGGCGGTGGAGCAGCGCACCCCATCGCGCACCGTCATGTCCATGCGGCAGAAGCCTTCCTGGCGATAGCCGTTGTAGTCTGCGGTCTCGCCGTAGCCGGCCTGGCGACCGGCCTCGATGAAGGCGCGGTAGAGCGGGTTTTCCATGTTGTTGCCGTTGCACACTCCCAGCGGGCCGCCGCTGGCGCGGTAGTCGTCCTCGCCGTAGAGGCAGTCCTCGGCGCGCTTGAAGTAGGGCAGCACCTCGGCGTAGCTCCAGCCCACGGCGCCGCGCTCGGCCCACTCGTCGAAGTCGCCGGCGCAGCCGCGCACGTAGGCCATGCCGTTGATCGAGGAGGAGCCGCCGATCACCTTGCCGCGGGCCTGGTGGATGCACCGTCCGCCGAGGCCGGGCTCCGGCTCGGTGTAGAGCCCCCAGTCGAAGCGTGGCTTGTTGAGCGGGATCGAGAAGGCGATGGGCATCTGGATGTAGAGGGAATCGTCCTTGCCGCCGAACTCCAGTACCAGCACCTGATGCTGGCCGTCGGCGCTCAGTCGGTCGGCCAGCACCGAGCCGGCCGAGCCAGCGCCGACGATCACGTAGTCGACGACCCGGTCGAAGGTGACATCGTTCATGGCCTCGCTCCTCGTCTCGCGGTCAGTCGCCGCGCGCGGAGGGCGTGTCCGGCATGATCGCCTCGCTGCCGGGCAGCTCCCGCTGGGTGTGCAGGAAGAACAGGTGACGCTCGTACTGGTCGAGGATGTCGGCGATCACCTGTTCCTTGGTGTAGCCGTAGATGTCGTAGCCCTGGCCGCCCTCGCCGATATGCACCTGCAGCCGGTAGTAGTGGGTGCCGGCGCGGGTGGCGCGGATCGAGAAGGCCGGCATGGCGCTGCGGTGCGGCCACACCTGGTAGGTGAAGTTCGGCTCGCCGCCGAGGTCGACGTTGAGCTCGAGGTGCTCCGAGGCGCCGTTGTCCTCGACCAGCGCCGCGCTGACGCCCTGCTCGCCGAGCACCTCGCGGATCTCCTCCATGGCCGGCCGGACCGTCTCGCCGAGGAAGCGCCGTGCCTGCTCGTGGTTGGGGAAGTGCATGGCCCGGGAGAGCCGCTGGCGCCAGTGATGGCCGGCGCCCTCGCCGGGCAGGCGGCCCGACAGGTGGCCGGCCATGCTGCCGCGCAGGCTGTCCTCCTTGAGGCCTTCCACTTTCAGCGCCTTGAACAGGCCGAGGATCATCAGGAACAGCACGAAGGCGAAGGGCAGACCCATGATCACTACCGTGCTCTGCAGGGCTCCCAGCCCGCCGGCCATCAGCAGCGCCAGGGTCAGGATGCCGATGATCGCCGCCCACAGGATGCGCATCCAGGAGGGGGCGTCGTGGTTGGGGTCGGTGAGCACCGAGGTCAGGTTGGAGAGCACCAGCGAGCCGGAATCCCCGGAGGTGACGAAGAACACGATGGCCAGCACCGTGGTTACCCCCGTGGTCAGCCATATCCAGGGGTAGTTCTGCAGGAAGAGGTAGATCGACGAACCGGGATTGTTCATGGCCTGCTCGCCGAAGTCGGCGACACTGGCGGTGCCGGTCATCACCAGGTCGATGGCGCTGTTTCCCATGATCGACATCCACGCCATCATGAAGGTCAGCGGCAGGATCAGGGTGCCGGCGACGAACTGGCGGATGGTGCGGCCCCGCGAGATGCGCGCCAGGAACAGCCCGACGAAGGGGCCCCAGGCGATCCACCAGGCCCAGAAGAACACCGTCCAGGCGTTGAGCCAGTCCGACGGCGGGTCGAAGGCGTAGGTGTCGAAGGACAGCCGGGCAAAGTGGGCCAGGTAGTCGCCGACGTTCATCACCAGGGCGTTGAGCAGGAACAGCGTCTTGCCGGTGAACAGCACGAACAGCATCAGCAGCACCGCCAGCAGCATGTTGAACTCGGACAGCCGACGAATGCCCTTGTCGACCCCGGTCACCGCCGAGATCGCCGAGAAGACCACGATCAGCACCGCCAGCGCCGCCTGGGTGACGGTGTTTTCCGGCAGGCCGAACATGTAGTGGAGGCCGAAGTTGAGCTGGATGATGCCGATGCCTAGGCTGGTGGCGATGCCGAACACGGTGCCGAGCACCGCGGCGATGTCCACGCTATGGCCGATGGCCCCGTGGATGCGGCGCCCGAACAGCGGATAGAGGGCGGAGCGGATGGTCAGAGGCAGGCCGTGGCGATAGCTGAAGAAGGCCAGCGACATGCCGACCAGAGTGTAGATGCCCCAGCCGGACAGCCCCCAGTGCAGGAAGGTCAGCTCCATGGCGTGGCGGGCCGCCTCCTGGGTGCCACCTTCGCCGACCGGCGGTGCCAGGAACTGCGTCACCGGCTCGGCGATGCAGAAGAACAGGAGATCGATGCCGATGCCGGCGGAGAACAGCATGGCCGCCCAGGTGACGACGTTGAAGTCCGGTGTCGAGTGCGCCGGCCCCAGGCGCAGCTTGCCGTAGCGGGACAGGCCGATGCACACCACGAACACCAGGTAGGCCACCACGGCGAGGAAGTAGAACCAGCCGAAGCTGTCCGAGATCCAGGCCAGCACGGTGTTGATGACGTTGCCGGCCGCCTGGGTGAAGAACATGGTCCACAGCGCGAAGGCGACGATGCCGATGGCCGAGCCGTAGAACACCACGGGATTGATGCGATCGCGGCCTGTGGCGGGCTCGCTGTCGGACGCATGGGCCATGTCGGACTCCTCGCGGGGCGCCGGGCAGGCCGGAGCGACCCTCATGGCCGGCCCGGTGCCGTCGGTTGCCGCTGGCTGTGACGAGAGCTCCGTGCCCGCGGCGGGCAGCGGAGGGGCTATCTGGGTATAGGTAGGGTGCGGCGCGGGCGTCAAGTTGCCTCGTGACACTTGCCCCCCGTGCGAAGCTGTCAGATACTGTTTATAAATACAGCATTTTCAGGAGGCGCCATGTCACTGCCGAGGCCGTCTCTCGCCCGCCTGCCGGCCGTCGCCGGGCCGCGGTCCGACCGGGCGGGCCAGCCGCTGCTGGGCTGCCGGGTGCGGGCCGGCTTTCCCAGTCCCGCCGACGACCACCTGGACGTGGAGCTCGACCTGCACGCCCATGTGGTGCGTCGCCCGACGTCCACCTACTTCGTGCGCGCCGAGGGCGACTCGATGCTCGGCGACGGCATCCACGACGGCGACCTGCTGGTGGTGGACCGCAGCCTGGAGCCGTTGCCCGGGCGGGTGGTGATCATCGCCGTGGATGGCGAGCCCACCGTCAAGCGGCTGGCCCGCCGCGGTGACGACCTGGTGCTGGAGGCCAGCAACCCGCGCTTCGCGCCGATTCCGCTGGCCGGTCGGGAATGCCAGGTCTGGGGCGTGGTGACCCATGTGCTGCATGCTCTGCCGGGGGCGACGCCATGATCGCGCTGGTCGACAGCAACAACTTCTACGTCAGCTGCGAGCGGGTCTTCGATCCCCATCTCGAGGGCCGGGCGGTGGGGGTGCTGTCCAACAACGACGGCTGCGTGGTGGCGCGCTCGGAGGAGCTCAAGGCGTTGGGTGTGGCCATGGGGATGCCGACGCACCAGATCCCCGCGTCGATCCGCCGCCGAGCGACGCTGTTGTCCAGCAACTACGCCCTCTACGGTGACATGAGCCGGCGCGTGAACCGGGTGCTCGGCGACTTCTCGCCGGACGTGGAGGCCTACTCCATCGATGAGAGCTTCGTCGGCCTCGAGGGCCATGAGCCCGACGACCTCGAGGCGTGGGGGCGGCGGCTGCGGGCGACGGTGCTGCGCGACACCGGCCTGCCGACTTGCGTGGGCCTGGCGCCGACCCGGGTACTGGCCAAGACCGCCAATCGCGTCGCCAAGCGGATGCCCGGGTTGGGCGGAGTGTGTTGCCTGGAGGCCGAGGCACCCGAGACCCGCCGCGTGCTAGAGGCGCTGCCGGTGCATGAGCTGTGGGGCATTGCCCGGCGTAGCGCCGAGCGATTGGCGCTGCAGGACATCCACACCGCCTGGCAGCTGCGCCAGGCCGATCCCAAGCAGATCCGCCGGACCTTCTCGGTGGTGCTGGAACGCATCGTCTGGGAACTGCGCGGCCGGCCGGCCATCGCCCTGGAGGATCTCGCCGAACCGCGTCAGCGCATCATGGTATCGCGCTCCTTCGGCCGCTTGACCGGCGAGCTGGCCGACCTGCGGGCGGCGCTCCGCCAGCACGGCGCCCGGGCCGCCGAGAAGCTGCGCCGCCAGGGCAGTCTGGCCTGTGCGGTGCTGGTGTTCGTGCGCAGCGACCCGCACCGGCTCGGCGAGCGTCAGTATCGCAACAGCCAGGTGGTGGCGCTGCCCGGCCCCAGCGACGATACCCGGGAGCTGCTCGATGCCGCCGGCCGTGCCTTGTCGGCGGTCTTTCTCGAGGGCGTGCGCTACCAGAAGTGCGGGGTGATGCTGCTGGACCTGGTGGATGCCGAGCGTCACCAGCTGTCGTTGCTGAGCGAGGGGGACGCGGCCGAACGCCGCCGCAGTCAGCGCCTGATGGCAACCCTGGACCGGCTCAACGGCCGCATGGGACGCGATACCGTGCGCTTCGGCCTGCCCGGGGAAAAGGCCGCCTGGGCGCTGCGCTGTGAGCATCTCAGCTCGCGCTATACCACTCGCTGGGACGAATTGATGCGCGTCAAGGCACGCTGAGCCGGCTCATGGATAGGGGGCGCTGCGGCGGTTTTCCACCAGCACCTCGAGGATGGCGCTGGCCGAACAGGATCGGCAGGGCGATGTGTGGCCAGTTCACTCGGCAGATGCAGCGAGATCGCAGTATTGTCCCTTGAAATACAATAGTGGCCGTGTGGCAGCCGCTTCTGTCGGGTTTAACGCCTTCACTTCACCAATCACGATCAGGTGATCACCGGCGGCATGTTCGGCGTGAATTTCGCAATCAAGCCAGTGCAGGCTACCGGCAATGATCGGATTGCCCAGCGGCGATTCCTGCCACTCGACGCCGTGCCACTTATCCGTGCCTTGCCGGGCGAACTGGTTGGAAACCCTGGTCTGCTCATCCGACAGGATATTCACGGCGAACCGGCCTGCCTGGCGAATCCTGGGATAGCTGTACGAACTGGCCTTGACGCTGAACGACACCAGTGGCGGGCTCATCGACACGCTATAGAACGACTGGCAAGTGAAGCCAATTGGATCGCCATCGATGTGTGATGTGATCACCGTGATACCGGAGGCGTAGTGCCCGAGCGCTTCGCGAAAGCTCAATGGCTCGATGGCAGTATCAGGAAGAGGCATGGCGGGTCCTGAAGGTTGGGTGGAACGCGAGAGTGTCAAGAGAGGCCTGAGGCGGCGCGGTGATTTTTCTGACTTCAACCTTTCCGACTGGGAAAGCGGCCCATCGATGAGCGTCGAAAGGTGGCCCGTTCAGTTCTCTGCTATTGGCCGCCGCGAGCCTCTCGCGCCGACCGTTTTCTGTCTTGCAGAGCCGTCACCTTCACCCCTGAGAACACCGCTTTCGGCTCTAGCTCAGTACGACTGGGAGAGTTCTCTACGGACGATGTCTGCTCCCTCATTTAAAGCACGTAGCTTGCCCCGTGATACTTCACGCGGCAAGGGCGCCATGCCGCAGTTGGTACAAGGGTAGAGTTTGTCGGCATCGACAAACTGAAGTGCCTTTCGCAGGGTGTTGGCGACTTCCTCTGGTGTTTCGATGGTGTTGGTGGCGACATCGATAGCACCTACCATCACTTTCTTCCCGCGAATGAGTTCGATGAGATCTATGGGGACATGAGAGTTGTGACACTCCAGTGAGATGATGTCGACGTTGGATTTTTGCAACTTGGGGAAGGTTTCTTCATATTGCCGCCACTCTGACCCCAGTGTCTTTTTCCAATCCGTATTGGCCTTGATGCCATAGCCATAGCAAATGTGCACGGCAGTGTCGCATTTGAGCCCTTCGACTGCCTTTTCCAGGGTGGCAATTCCCCAGTCATTTACCTCATCGAAGAAGACATTGAATGCGGGCTCGTCAAACTGGATGATATCGACGCCAGCAGCCTCCAGTTCCCTGGCTTCCTGGTTGAGAATCTTGGCGAATTCCCAGGCCAGTTTTTCGCGGCTTTTATAATGGCTGTCATACAGCGTGTCAATCATGGTCATGGGGCCAGGCAGAGCCCATTTTATGGGTTGACTGGTTTGCTGACGCAGGAATCTTGCATCGTCAACAAAAACCGGCTTCTGGCGAGACACAGCACCAGTGACCGTGGGCACGCTGGCATCATAGCGATCACGAATTCTAACGGTCTCACGTTTCTCGAAATCGACGCCGTTGAGGTGCTCGATAAAGGTAGTGACAAAGTGCTGGCGTGACTGTTCGCCATCACTGACGATATCGATGCCCGCTTGCTGCTGCTCCTGCAATGACAAGCGCAAGGCATCTTGCTTGCCATCGATCAATTCCTCGCCTTGCAATTTCCAGGGTGACCAGAGTTTCTCCGGTTGTGCAAGCCAGGAGGGCTTGGGCAAGCTACCGGCAGTGGATGTGGGCAACAGCTTTTTCATGAGAGATGACCTTGTGCTTTGGTTGATCAAAGAGCGTAGTTGGCGGACCATTGCTCGAGGATGGCCTGGTAAGGCTTGATGAAATGCTCCTCGACAAACTTTCCCTGCTCGATCGACAGCCGGCTACGTTCCTCTCGATCATAGACGATTCGAGTCAGTGAATAATCCTGTTGCTTCAGGCTTGGCTGGTAGGATTTTCCTGCTTGAGAATTCGCATTATAAATTTCGGGCCGATAGATCTTCTGGAAAGTATCCATCGTGCTGATAGTGCTGATGAGCTCAAGGTTAGTGTAATCACCAAGCAAGTCGCCGGAGAAGTAGAAGGCTAAAGGAGCGACGCTGCCAGGAGGCATGAAGTAGCGAACCTTCAGCCCCATCTTTTTGAAATATTCATCGGTTAAAGAGTGCTCGTCCTGCTGGTACTCAATGCCCAGAACGGGATGCTGGTTTTCCGTCCGATGATAGGTCTTGCTGCTTGATACGCTGATGCATATCACGGGCGGTTTTTTGAAGTTTTCTTTGTAAGCGCTTGAGTTTACGAAGCGCTGGAATAGCTTTCCATGCAGGTCTCCAAAGTCATCTGGAGTGCTGAATTCGGTCTGATTCTTGTTGTGTTCGGATAGCCGGACGCTAAAGTCGTAATCCCGCACGTAAGAGGAGAAGTTGTTTCCTGCCACCCCCTCGATACGCTCGTTGGTTTTTCGATCGATAATATTTGTCTTCAATATCTCAATCAGGGGCAGGGCAGCATCCGTACGCGCGGCATCAATGGTCATTTCAACGGAAATGATGTCAAGTTCGACACCGTAACGGTCGCCTTTCGGGTTGTCCCAGTGCGCCAGGGCATTGAAGCGATTGTCAATCATCTTCAAGGTGTTGCGCAAGTTCTCCCGGCGACTCTCTCCTCTGGCCAGGTTGGCAAAGTTGGTAGTGATGCGCGTATTGTCCGACGGGCGATAGTTTTCATCGAAACAAATGCTTTTGATGGTAAATGCAAATTCGTTATTCATCGCGACCTGCCGTCCTGATGTCTGAAAGCTAAATTTAAGCCGTGTTGGGTTATCGGAGTCTCCCCGGTGTCTTTTCCGGATCCTCACAAGCGCATCAGCGAATCCCTTTTCGCTGATACTTGTCGATATGCCCAGGCGCCACGATCCACCCATGGGATGGGAACAGGCCACAACGCGCTTTTCCGACGCTCTCGATGATGTCGCGGCCGCTGGCCTTACGGTGACGGTGGGTGTCGCGCGCCGTCACGTTCGATGCGCGGTCGGCCGTGGTCGTGGGCCAATGCCATGGGATGTTCTCCACTGACGATCGAATGACGGAATTGTCGATTTCATGGAGACATGAGGCAAACTGAATATCCTCATGATGAAAACAAATTTGTCTCATGATCGAGTGTCGACGTGCCTGCTGTGGGGTGGGGATGGAGCTCCTTCGGGCCTGTGCTTGACCCGCCGCCGGCGCTGATGGGCGGCGCTCATGATCTGGTGGTCGCATGGGACGCGATACCGTGCCGCTTCGGCCTGCCCGGGGAAGAGGCCGCCCGGGCGCTGTGCTGCGAGCCCCTCGGCTCGCGCTATACCACCCGCTGGGATGAGCTGATGCGCGTCCAAGGCACGCTGAGCCGGCTCATGGGTAGCGGCCGCTGCGGCGATTCTCCACCAGAACCTCGAGGATGGCGTTGGCTTCCTGCATGACCGGCGAGGGCACTTCGCCGCGTCGACGGCTGCACAGGATCGGAATGGTGATGTGCTTTTCCGCCAGGTAGACGTAGCTGATGCCGTCGCGCTGGACGCGCTTCACCTGCTCCGGCACCAGGGTGATCCCCATCTCAGAGGCCACCAGGCCCAAAGCGGTCTGCATCTCGTTGGCTTCCTGCGAGACCGTGATCTTGAGCCCTCGGCGCCGGAACATACCGAGCACGGTATCCGCCATGCTCGGCCGCGGCGTGGCGGGAAACAGGATCAAGGGGTACTCGGCCAGCTGCGCCATGCTCGGCGTGGTGCCCTCCAGCGGATGGCCCTTGGGCAGCGCCGCCATCAGCGGCTCCTCGAACAGCACCTCCTGCTTGACCTCCGGGTCGTCGAGGCGCAGCCGGCCGAAGCCGATGTCGATGCGTCCGGCCTTGAGCGCCTGGATCTGCTGCACCGTGGTCAGTTCGACCAGCGTCAGCTCGACGTCATCCTTTTGTCGCAAGCCGCGCACCAGTAGCGGCAGCTGGCCGTAGAACACCGAGGGCACGAAGCCGATGCCGAACAGCTGGCGGTGGCTGCGGGCGATGCGCCGGGTATCGGTCACCGTGGTGTCGACCTTCTCGAGTATCTGCAGGGTATGTTCATAGAAGAACTGTCCCGCCGCCGTCAGCGCCAGGCCACGGGGCCCGCGATCGAACAGCCTGACGCCCAGCTCCTTCTCCAAATTGTTGATTTGTCGAGTTAATGGCGGCTGAGCGATGTGCAGCTTGGCGGCCGCCCGCGTCATGTTCAACTCCTTGGCCGCGACGCAGAAGTAGCGGAGATGGCGTAGCTCCATGATACCTCCAAGGTATGGCTAAGGACTCAAACCATATTGGTTGCCGGGCCTGGAGGCAATCAGACTGCGAACACTTCTTTTGTGCGTAGTCCAGGAGCCTTCATGCCCGCCGTGATCGAGTCCATTGAGACGCTGCTGGTCGATCTGCCGACCATCCGCCCCCACAAGCTTTCCATGGCCACCATGGCCTGCCAGACGATGGTCATCGTGCGCCTGCGTACGAGCGACGGCATCGAGGGGCTGGGCGAGGGCACCACCATCGGTGGCCTGAGCTACGGGCCAGAGAGCCCGGAGAGCATCAAGCGCAACATCGACGCCTATCTGGCGCCGCTGCTGGTCGGTCAGTCTTCGAGCAATCTCAACGCCCTGATGGCGCGGCTGAATCGTCATGTGCGCGGCAATCCCATCGCCAAGTCGGCGCTGGAGACCGCGCTGCTCGACGCCCAGGGCAAGCGGCTGGGGCTGTCGGTGGCCGAGCTGCTGGGCGGCGCCCGCCACACGCACCTGCCGGTACTGTGGACCCTGGCCTCCGGCGATACCCGGAAGGATATCGATGAAGCTTTCCAGCGCCTCGACGACGGGCGCCACCGCGACTTCAAGCTCAAGATCGGCGCCAACGCCCTGGAACAGGACGTGCGCCACGTGGCGGACATCAAGGCGGCGCTGGGTGATCGGGCCAGCGTGCGCGTCGACGTCAACCAGGCCTGGGACGAGGCCACCGCGGTGCGCGGCATCGCCGCCCTGCAGGAGGCCGGCATCGCCTTGATCGAGCAGGCCATCCCGGCCCGCGAGCAGGCCGGCCTGATTCGCCTGGCCGAGCGCTTCCGGGTGCCGATGCTGGCCGACGAGGCGGTGGCCGATGCCCGGGACGGACTGGACCTGGTGGCAGACGGCTTCAGCGGCGCCTTCGCGTTGAAGATCGCCAAGGCCGGCGGGCCGCGGCCGGCGCTGGAGCTGGCGCAGCTGGCGCTGACGGCCGGTGTCGGCCTGTATGGCGGCACCATGCTCGAGGGCACCATCGGCACCGCCGCTTCGCTGCACGCCTGGGCGACCCTGCCCGAGATGACCTGGGGCACCGAGATGTTCGGCCCGCTGCTGCTCAAGGACGACATCGTCGCCGAGCCGTTGCGCTACCACGACTTCGGCGTCGACCTGCCGGCCGGTCCTGGCCTCGGCATCGCCCTCGACGAAGACAAGCTGACCCACTATTCGCGCAAGTAAGTCCGGGCGCTGACATTGTTCCAGACAAGGAGACTCGCATGCTGTTCCAGGTAGAAATGACCGTGAAACTGCCGCCGGAGATGCCCGCCGAGCAGGCCGCCGAGATCAAGGCGACCGAGAAGGCCTACTCCCAGGAGCTGCAGCGCGCCGGCAAGTGGCGCCACCTGTGGCGGGTGGCCGGCAGCTACTCGAACGTCAGCATCTTCGACGTCGAGGACAACGCCGAGCTGCAGGAGCTGGTCTCCAACCTGCCGCTGTTCCCCTACATGGAGATCGCCGTCAAGCCGCTGTGCCGCCATCCCTCGTCGATCCGCGACGACGACAGCTGATACGCCGTTCATCGATGACTCGCTATAACAACCATGAGGACGCCAGCATGACCGTGAAGATTTTCGACACTCCCGAGGTTCAGGACTTTCTGAAGGCCGTCAGCGGTTTCGACAAGGACGGCGGCAACGAGCGCGCCAAGCAGATCATGCATCGCCTGCTCTCCGACCTGTATCGGCTGATCGACGACTTCGACGTCAGCCCCGAGGAATTCTGGAGCAGCGTCAGCGTGCTCAACGCGCTCGGCCAGGGCACCCAGTTCGGGCTGCTGGCCCCGGGGCTCGGCTTCGACCACTACCTGGACATGCGCATGGACGCGGCCGACGCCGAGGCCGGCCGCACCGGCGGCACGCCGCGCACCATCGAGGGCCCGCTGTACGTGGCCGGCGCTCCGGAACTGCAGGGCAGCGGGCGCATGGACGACGGCACCGATACCGACGGCGAGGCGATGTGGCTGACCGGCCAGGTGCGCGACACCGACGGCCAGCCGATCGCCGGGGCCAAGGTCGAGATCTGGCACGCCGACTCCAAGGGCGGCTACTCCTTCTTCGACCCGTCGCAGGCGGAGTACAACCTGCGCCGCTCGATCATCACCGACGCCGAGGGTCGCTACGCGGTGCGCAGCATCGTCCCCTCCGGCTATGGCGTGCCCGAAGGCGCGCCCACCGATCAGGTGCTCAAGGCCCTGGGGCGCCATGGCCAGCGCCCGGCGCATATCCACTACTTCGTCTCCGCCCCGGGGCACCAGCACCTGACGACCCAGATCAACCTGGCCGGCGACCCCTACACCTTCGACGACTTCGCCTTCGCCACCCGCGAGGAGCTGGTGGTGGAAGGGCGGCGCATCGAGGACGACGCGGCCATCGCGGCACGCGGCTTCGAGGGCCCCTTCACCGAGGTGGTGTTCGACGTCGCGCTGTCGGTGACCAATGCCGCCGAGCTGCAGCACCGCCACAAGCGCCCGCGGGCCAAGGAAGACGCGCAGGACCAGGCCAGCCAGCAGGCGGGCACCGCCAAGGTCTGAGGCGACCCGCATCGTCTCTGCTTCCCTGACCCCATGACTAACGCGAGGAGTCCGATCATGACCAGCAAGCTCGATCGTCTCGAACAACGCGTCCGCGGTGCCGTCGAGGACGACGCCGAGGCCGGCACCTTCCGCGTGCATCGCAGCATCTTCACTGACCCCGAGTTCTTCGAGCTCGAGATGAAGCATGTCTTCGAGGGCAACTGGCTGTTCCTGGCCCACGAGAGCCAGATCGCCGAGCCCGGCGATTACATGACCGTCACCCTGGGTCGCCAGCCGGTGATCATCACCCGTGACAAGGCCGGCGAGCTGCACGCCCTGATCAACGCCTGCGCCCACCGCGGCGCCACCCTGTGCCGCAAGAAACGCGGCAACAAGGGCACCTTCACCTGCCCGTTCCACGGCTGGACATTCAAGAACGACGGCCGGCTGCTCAAGGCCAAGAACGAGAAGACCGGCGCCTACCCGGACGCCTTCAAGAGCGAGGGCTCCCACGACCTCAAGCGGCTGCCGGTGTTCGAGAACTACAAGGGCTTCCTGTTCGGCAGCCTGAGCGCCGACGTGATGCCGCTGGACGACTATCTCGGCGAAACCCGCAAGGTGATCGACAACATCGTCGACCAGGCCCCGGAAGGCCTGGAGATCCTGCGCGGCACCTCGTCGTACACCTTCAACGGCAACTGGAAGCTGGGTGCGGAGAACGGCGCCGACGGCTATCACGTCAGCACCGTGCACTGGAATTACGCCTCGACCATGGACCGCCGCAACTACGACGCCGGCGGCACCAAGGCCGTGGATGCCGATGGCTGGTCGAAGAGCCAGGGCGGTTTCTACTCCTATGAAAACGGCCACATGATGCTGTGGACCCGGCTGCTCAACCCCGAGGTGCGCCCGGTCTACACCCGCAAGGACGAGATCGAGGCCGAGCTGGGCGAAGCCCGGGCCGACTCCATCGTCAACCAGACCCGTAACCTCTGCCTGTATCCCAACGTCTACCTGATGGACCAGTTCTCCACCCAGATCCGGGTGATCCGCCCGCTGGCCGTGGACAAGAGCGAGGTGACCATCTACTGCTTCGCGCCCAAGGGCGAATCCAAGGAGAACCGCGCGCTGCGCATCCGCCAGTACGAGGACTTCTTCAACGTCTCGGGCATGGGCACGCCGGACGACCTGGAAGAGTTCCGCGCCTGCCAGAACGGCTACCAGGGCCTGGACGCCGAGTGGAACGACCTGTCCCGCGGCGCCAAGCAGTGGATCGAGGGCGCCGACGAGAACGCCAAGGCGATCGACATGAAACCGCTGCTCAGCGGGGCGTCGCCGGAGGACGAGGGGCTCTACGTGCTGCACCACCAGCACTGGGTCGAGGAGATGCTGCGCGCCATCGACAAGGAGCGCGGCCAGTTTATCGCCACCGAACCCGCCGGCGAGTCGGCCTGATTGCCCGAGAACAGGGGGAGCACACCATGAGCATGACTTTCGAAGACATTCAGGCCTTCGTGCATCGCGAGGCGCGCCTGCTCGACGACCGCCAGTGGGACGAGTGGCTGACCTGCTATCGCCAGGATGTGGAGTTCTGGATGCCGGCCTGGGACGACGATGACCGGCTGACCGAGGACCCGCAGTCCGAGATCTCGCTGATCTACTACCCGAGCCGCGAGGGGCTGGAGGACCGGGTCTACCGCATCAAGACCGAGCGCAGCGGCGCGACCAGCATTCCCGAACCGCGCACTACCCACCTGATCAGCAACCTGGAGGTGCTGAGCCGGGACGGCGATGCGGTGGAGCTGCGCTTCAACTGGCACACCCTGAGCCATCGCTACCAGCAGACCAACCAGTTCTTCGGCACCTCCTTCTACACCCTGGACGTGTCCGGAGAGGCGCCTTTGATCACCCGCAAGAAGGTGATCCTGAACAACGACTACATCCACCAGGTCATTGACGTCTATCACATCTGACCGGGTCACGCTGACCGGGTCACGCTGACCGGTGGGGAGGAGAACGACCATGAGCTATACCATTGCCCTCAACTTCGAAGACGGGGTGACCCGTTTCATCGGCTGCAAGGAAGGCGAGACCGTCCTCGATGCGGCCTACCGGCAGAAGGTCAACCTGCCGATGGACTGCTCCGACGGCGTCTGCGGCACCTGCAAGGGCCACTGCGAGCAGGGCGCGTTCGACCTGGGCGACGAGTACCTGGAGGAGGCGCTGTCCGACGAGGAAGCCGCCGAGGGCCAGGTGCTGACCTGCCAGATGGTGCCGTCCACCGACTGCGTCATCCAGGTGCCGGTGGCCTCGACCCTGTGCAAGACCGCGGTCGGCAAGCTCGAGGGTACCGTGGCCACGGTCGAGCAACTCTCCGAAGACAGCATCGAGCTTGCCATTGACCTGGACGAGGGCGCCGAGTTGGCCTTCCTGCCCGGCCAGTACATCCATATCGACGTGCCGGGGACCGACGCGCATCGTTCCTACTCCTTCAGCTCCCGGCCGGGCGCCGCGCGGACCACCTTCCTGATCCGCAACGTGCCGGGCGGCCTGATGAGCGGCTATCTCACCGAGCGGTGCAAGCCCGGCGAGCGCCTCGGCCTGACCGGGCCGATGGGCAGCTTCTACCTGCGCGAGATCACCCGATCGGTGCTGATGCTGGCCGGCGGCACCGGCCTGGCGCCCTTCCTGTCGATGCTCGAGCAGCTGGTGGAGAAGGGCTGCGAGCAGCCCGTGCACCTGATCTACGGCGTCAACAAGGACGACCACCTGGTCAAGACCGAGGTCCTGGACGCCTTCGACGAGGCGCTGCCGAACTTCACCTACGCCACCGTGGTAGTGGACGAGGCAAGTGACCATCCTCGCAAGGGCTACGTCACCCATCACATGGACGCCGAGGTGCTGTACGACGGCGACGTCGACGTCTACCTGTGCGGGCCGCCGCCGATGGTCGATGCCGTGCTCAAGCACTTCGATGAGCAGGGCATCGCACCGCAGAGCTTCCACTACGAGAAGTTCACGCCCAACCAGGCGCCCGGGGAGGCCGCATGAACCGTCAACGTTTCCAGGACCGGGTGATGGTGATCACCGGCGCCGCCCAGGGCATCGGCCGGCGCGTCGCCGAGCAGGCGGCCGCCGAGGGCGCCCGCCTGGCGCTGGTGGATCGCGCCGAGATCGTCCGGGAGGTGGCGGCCGAGCTGCAAGGGCAGGGCGTCGAGGCCATCGCCCTGTTGGCCGACCTCGAGACCTTCGAGGGCGCCGAGCGCGCCATGGCGGACGCCCGTGCGCACTTCGGTCGGCTCGACATCCTGATCAACAACGTGGGCGGGGCGATCAATTTCAAGCCGTTCACCGAGTTCACCGCCACCGAGATCTCGGCCGAGATCACCCGTTCGCTGATGCCGACGCTGTGGTGCTGTCGGGCGGTGCTGCCGGCCATGGTCGAGCAGGGCGGCGGCGTGATCGTCAACGTCTCTTCCGCGGCGACCCGGGGCATCCATCGCATTCCGTACTCGGCGGCCAAGGGCGGGGTCAACGCCATGACTGCGTCGCTGGCCTTCGAGGTCGCCGAGCATGGCATCCGCGTGGTGGCCACCGCCCCCGGCGGCACCGAGGCACCGCCGCGGCGTATCTCGCGCGGCACCCCGGAGCCTCGCAACGAGACCGAGCAGGCCTGGTTCCAGGCCCACATCGACCAGACCCAGCAGAGCTGCCTGCTCGGCCGCTACGGCACCCTGGACGAGATGGCCGCGCCGATCCTGTTCATGGCCTCCGACGAGGCCAGCTACATCACCGGCAGCGTATTGCCGGTGGCCGGGGGAGACCTCGGTTAGGCCTCGCTGAAAAGGCCTGCGCTTGGCTCGGCGACTTTTCCGTCGAGGCCAACCCGTTAACGCCATAGCGCCAGCGAAGCGAAACGCCGTCCCGGCAGGGGCGGCCTTCGACAGCAAGCCCCTGATACCAATGACAACAACACCCGGAGTACAGCATGAAACATATCGAGAAGGGGGTCAGCCTTCGGCATGCGCCGGCTGACTTCATCCGCGACCTCAACGTCGACAACGCCAGTGCGGGCGTCGTGGCCGGTATCTTCGGCATCAGCGCCAGCGTGATCCACGTGGGTGCCGGTACTGCCGCGGGGCTGGATCCCCAGTTCATCATGATCTGGGTCATCAGCTACCTGCTGATCAACGGCCTGTTCGGGCTGTTCATGCCGGCCTACTACCGACTGCCGCTGCCGATGGCCAACTCCATTCCCGGAGCGCTGCTGTTCGCTTCGATCATTCCCGTGGTCGGCGTGGAGGCAGCCCTCGGCGCGTCCCTGATCGCCGGGGCCATCTCGCTGGTGGCCGGGCTTGCCGGGGTCATGGGCATCGTCATGAAGCTGATTCCCATGCCGATCGTCATGGGCATGGTCGGCGGCATTCTGCTCAAGTTCGGCCTCAACATGGTCGCGCCGCTGGAAAACGCCATCCTGCCGGCGGCGATCATGATCCTGGCCTTCTTCCTGTCGGCGCGCTTCCTGCGCCGGGTACCGCCGCTGATCGTGGCCATGCTGGCCGGCATCGCTTATATGGCCTACGCCGGCATCGACTTTTCCGGCGTCGAGTTCTCGGTGAACTTCCCCGGAGTGATCGTCCCCGAATTCACACTGGAGGCCTTCCTGGCCTATGGCCTGCCGCTGGCGCTGATCCTGATCGGCATGGAGACCCCTGCCGGCGTGGGCTTGGTCAAGGGCATGGGCTACAAGGAAGTGCCGGCCAACGCCATCACCGCGGTGGGCGGCTTCGGCACCATGATCTCGGCCTTCTTCAACCTGCACAGCACCTGCATCGCCGCGCCGATGACCGGCATCTGCTCGTCGCCCGAAGCCGGCAAGCTGGACAAGCGCTGGGTGGCAGCGGTGATCGCCGGGGCCATCTTCGTGGTGGCGGCGCCCTTCTATGGCTTCGTCATCAGCTTGATCGAGGCCATGCCGGGCTACTTCGTCGCCATCGTCGCCGGTCTGGCACTGCTGAAGGTGATCACCTCGGCGATGTACATGACCTTCGCCGGCGGCAAGCACGAGATGGGCGGGCTGTTTTCCTTCCTGATTGCCGCCTCCGGGCTGCAGATCCTGGGCATCGGCTCTTCCTTCTGGGCCCTGGTGCTGGGGGTGCTGATCTCGCTGCTCTTCGAGACCAAGGACTTCGAATTCATTCGCCGGGTCGCCCACGAGCCCAGCGCCTGACGACGGGCCTTCGCGCGTCAGGCGCTGCCCAGGTTATCCTCCGTTGGCTCGTCGCTGCCCGTCAGCGCGGGCCTTTTTTCTTTTCGCAGTGTCGCCGGCCCGGCGCCACTGCATCCTTAGCCAAGGAACTCGCCATGCGACGCTTCAAGGACTGGTCGATCCCCGCCGTCACCGCCGGCTTCGTGGCGGTGCTGGTCTCCTATGCCGGCCCGCTGGCCATCTTCTTCCAGGCCGCCCAGAGCGCCGAGATCTCGCCGGCGATGATGACGTCATGGGTCTGGGCGATCTCCATGGGCGCCGCCGTGTCCGGCATCGGCCTCAGCCTGTGGCTCAAGGTGCCAGTAGTCACCGCCTGGTCGGCACCAGGCACGGCGCTGCTGGTGACGCTGTTTCCCGAGCTATCGCTCGGCGAGGCGGTGGGGGCCTACCTCACCGCGGCGGCGGTGATCCTGGTGATCGGCGTGACCGGCTCCTTCGACCGCATCATCCAGCTGATCCCGCCGGGCATCGCCAGCGCCATGATGGCGGGCATCCTGTTCCAGTTCGGGGTCGGCGTCTTCGAGTCGCTGGCCACGGTGCCGGCGCTGATGATCGGCATGCTGCTGGCCTACCTGGTGTTCAAGCGCCTGACGCCGCGCTATTGCCTGGTGTGGCTGCTGGTCGTCGGCGTCGGCCTGGCGGTGACCCTGGAAGGCGCGAGCCTCGAGGGCGTGACTCTGCAGTTGGCCTCGCCGACCTTCATCGCGCCCGAGTGGACCTGGCAGGGCACGCTCGGTCTGGCCATCCCGCTGGTGCTGGTCAGCCTCACCGGGCAGTTCCTGCCGGGCATGGCGATCCTGCGCACCTCCGGCTACAACACGCCGGCCCGGCCGATCGTCACCGTGGCCAGCCTGACGTCGCTGGCCACCGCCTGCTTCGGCGGCATTACCACGGTGATCGCGGCGATCACCGCGGCGATCTGCACCGGCGAGGAGGCCCACCCGGACCGCGACAAGCGCTATGTGGCGGGGGTTGCCAACGGCCTCTTCTACCTGATCGGCGGCACCTTTGCCGGCACCATCGTGCTGCTGTTCACCTCGCTGCCCGGCGAGTTCGTGGCGGTGCTGGCGGGCCTGGCGCTGGTCGGCGCCATCGCCAGCAACGTCAGCGCCTTCGCCGCTCGCAAGGAGCACCTCGAGGCCTCGGTGATCACCTTTCTCGCCACCGCCTCGGGGGTCAGCTTTCTGGGCCTCGGCTCGGCCTTCTGGGGCGTGGTGGTTGGCGCCATCGCCTACAATCTCTTGCATCGTCGCTTCACCGGCAAGAAGGCGGAGGAGAGGGCGTCCGACGGCGCTCGCTGAGCGCCGAAGGAACCGTGCCGGACCGCCGGATCGTCATCCCTCCGCGAACATCTCGTGGATCAAGCGCCGGAGCCAGCGATTGCCGGCGTCCTGGTGGAAGCGTCGGTGCCAGAACAGGTTGATCGGCACCTCGGGCAGCGCCATGGGATGCGGCATGGCGTGCAGCCCGAAGCGGGGCGCGGTGGCCTCGGCCAGCTTGTCGGTGACGGTGACGATCAGGTCGGTGCCGCTGACGATATAGGGCACGGCCACGAAATGCGGCAACTGAAGTCGCACCGGGCGGGCGATGCCAGCCTTGGCCAGCAACTCCTCGACCCGGCCGTGACCGGTGCCTTTGGCCTCGACCACGATGTGCCGGGCCGCGGTGAAGTCCTCCATGGAGAATGCGCGCTGCGCCAGGGGATGATCCTCTCTCATCAGGCAGACGTAACGCTGCACGAATAGCCGCTGCTGGTAGAAGCCAGCTTCCAGTTGCGGGATCAGGCCCACCGCCAGATCGATGTGCCCCTCCTCCATGTCGTGCGGCAAGTCGCCGAGCTCGCTGCGCACGGTGCCGAGCGAGACGTGCGGTGCCAGTGACGCCAGCCGTGACATCAGCCGCGGAAGGAAGTAGATCTCGCCGATATCGCTCATGGCGACCTGGAAGCTGCGCCGGCTGGTAGCGGGATCGAAGTCATGGCTCAGGTTGAGCGCCTCCTGCAGCCCGGCCAGGGCCTGGGCGATCGGTTCATGGATGCGCGTGGCGTAGGGCGTGGGCATCAGGCCTCGCGAGGTGCGCTCGAAGAGCTGGTCGCCCAGCAGCTTGCGCAGCCGTTTCAGGGCATGACTGATCGCCGGTTGGGTCAGGCCGAGCTGTTCGGCGACCCGCTGGGTGTTGCGGCGCTGATAGAGAAGATCGAACACCACCAGCAGGTTGGTATCGATTTCCGACAGCTTGCGCATGGTGGTTCGCCTCCGGATGGGGCAGGGAAGGAGGGCAACGCCGAACCGTCGATCGCCCTAGACCATGGTCGATAAGGGGGCGTGAGATTCGTCGCTAAGCAACTGGTTTGTCGTGATATTAATCCTGTTTATTCACGACATGAAGCTGTCTTCGTTGTGGGTCATATCGGTAGGCGCCTAGCGTGGTGGGAGACCATCCATCCCCGACAGGAGTGGCCATCATGCCGACTAACAAGCCCCCCGCTCACCCCGACTCTCAGCCGACCCGCAAATCCCGCCTCCGCATCGGTATTGTCGGCGGCGGCATCGGGGGCGTGGCCCTCGCCGTCGCTCTTTCCCGATGTTCGGACCTGAAGGTGCATCTGTTCGAGGCCGCCGAGCGTTTTTCGGAGATCGGCGCCGGCGTTTCCTTCGGACCCAATGCCGTACGGGCCATTTCGCTGCTGGGCCTGGAAGCTGCCTATCGCCGCATCGCCGATGCCTCGCCGGCGCCCTTCGAGGACGTCTGGTTCGAGTGGCGACGGGGTCGGGACGAGGCCTACCTGACCGCCTCATTGGCTCCGGGCTGTGGCCAGTCCTCGGTCCATCGCGCGGATTTCCTGGATGCCATCGTTGCCCACCTGCCCGCAGGCATCGCCCATTTCGGCAAGCGCTGTCAGGCCGTGGTTCAGGATGCCGAGGGCGTCAGCGTGAGCTTTGCCGATGGCAGCGAGTTCCGGGGCGACCTGCTGATCGGCTTCGATGGCATCAAGTCGGCGGTGCGCGAGCATGTGCTGCCGGTGGCGGACTTCGGCGAGGTCGGGCCGTGCTGGAGCGGTACCCAGGCCTATCGTGGCCTGGTACCCGTCGAGCGCCTGCGCCGGGCGCTGCAAGAGGCCGATTGTGACGAGCGGCTGGCCGTGGTACCGCAGATGTACCTGGGCACCGATCGCCATATCCTGACCTTCCCGGTGAAGCAGGCGGCACTGATCAATGTGGTGGCGTTCGTCACCGACCGGTCGAGCCCGGACCAGCAACTGCCGGAGGGTGCGCCCTGGGTCGCGGAAGTGAGTCAGCAGGCGATGCTCGACGACTTCTCCGGCTGGGGCGCCGCGTCGAAGGCGATTTTGGGCTGCATCGATCAGCCGACCCGCTGGGCCCTGCACGAGCTGCCCGAACTGCCGCGCTACGCCCGCGACCGGGTGCTGATCGTGGGCGATGCCGCCCACGCGATGTTGCCCCATCAGGGCGCCGGGGCCGGCCAGGCGTTGGAAGATGCCTACGTGCTGGCCAGCCTGTTGAGCGACCCTTACGCCGAACGTGACAATGTCGCGGCGGTGCTGGCGGCCTTCGAGACGGCGCGTCATGCGCGTACCTGCCGGGTGCAGGCCACGTCTCGGGAAGCCGGGGATGTCTACGAATGCCGTGGCGATGGTATCGGCGCCGATGAAGTGCGCCTGGCGGCGGACCTGGAGCGACGCTTCGACTGGCTCTGGCAGCATGATCCACGTGACGATGTGGCCTTGGCGCGTCGTCGGCTGGAATGGCCGACGCCGGCAGCCGCCGTGGCGGGGGAGGCGGAGTTGCCGACGGCCTGATGCGGGGCTGAGTGCCACGCCGATGATCGTTGGCGTGGCATCGAAGAGCGCTGTGGCGCGAAGGAAAGGGAGAGGGAATTAGACTAACGTCTAACGACCAAGGTATAATGTCGCAACACTCATCGACACAGGCATGAGATCCCATGACGACTTCAACCGCCCGTCCTTCCCTGCTCAAGCGTATCGGCAAGGGTGCCTATCGTGTACTGGAAGTGATGACCGAAAGCGCCTATCGCGGCTTTCAGGCTCGGATGCCCTACGCCTACATCTGATGCTCCCGTAGTGCATGGCGCCTGAGCCTGGCGTGCGCTTCTCGCGCCCGTCGGGCCGCGTCGCGCCGACTGTCCGGTGGCCGGCTGACGGCCGAGCCGGGAATGGTCGCATTTCTGCTCCCGACGTCCCTCTCTTCCCATGAAGCGACACCCGTTCTCGTCGCTCCCGCTCATACGACGTCGACATGACAGTCTGATACCGCGTCTGTGGAACATCGGCCGCCGAGGTGCCCTTGGCAGCCTGGCGAGCGGGTCGTATGATGCTCGGCACGCCGGTGTAGCTCAGCTGGTAGAGCAACGCACTCGTAATGCGTAGGTCGGTGGTTCGAGTCCACTCACCGGCACCAAAAAGACCCATGAAAACGGCCACTTGGCGAATCATCGCGGTGGTCGTTTCTCGTTGTTGCCTTTCTAGGTTCCATACAGGTTCCAGGCGTCAGAAAGTCACCGGCCAGGGCTCGCCGGCTGGCGCCAGCGGGCGGCCACCTGCTGGCGGACTGCCTTGAAGGTCGCTCGCTCCAACGGCGTCATCGCGGGACCGAAGTCCGATTTTCCGACATCAGGGTGGTGCCGGCGAAAAGGTGGGAATCACCACCTTTTCGCCATCCGGGGCTTCGCGCGCGGGCGGGTGGAGTGGGGGAGGTGCTGCGGATTTTGCGGATTTGCGGAAAACCGCGCGGGCTGGGGCTCGCCGGCTGCGGATGTGTTGCGGACGCTTGCGGATCCCCGCAGTAGCCCCGCCCGTGGGCGGGGCTCCAACAGGGTGCCTTAAAGACACTCTGCCCTGTTCACTCTTCCCGCCCGTGGGCAGTGATCGTCAGGCCGTGGCGCAGTGAGTCTGCGTCCGGGTGGTGATGCAAGGTAGGCAGCTTCAACTCGATACGGGCAGGACCGTAGTTGTGGCCCGGCTCCGCCTCCTCCAGATCGTCATGGATTCTGGCTAGTGCGTCGAGGCGTTCGGCAGCGATGCGTTCCAGATCCGCGACAAGTTCCGACTCGAGGGCGGCGAGTTCCGCATGGCGTACTCTGCCGAGGGCCTGGCGATGGGCCCGACTTAGGGTCTCGAGGCGGTTGTCTGCCTCCTCCAGCTTGCGCGCCAGGCCACGGTGGGCGGCATCTTGCCGGCGGTGCTCTGCCTGCTGTTTCTCGTGGGCTTGGGCGGCCTTCTTCGCCTCTGCCTGGGCGGCTTTCGCCTCCTCTGTGCTGGCCTCTCCCATGGCCACCAGGGCCTCTGCCTCCTCGAGCCGTTCCTGAGCACTGCGCTCTGCCTCGCGTGCCATCGCCAGCGGGCTGTCATCGGCGGTCATGCTGTCCAGGGCGCGGGCGACCCGGTCGCGTTCATTGAGGGCTGCATCCCGCTCCTTGCGCAGCGATGCGAGCCCGGACGCTGACGCCTTGGGCGCCTGCCCCTCCAGAACCTCGAGGCGCTGCTCCACCTCGGCGCGGGCTTCCTCCAGCTCGGCCACTCTGGGGCGGCTTTCCTCGAGTTGATCAGTGGCCTCACTGGCACGGCGCACCAGCTCCACGATGGCTTGCTGACGCTCACGTGGCTGAATTTTCCAGCCATCGGCCTGCTGTGTCTTTGCGGCGGCGCTGCCGATGCTCCTCACCAGGCTGTGCAGGGTGTCGTGGTCGGTTTCGTCAGGCGAGTGATGGAAGCGCAGGGCGTCAGTCTGATTGGCCAAGCGGATGACGTGGCGAGCATGGTTCTCTGCCCGCGTCTGTGCTTCGCGGGCCTCCCCCAGCCCGACTATCTCGGCGCGCTCGGCTTGCAGGGCGTCCATCTCCTCGAGCCATTGTGCCCATGATTCAGCGCTGGCCGGTGCTTTGGTCTTCGTGGTGGTCGTCATGGAAGGTCTCCTCTAATCGTCTGCCGGCTCGCCCGGCGTGTCGGCATCATGCCGTCGTGATTTCGGCACCTTCAGCACCGCTAAACCCGTCAACCATGGGGGTTGTGTTGAGGTGCTGCTGACGATCAGGTGGTGCCGAAAATTTGTCGAATTCCGCGACTCTGCTGCCCCGTGGCCACCTGAGAGGTGGCTGAGGAGGACCCGCTCATTCGGGTCAGTGGATCGGCCGGACCGGGCCGGTGGTGATCATGTCGGCCATGCCTTCATGCTTGGCGTGGTCGACGATCTCGGCTTCGGTGGTGCCCAGCGCGGTCGCCAGGTCAGTCAGGCTGTACAGTGCATTACCGTCCGCATCTCGGCTGGCGGGGCTCAGGCCGGGGAAGCACTCGGCCATGCCGTGCCGAAGCTCGGCTTGTACCGGCAGCCGCAGATAAGGCGGGTGCCGGTCATCGAAGGCGGCACCTATCATGGCGTCAGGGGTCGTGGCAGCGCGCTGGAAGGCGCGGCGAGCCTTGCGGTCGATGTTGGCCAGTAGCAGCAGCGTATGCCGCGCCAGCGGCCGTTGCAGGCGTGCGGGCGGCATGTCCAGCTTCCAGGCAGCCCACGCCTGGGCGGGACTCAAGTGGGCGATGCCGTCCCCTTGCTCGGCGGCTTGGGCCAGGGTCTCGGGGGTGATGGTGGCCATTGTGGCGATCTCCTCTTGTGTCAGCGGCGCACCAGCGCCAGTAGTGAACGGTTGGCGGCTGCGCGCCCTTGATTGTCCTTGGCGTGCGGCTTGGGTTCGGCCACGGCGGCGGCCTGCCATGTCTCCACGTAGCGGCGCGCGGCACGCTCGGCGGCGCGGGGCGGCAGGGTATGCAGGCGGCGCTGGATGAATGCTCGATCCTCGGGCAGCAGCGGGCAGTGCTCGCCAATCCAGGTGGTCCAGTCCGGTTGACCGGCCAGTCGCTCGGGCTTGGTCTGCCTGGGGGTGCAGGCGTCCAGCAGACCGGCCACCTGCTGCCGGCCCTCCTCAATGTCCTGGGCGGTCTCGAAGACATCATCAATCGCCGCTGCCAGGCTGGCGCGGGTGGCTCGATCCATCGGCGCCAACACGTTGCGCAGCCGGTTGACCAGGGGGCGGCCAAGGTCGCGGCCGGCTCTTTGCACCAGGGCGGCGATGATCGCCTCGGCTTCATGGGCTGGTGCGGGGGTGGCGGGCTGCGGATTCTGCGGATTTGCGGAAAACCGCGCGGGCTGGGGCTCGCCGGCTGCGGATGTGTTGCGGACGCTTGCGGATTCCCGCAGTGGCGGCGGATCGCCGGCCGGCTTCTCCCACGCTTCGCTGTCCATGGTCATCAGGTCGATGGCTGGCCGGCCCTGGGCGGACGGCTGCTCAGACTCAGTGGGCAGGGGCTCACCGCCTTCCCATAGGCGGCGGCCTATCTCCATCAGGTCGATCATGGCTCACACCTCCTCGGCCAGGCGCCAGCTCGCCGGCAAACCGCGCGGGCTGCTGCCGGCAATTTGCAGGTGGCCGGTATCCACCAGGAAGGCCAGCAGTGGGCGCGCCTTCTTGGCGCTGCGGTACTCGCTGGGCAGGCGCTTGAAGTCCTTGGCGTCCAGCCGGCCGCCGTGGGCCTTGATCCACTCCAGCAGGTCGCGGGCTTGCAACTCCTCGGTATCCTGCCGGGCCTCGGCGGTGCGG
Source organism: Halomonas sp. B23F22_20 (assembly GCF_043496985.1). Lineage (NCBI taxonomy): Bacteria > Pseudomonadati > Pseudomonadota > Gammaproteobacteria > Oceanospirillales > Halomonadaceae > Halomonas > Halomonas sp. B23F22_20. The sequence goes on from NZ_JBIEKH010000017.1 coordinate 93,300, forward strand.
ATTGCCATTGACTCCAAGTAGTAGGCCACCAGCCGGCCGGCGCGCTCGATATGGGCCACGGTGGGCGCGTCATGGCCTTCCACCAGCGCCAGCACCGTGGCGATGCGGGCGGCGTTCTCGGCGGCCTTGCTCGCGAACGGCCGCACGTCACGAAAACGACCCTCCTCGCTGCTCTGCACCTCGATGGCATCATGCAGCCGTGCCCACGCCGCGAACGCCTCACCTTCGATACGCGCCAGCCTGGGGGTGATGCTGCCGTTATCATCTAGCGCCAGGGGCGCGCGGATCAGCTCGGACAACGCCGACCAATAGCGGGCGATTGCCGGGTCATGGTGCGGCCCTTGGCTCGGATCGCGCCCTTTCAGCAGGCGTTGGCCGACCAGGCTGGGCTCCTGCACGATCAGGAAGCGCGCCAGGAAGCCTTGGCCTTGAAGCAGCGGATCAGCCAGCACCTTGGCGCCAACCACAGGTTGCAACATCAGGTGGGCGGACAGGCGGCGGCCAGCCAGCGCACCGGACTCTCCGGCCGCGCCTCGGGTGCGGGTGATCGGGTCGCCATCCCACAGCTTGGAGACCATGGCCACGGTGCGCCCGCGTCCCTCCTCGCTCATACCGTGGCCGCCGAAAAATCCCACGCCTTCATCGGAGAACAGGCCAGCGCTCGGGTGGTTGTGTTGCAAGTGGCGATAGATGCCTTCGGCGGTAGGCTCGGAGAACGTCACGCCCGGCGCGGCCGGCGCCGGGGGCTCCTCGGCGTCAATGGCGGCCAGGGTCTCTTGCAGGTAGGCGGCTTCGCCTTCACTCATGGCCTGCCGGCCCTTGGGCTTGGCGCTGTTCACCAGGGAGTCGCGGCGCATCTCCCACGCCTCTCGCTCGGCCTTGTACTTGGCCAACTCCTCGGGCTGCTGCTGGCGCTTCTCGGCCTCCATCTCGCGGATCGGCGCCAGCGCCAGCCGGTCAAGGCTCGATTTGCGCTCGCCGCTGCTGGCCACGGTCATGCAGAACAGTGATACCGGCCCGCTGCCGTGGGGGCCTCGGGCCACGTCCACATGGCCTTGCACCGCCAGGGCAGCCGCCGCCAGCACGGATTGGCCAGCCATGCCGCGTGGAGTCTGGACATGGTAGGCCAGGCGCTCGGCGGCTTCGCCCAGCACCGGCCCCAGCGCTTCCAATGGGTAGTCGGGTGGCGTCTCACGCTCGGCCAGGGGCAACGGCGCCAGCTCGATACGGCTGCCACGCTCGGGTGGTTGCTCGCTCTGGTGCTTCACGGCGGCCATGGTCATGCGGCGCCCTCCTCGATGGGCTGGCACCGGGCCAAGTCGTTGAAGTCCGTGCAGGCACAGCCGGGGCAGGGGAAGCGCGGCCAGGTCAGGTCGGCGCGGATCGCCTGAGCGGCGGCGCGGCCGGCCGTGATGCCGGGGTTGCCTTCAGTGTGGTGGTCGTTGTCGGCGGCCACGGTGATGGCCACCTCGGCCGGTAGACGTTGGCGCAAGGCGCGGCCCACGGTCGCCAGGTTGTTGGCGGTCATGGCGGCCACTACCGGGTGGCCGGTCGCCTCATGTAGCGTGGCGGCGGTTGCCCAGCCTTCGCACAGGTAGACGCGCCCAGCGCCAGCCAGCCGGCCCACCAGGGACGCGGCGCCCTTGAGCCGGCCGCGTGGCATGAAGCGCTTGCCGCCATCGGGGTGGATGCGTTGCAGGTTGACCAGCGCGCCCTCGCAGAACAGCGGCACCAGCAGCACGTCGCCTTGCTGTCGCAGTCCATGGGGCGCGGTGCGCTTGGCTTGCAGGTAGGGGTGGGCGTGGTCGGCCGGCTGGGCGGCTGCCCACAGTCGGCGCGCTGTCTTGGCGGCCTGGGCGTGGTCGCGCTGGCGCTGGGCGTCTCGCTCGTGGCGCGCTCGCTCGGCGGCCTGTCGGGCCTGCTCGGCGGCGATGGGGTCATGCTCGCCGGCTAGGGTCACGGTCTGCTGTTCGCCGGTATGCCAAAAGCCGAAGACGGCCACCTCGGGCGTGGGGCAGACGTACCAGCCGGACAGGTTGCCCCGCCGCTTGTCGGGAGCGTCGAAGCGGTGAACCTCGCCATCGGCGCGGATTGCCAGGCCGGTGATGCCTCGGGCGGCCAGGGCCTCGACCAATGCGGTCTCGATGCTATGATGATGGCGAGCGTTGGCTGCTCTCGCGTGACCATGTGCCCGGCCCCCACGGCCGGGCGCTTGCGTTTCATCTCTCACGGAATGGCCCTCCTCCATCAGCGTGAGCGGCTTCCAGGGCGGCGAATACGGCGCGCATGGCGTCGCCAATGTGCCCGGTCGCGTCGATCAGCGGTTGCTGGTGCGCCTGGGGCTCGCCGGTCTCGGCCAAGGCGTGGGCGATGATGTCCAGCCGGTTGCCCAGCGCCAGCAGGTCGCTGGCGCTCTCCACCAGCACGGCGGCGTGTTCAAAGGTCATTGCCACTCCTTTCAGCATTGATCGTCTGTATCCGCACCAGGTGGTGGCTCAGGTTTTCCATCAGGGCTGACATGATCTCGTCGCTCAGGACGTTGTGATCTTCCTGTCCGCCGAAATGGTCGATCAGCAATTGAGCCAGGGCCCATGCCTGGCGGGCGTGCGTGTCGATGTGGTCGGCAGTGGTGGAATAGCTCATGCCTCGCCCTCCCCGGTGGTGACGGTGCAGGGGGCCCCGATCGCTTCGGCATCCAGTTGGTTAGCGACGCAGGCCAGGGCGAACGCCAGGTGATCGGCGGCGGTGCCCTGTCGGCAGCGGGTGGTGATCATGGTTGGCGCGTCAGGGTCGAAGGTGGCATCAATTGCGCCATCGGCCTGGGGCTCGAGCCAGCAGGCGTCAGTCCGGCCGGTGGCCTTGAGCGCGGATCGCCAATCCTGGGCGGCTACTTGCTGGCACTCGTCGCTGCGGGCCAGGTGAACGGTGAAGACAGGGGCGGATCGCTTGGCGCGCAGGCGGCCGAATGCCGGGGCCAAGCGCTGATCAGTGGTCGGGCTCATGATGCGGCCCTTCCTGCCTCGGCAGTGCTGCCATAGGCATCGCCATCGGCCAGCCAGTCCAGCACGTCTTTCAGGCGATAACGGACGCTGCGGCCACGCTTCACGAAGCGCGGGGCCGGGCGGCCTAGCAGGGTGCCGGTAGTTCGGGCCTTACGGGCGGTGGCCGGCTGGGCAGGAATCAGGCCAGGGAAGACGGCGGCCTCGGGCAGCTCGATCAGGGCCGGGTCGAAGCCGTCGTGATAGCGGGCCAGGGCGTTGGCGAGAATGTCGCCGGGGTCTTGCGTCTTGGTGGGCATGGAAGCGTCCCCATGTGGATGGTTGACGCTTCAAGGCTCGTGAATCGCGAAGGTTTTAGGCGTACTAAAAGGTAGGGGGTTTTTGTCCGGTCTCTGCTTCAAACTTCCCCGCTAGTCGCGCTCCCTGGCGATATAGGCGGGTCAGGGTGGTTTCGCTTTGGACATGCATGGTCTCTCGGCACTGCTCCCACAGGGTGGCGGCAAGCCGGTCCCGGTCTTCTCGATAAGCGGCTACGGCTTCTGTCTTGTTGACTCCATGAGTATGGCGGATGACCTCAACACACTCCCAAACGATCAAGGCGCCCAGCAAGTCATGCCCCTTCGGCGGCCTGCCCGTCTCAGGCTTCAGAGAAAAAGCCTTATCGGCACTGATCCCGTGGTTAACGATCTCGAACAGGCATCGCGATGCCCAGCGTGCAACGGACTGATCAGGCGCATTACCAGCTATCAGGCAATGTCGCAGGTAGGCTAACAGCTTCTTGGCTGCAACAGGGTCGCCATTGCATGCGGCCTCAACCCTCTCGGAGTAGTCGTCCTGGATCGCTGAAACCTCAGACTCGAATAATCCGAAATGCTGGCTTACGGCAACAGCGAAGCGCCGATAAGCGTCCTTAACCTTTGGGGCACTGCTGTCCATGAGTCTCTTTCCTCATACTCGGCAGGTCGAGTGGTGGTGATCGGCGGTAGGCAGCCTTCTGCTGGGGCCGAAGGCAAAATAGCGCCATCACTGGGCCTTGATCGGTCAGCTGGTTTTCTCCGCAATCGTCCGCAGAACGTCCGCACCCAGCGCGGTCGGTAGTGCTGCGGGTTTCCGCAAGTCCGCAGAATCCGCAGCCGGCCAGCACCTCACGCGGGCAGGTCTCGGCAGTCATCAGCGCACCTCCCGCCTTTACTGCTTTGACGGCGCGCTGCTCGCTCGATGGCCACGATAGCGTGGACGTAATCGACCTCCTCATCCGGGAGGAAGATTGGCTCATAGCCGGAGTTGACGTTATCTAGCCGAATCTGGCCATCGCGCCAGTAGGTGAACAGCTTGACCATCATCTGGCCGTTCCGGGTCTGAACCATCACCTCGTCGCCGGGGCGGTATTCGTGGTTTGGATCAACATAGACATGCTCACCAGGCTTGATACGCGGCACCATACTGGAGCCCACCATACGCAGCCGGTAGGCTCTCGGGACCCTGTCGATATGGTTCATGCTGTATCCCCTCGGCCGTTGGCTTCGGCATCCAGTTGGTTGGCGACACAGGCCAGGGCGAAGGCCAGGCGCTCGGCGGCGGTGCCCTGTCGGCAGCGGGTGGTGATCATGGTTGGCGCCTCAGGGTCGAAGGTGGCATCAATCGCGCCATCGCCCTGCGGCTCGAGCCAGCAGGCGTCAGTCCGGCTGGTGGCCTTGAGCGCGGATCGCCAATCCTGGGCGGCTACTTGCTGGCACTCGCCGCTGCGGGCCAGGTGAACGGTGAAAGTGGTCATCGGCTGCTGCATGTCGTCTCTCCTCGTCAATTGCCGGTGTGGGCGGCCTTGGTGTGATCCACCACCTTGAGCGGGGCGGCGCTCTCCTCGCTGCTGGCAGCTTCCTTGGCTGGCGCCCTGGGCACCGCCTTGGCGAACGCCTCGACCGCATCGCGAGAATGGTCGGGGCGCAGGTGGGCGTAATACTTGATAGTGGTCTGAATATCGGCGTGGGCCATCAGCTTGGAGACGGTCAGCAGATCGACGCCGGCCATGACAAGCTGGGACGCGAAGTTGTGGCGTAGGGTGTACAACTGCAAGTCTTCGGGCAGGCCGGCCAGCTTGCGAACGGCAGCCCACGGCTTTTGCATCGCAGTCGCGCTCATACGCTTGCCATGCTTGCCAGACGGGAAGACCAGGCCGGTTTTCGGCTCGTCCTGCTGGCGGTGCCAGGTCTTGAGCACGTCCACGGCATCGGTGGACAGTGGGAAGGTCTGCGGTTCGGGTCGATGGTGGGCGGTCTTCTCCACCACCTTACGGACGGTGCGGAATGCCAGGTTGACGTGATCCCATCGCAGGCCGAACAGGTCGCCGGGCCGGAAGCCTGTGTAGTACATGGCCAGAATCCAGGGGGTAACGTGATCCACGTAGGCCACGCTCTCCAAGTCGGGTAGATACGCCTTGCCGTGGGCGCGGCTGCTACGGCGCTGGGCGCGTTTGGCCTCCTGGTACGCCTCCAGGCCGGCAAACAGCGCCTCCACTTCCTCGGGTTCCAGGTAGCGCCGCTGGGATGCCTGCTCGGCCATCTCCTCCTCGCTCATGGCCGGCCGTTGCAGCTTGATACCTTTCAACGGGTGGGCCGGTATCACCTTGCGTTCGGCGGCGTGCGCCAGCAGACCACACAGCGCGTCATAGGAGCGCTTCAGGGTGCCATGGGCGCGGGGTCTGGCTGACGGCGCATCTTTGTCCTTCGGTACCTTCACAGCCTCCTGCTGGGCTTGCCAGTGCTCGACATCGGCGCGGGTCAGGCTGCCCATGGGCTTGTCGAGCCAGTCGGCAAAGTCCTTCTCTATGCGACGCAGGTTGGCGGCACCATCCTTCTTGCGAAGCTGGTAGGCGGTGTAGGGGCCGGATAGGTAGGCGCCCAAGGTCTGCTGCTGCTGGCGCTTCTCCTCGGCCTTGGCCTCCTCCAGCACAGCGCGCGGGTCGTCGCCTTGGGCCACGATGCCCAGCACCTCGCCGGCATCCTTGCGAGCCTTGGCGGCCGTCATGTTGCCGACGCCATAGCGGCCAAGGGTCAGCACGCGGCGTTTGCCGGACAGGTTGTAGTAGGAAACCCGGATGGAAAGGCCACGCTTGCCGGCGCGGACGTGGTAGCCGGTTTGTTCGCTGTCCCACACCTCGTCACCTTCGGGCAGCTCCTTGGCGAGACGGTCCAGCGCCCGCGTTGTCAGCCGTTCTGTCTTCTTGCTCATACCCTTGGCCTCGGCTTCTAGGTTCCAAATAGGTTCCACGGGTAGGATAAGACGGGCCTAAACGGGCAACAAGCAGCAATCTACAATATATGTATATCCTTTTGTTTTTGCTGTGATAAAAGGCGTTTCTTGTTTCTTTCGGTTTCTGGTGAAATATGGGGTTCACGCACTCGTAATGCGTAGGTCGGTGGTTCGAGTCCACTCACCGGCACCATGACACGCGAAACCGCCACCCGAACGGGTGGCGGTTTTTTGTGTCGTGAGCGAAGGCGCGTCAGTAGGCGTAGTCGCGTCCTGCCGCCTTGGCGCGTTCCCGGGAGCTGGGGTTCACCGAGGCGCGGAATGGCATCTCGCAGACCACGGCGTCGACCGGCTGCCCGGGGATGTCGAGAAACTCGTCGGGCAGCCAGGCCACCAGCACGGTGCCGACCACCGCCGACGCCACCGGCACGTAGGCCATGGCGATGTTGGTGCCGAGCTCGGGGGAGTACCAGGGCGAGGTGATCCAGCCGCTGGGGGCGCTATCGGCATCCGGGCCGACCAGCCAGAAATCTGGCGCATAGTCCTCGATGGGGCGACCGCCGAGCTTGAGCCCCACCAGTTGGTGGGTGAAGGGCGGTGTGCCTTGCTGGACCAGCTCGCGGGTGCGTTCCAGGGCGTCGCGGCCGATATAGTCCGCCTCCTTGGCCTTGGGGACCATGTGGCCGAGATTGCACTGGAAGGGATTGGTCTCGTGGTCCAGGTCCTGGCCGTAGGAGAGAATGCCGGCGGCGATGCGCCGGTGGTGGGCCGGGGCGATGACCTTGAGGCCGTATTTCTCGCCCTTGGCGAGGATGGCGTTCCAGACGGTTTCGGCATGCAGGCTGGAGTCGAAGGCATAGACCTCGTAGCCCTTCTCGCCGGAGAAGCCGGTCTGGGAGATCAGCACCTCGGCGCCCTCGATGGTGCCTGCCATCAGCCCGTAGTAGGGCACCTCGCGCACGGCCTCGCCGACCAGGTCGGCGATCAGGTCCTCGGATTTCGGGCCCTGCACCTGCAGCGGGCTGACGTCGATCTCGTCGATGGTCACGTCGTAGCGCAGCCCGTGATTGATGCCCTTGAACCAGTAGGCCAGGTCGGAATCGCTGATGGTGAACCAGAATTCGTCCTCGGCCACGCGCAGCATCACCGGGTCGTTGAGCACGTGGCCCTGCTCGTCGCAGAGCACCACGTAGCGGCCCATCATCGGTGGAACCCGGGTCACGTCGCGGGTGCAGACATAGTTGCAGAAGGCCTCGGCATCGGGCCCCTTGACGCGGATCGGTCGCTCGACGGCGACGTTCCACAGGGTCACGTCGTTGACCAGCGCGCGGTATTCCTCCATGGCCCCGCCGTCTTCGGGGCGCACGTAGGCGCGTGGGTGGTACATGCGGTTGTAGACGGTGGCCTTCCAGCAGCCGGCTTCCACCGAGAGGTGCCAGTAGGGCGACTTGCGCACGCGGTTGGAGATCAGCATCTGGATGCCCGGATCGCCGCTCTGGCGCAGGTTGACCGGCACCAGACGGTCGCCCTGGTCGATGGAATCCTGATAGTTCACGTTTGCTCGATGGGACATGGCTCGGCACTCCTCGCCCGTTCGTTGCCTAGGGGCAGCGAGGGGCGAGAGGCGGCCATTCGGGACCGTCGACGAGGCACCCTCGTTCCTGACCCGTGCGGCGACGACCGACTGGAAAGGTCGCCGCTATTTTCAAGGTAGGCAGGGCGTTTGTCGCTGGTGTTCCGGTGACGACGCCGGGTGTCCCGGCGACGACACGAGGAGCGGTGCGCAAGGGCGGCGGGGCTATTTCACTGTTGTGGGGCGCGCAGGCGTGTCAGCCCCTCCTGGGCGCTGGAGGCCACCAGGCGCCCCTGGCGATCATAGATACTGCCGCGAGTGAAGGCGCGGGCGCCGCCGGCCCAGGGGCTGTCCATGTCGTAGAGCAGCCAGTCGTTGACGCGAACGTCACGATGAAACCATAGGGCATGGTCGAGGCTGGCAATCTGCAGGCCGGGGTCTCCGAAGCCGATGTCGTGAGGCACCAGGCCGGTGGTCAGCAGGTTGAAGTCGGAGCTGTAGGCCAGTAGGTAGCGATGCAGCGCGGGGTCCTCGGGGAGCTCCCCGGCCAGGCGAAACCACAGCCGCTTGCGGGCCGGCTGTCCGGGCTCGGACTCGTCTCGCACGTGGCGAAACTCGATGGGGTGGCCGGGGAAGCGCAGGCTCAGGTCGGCTTCGTCGAGCGTTTCCGGATCGGGTACATCGGGCATCTGCGGCTGGTGGTCGAGGCCCATTTCCTCGCCGTGGAAGGAGGCGCTGCAGAAGAAGATCGGGCGTCCCTTCTGGATGGCGGTGATCCGGCGGGTCGTGAAACTGCGGCCGTCGCGCACCGCATCGACCTGGTAGACGACCGGTCGACTGGCATCCCCGGGGCGCAGGAAATAGCCGTGAAGCGAGTGGACGCGTCGGCTGGCGTCCACGGTATGGGTCGCGGCAGACAGCGCCTGGCCGAGCACCTGTCCGCCGAACAGCTGGGGCAGCCCCAGGTCCTGGCTACGGCCGCGGAACAGATTTTCCTCCAGGGGTTCGAGGCCCAGCAGATCCACCAAGGCGTTCAGGGCATCGTTCATTGCGGGTATCCTCCTGGAGGCATGGCGCACGATGGCGCCAGGATGTCATACGCATGTTTCATGGCGATCAGTCTACGGGAGTCGACGGCGATGCGCAGCGACGAGTTCTACATGCACCGTGCTCTGGACCAGGCTCGCCTGGCCGGGGAAGCCGGCGAGGTGCCAGTGGGCGCGGTGGTGGTGGATGCGGCCGGGGAGATCGTCGGCGAGGGGTACAATGCCCCGGTGGCCGGTCACGATCCCAGCGCCCACGCCGAGATTCGCGCCCTGCGCGACGCCGGGGCGCGCCTCGGCAACTACCGCCTGGATGGCTGTACCCTCTTCGTCACGCTGGAACCCTGCCTGATGTGTACCGGGGCGATCATCCATGCGCGCCTGGCCCGGGTGGTCTATGGCGCTGCCGAGCCGCGTACCGGCATGGTGGAGTCGCGCGCCAACCTCTTCGCCCAGCCCTGGTACAACCATCGGGTGGAGGTGGAGGGCGGCGTGCTGGCCTCTCGGGTGTCGAAGCTGCTCAAGGCCTTCTTCGCCGAACGCCGTTCAGACACTGTTGGTGGATAGCCCGGGGCGCGGCGCGGCCCGCTCGACCCGGTCACGTCCGCGAGACTTGGCGCGATACAGGGCCTCGTCGGCATCCTGCAGCAGGTCGTCGGCGACCAGCGATCCCGTTTCCAGGGTGGCGACACCGACGCTGAGGGTCAGGGACGCGCCATTCCGGTGGCGCAGCCCGGACTCAGTCAAGGCGAGCCGCAGCCGCTCGGCCACGGCTGCTGCGCCATCGGCGTCCTGGCCCGGCAGGCAGGCGACGAACTCTTCGCCGCCGAAGCGGGCGAAAGTTCCCCCTGCTGTCTCGATCACTTCCTGACCCAGTCGGCCCAGTTCAGCGAGGTAACGATCTCCGGTCAGATGGCCATGGCGGTCGTTGATCAGCTTGAAATGGTCGACGTCGCACAGCAGCACGCTCAGCGGCCGGGTCTCGGCGTGCTCCGCCAGTACCTGCATGAAGCGGCGGCGGTTGGGCAGGCGGGTGAGGTCGTCATGATCGGCCAGCCACTCGATCTCCCGCTGCAGCTGGGTGCGGCTACGTACCTCGCGGCGCAGCTCGCGGTTGGAGCGGCGGACCTGGCGATGCTGCACCAGCATGCGGTGTCGGGCGAACAGTGACAGATAGAGCAGGTAGGCCAGCGAGAGCCCTGCCGTCAGGGTGATGCCCGGCAGCCGTGAGCGGCGGGCGAGTAGGGTGTCGCGGCCGGGGCGAGTGACCAGGGTCAGTGTTAGGCCGCTGAGGTCCAGCGTCGCGGCATGGCGCCAGGGGCCTTGGCGCTCGGCGGGGCCCTGGTAGGCGAGCAGTCGTTCGCCATCGAGCAGCGAGAGCGCCGTGGCCTCGGGACCGACCTGGCGGAACAGGGGGTCGGCCATTGCCTGCAGGCCTACCACCACGCCCACGGCTCCCAGGATCCGGTCGCTGGTGTCCTGAATCACCGGCAGATAGTGGATGAGGCCGGGCTGCTCCTGCAGTAGGCCGATGATGCCGGTGCGGCCGATGCGCCCGTCGTGAAGTGCCCGGCCCAGGGCTTCCCGCCCCTCTGGCTGGGCGTCGAACAGGCGGGTGCCGAGCAGTTCGTTATTGAGCCTGGAACCCGGGTGCACGCGCAGGATGCGGCTGTCCGGGGTAATGAAGGCGATGTTCAGGAAATAACGAAAATCATGGTGATACAGCTTGGCCTGACGGGTCCACTGCGTAGCGGTGGGCGGTGAGTCGCGCCAGCCCCATGAGGCCGTGAAACGACGCATGGCGGCCAGATGGGCGTCGATCTCGGACGATAGCCGACCGGCCAGGCGCTGACCCTGAGCTTCGATGTCGGCTCTCAGCCGGTGCTCGTCGGCCTCGCGCTGGTGGTGCCACAGCGCCAGCGTCAGCAGCGCCAGTAGCAGCGAGGGCCACAGCGCACGCTGGACGCTGCCGCGGGTGGCACGCCAGCCGCCGAGGATATCGACCAACTGGCCGAGTAGAAGACAGGCCTGGGCGACGAACATCGGACCGCCGGCGATCAGCGGCAATAGCTCGTGGTCGTGGGCCTGCTCGAGTCCCTGGCCCACCAGCGAGAGGGCGGCGACCCCCAACAGCAGCGGTGCGCCGAGATTGGCACGGGTACGCACCAGCAGCACCAGCCCGAGCAGTGTCAGGCACAGCATCACCAGCAGCGGGGGGCGCCAGTCGTCGATGTGGCTGCCCGGTATCAGGTGGGTCGCCCAGCGATTCCAGCTGGCGTGTGCCACCCAATGCTCAGGCAGCAGGTAGCTGAGCAGGCCCAGGACCAGCCACCCCAGTGCCGGCCACAGCAGCAGTCGCGACATGCGCAGGCGACGGCTGTGCCAGGCTAGTTGGCTGGCGCCGAGCAGGCCGCACAGAACGACGCTCGCCGCACTTCCCTGTGCATCGGAGCCGCCTGCCAACAGGCCGAGCAGGGCCACCAGCAGGGCGGCGATCGTCAGGGACAAGGCGATGACACGGTGCCTCATGCTTGGCCCTCAACCGCTCGGCGGGACCCGGTCGAAGAGGCCGTCCTCTTCGGACAGCGATCGCCGAGTGTTGAGCTGGTGGAATTGCTGTCGGCTGCGGTCCACATAGGCGAGGATCTCGTAGTAGCGGCGGACGTTGCGAACATAGATCACCGGCTCACCGCCCCGGGCATAGCCGTAGCGGGTCTTGCTGTGCCATTCGCGCTCTTGCAGCAGCGGCAGAGCTTCGCGGACATCGCGCCAGGCATCGGGGTCGCCGCCGCGCATCTCGGCGATGCGGCGGGCGTCGTAGAGGTGGCCCAGGCCCACGTTATAGGCGGCCAAGGCCATGAACAAACGGTCCTCTCCGGTTATGGATTCGGGCAGTCGTTCCTTCAGCTCGCGCAGGTAGCGGGCGCCGCCGTCGATGCTCTGGGCCGGGTCGAGTCGGTTGTCGACGGCGAGGTCGGCGGCGGTGGCGTTGGTCAGCATCATCATGCCGCGCACCCCGGTCGGTGAAGTGGCGTCGGGGCGCCAGTGGGATTCCTGGTAGCCCACCGCCGCCAGCAGCTTCCAGTCGAAGCCGCTGGCTCGGGCGGCGGCGCGGAACAGGCTGTCGTACTTTGGCAGTCGCGCGTGGACGTGGCCGATGAAGGTGCGGGCGCCGACGTATTCCAGATAGTCGTCGCGGCCCAGGTAGCGGGTCTCGAGACGGGCCAGCAGGCCGCTACCTTGCAGTCCGTCGAGGAAGCGGTTGGCTTCGCGCAGCAGTCCCAGGCCCTGGCCGGTGGGGAAGGCCCAGGCCAGCGATAGCGGCCGACCGAGCCGAAAGCCATCCTCGACCTCGGGAAAGAACAGCCGGTTGAGGCGGAACTGGTGCTCGAAGACCACCGCGGCGTCCAGCGATCCCTCGGCCACGCGGCCAAGCAGCGCCGAGACCTCGATGTCGTCGGATTCCTGCCAGCTCAGCCAGGGATGCTCGTCCTGCAGCTCGCGCATGACCCGGTCGGTGCCCGTGCCGCTCAGCGTGCCGATCTCCAGGCCCTCGAGATCGTCGAGCTCGCTCGGTGCCGGCAGGCCGCGGCGATAGACCAGCAGCGGCTGCAGCGGCATGATCGGCCGGCTGTACATCAAACCGTCACGGGTCGGCTCCAGGGGCAGGGCCGCGGCCCCCAGATCGCCCTTTTCTCGCACCGCCGCGAGCACCTCGTCGATGTTCTGGTCGGCATCGAGATTGAGGCTGACGCCGAGATGGTCGGCGAAACGACGCATCAGTTCATACTCGAAGCCGGTCGGGCCCTGGCGACCCTCGTAATAGGTAGTGGGGGTGTTGCGCGTCTGGATGCTCAGGAAATCCCGTGCCAGCACGTCCTCGAGCAGTGGCCCGGGAGCGCGGTTCGGTCGGTCGGTAAACAGCCACAGCCCCAGTAGTACGCAGAGGGCCGCGTAGCCTCGCCGCCGGCGACGGAGGTGATCGAGAAGGGATGACAGCATAGTGATGTCAGGATGCGAAGAGTGGTGCCACCTTACCCAGCCCCTCGACGGCTGTCATCCACGCCGATTTCTCGCGGCCGGCGCTTTCCAGTATCATGTGCGCTCATTGCCGCCGGCCGCGGCCCCCGTCTTTACTGCATTCTGCTAGTTTCAGAGGCCCCAGGATATGCTCGAACTGCGTGGCGCGCCCGCCCTATCCGCCTTCCGTCATGCCAAGCTGCTCGAAGCGTTGCACGCCGTGGCTCCCCAGGTCGAGGCGCTCGGCGCCGACTATGTGCACTTCGTCGACCACGAGGGGGAGCTGGCCGGAGAGGATCTGCGCCTGCTCGAGCGGCTGCTGGATTACGGGCCGGCTCATGACACCGGTGCCCAGGACGATGGTCGCCTGTTCCTGGTGGTGCCGCGCATCGGCACCCAGTCCCCCTGGTCGTCCAAGGCCACCGACATCGCCCGCAACTGCGGCCTTGCTCGGGTGCGGCGCCTGGAGCGCGGCATCGCCTATCGGGTGCGCTTCGCCGGTGAGCTATCCGAGGAGGCCTATGAGGCCGTCGTCGCGGCGCTCCACGATCGCATGACCGAAACGGTGCTGTTCGACGCCTCCGATGCCGCTCGGCTGTTCGCCCATCACGAGCCGGCACCGCTGGGTCAGGTGGATATCCTCGGCGGTGGCCGTCCGGCGCTGGAGGAGGCCAACGTCGCCCTCGGCCTGGCACTCGCCGAGGACGAGATCGACTATCTCTGCGAGGCGTTCCAGGGGCTCGCGCGCAACCCCGCCGACGTCGAGCTGATGATGTTCGCCCAGGCGAACTCCGAGCACTGCCGCCACAAGATCTTCAACGCCGACTGGGTGGTGGACGGCGAGGCCCAGCCGCGCTCGCTGTTCAAGATGATCAAGAACACCTTCGAGGCTTCGCCGGACGACATCCTCTCCGCCTATAGCGACAACGCCGCGGTGATTCGCGGCAGCGAGGCGGGGCGCTTCTTCGCCACGCCGCTGACCGGGGCCGCCGCCGAGAAGGCCGTCTATGGCACCCACCGGGAGTCGGTCAATATCCTGATGAAGGTGGAGACCCACAACCACCCGACGGCAATCGCCCCGCATCCGGGCGCGGCCACCGGCGCCGGCGGCGAGATCCGTGACGAAGGTGCCACCGGCATCGGCGGCAAGCCAAAGGCCGGCCTGACCGGTTTCACCGTCTCCAACCTGCGCATCCCCGAGTTCGTCCAGCCCTGGGAGGCGTTCGACTACGGCAAGCCCGAACGCATCGTCTCGGCGCTCGAGATCATGCTCGAGGGGCCGATCGGCGGGGCGGCCTTCAACAACGAGTTCGGCCGTCCCAACCTGGCCGGCTACTTCCGCAGCTACGAGCAGGATGCCCTGGGGGCCGACGGCGTCGAGCGCCGCGGCTTCCACAAGCCGATCATGCTTGCCGGCGGTTACGGCAACATCCGCGAGGGGCACGTCCAGAAGGGCGAGATCCCGGTGGGTGGCAAGCTGATCGTGATGGGCGGTCCGGCGATGCTGATCGGCCTGGGCGGCGGCGCTGCCTCCTCCATGGCGTCCGGTTCCTCCAGCGCCGATCTGGATTTCGCCTCGGTGCAGCGCGACAATCCCGAGATCGAGCGTCGCGTCCAGGAAGTCATCGACCGCTGCTGGTCGCTGGGCGACGACAATCCGATTCGCTTCATCCACGACGTGGGCGCCGGCGGGCTGTCCAATGCCCTGCCGGAGCTGGTCAAGGATGGCGAGCGGGGCGGGCGCTTCGAACTGCGCGAGGTGCCTAACGCCGAACCCGGGATGAGCCCGCTGGAAATCTGGTGCAACGAGGCCCAGGAGCGCTATGTGCTCGCCGTGGCCCCGCAGGATCTCGACACCTTCGACGCCCTGTGCGCTCGTGAGCGCTGCCCCTATTCGGTGGTCGGTGAGGCCACCGAGGCCCACCATCTGGAGGTCCGCGACGGCCATTTCGACACCAAGCCGGTCGACCTGCCGATGAGCGTGCTGTTCGGGAAGCCGCCCAAGATGACTCGCGAGTTTACTCGCGAGAGCCGCGAGCTGCCGGGCATCATGCTCGACAACCTGGATCTGCGCGAGGCCATGGACCGGGTGCTGAGCCTGCCCACGGTGGCTTCCAAGAACTTCCTGATCACCATCGGCGACCGCTCGATCACCGGGCAGGTGGCCCGCGACCAGATGGTCGGCCCCTGGCAGGTGCCGGTGGCCGACGTGGCGGTGACCACCGCCACCTTCGACACCCATGCCGGCGAAGCCATGGCTATGGGCGAGCGCCCGCCGGTGGCGCTGATCGACCCGGCGGCCAGCGCCCGGCTGGCGGTGGCCGAGACCATCACCAACCTGGCGGCGGCGCCCATTGCCAAGCTCGGCGACATCAAGCTCTCCGCCAACTGGATGAGCGCGGCCAGCCATCCGGGGGAGAACCAGGCGCTGTTTGATGCTGTCCACGCCGTGGGCATGGAGCTGTGCCCGGCGCTCGGCATCGCCGTGCCGGTGGGCAAGGACTCCATGTCCATGCGCACCGCCTGGCAGCAAGAGAATGACAAGGGTGAGGCCGAGGAGAAGAGCGTCACCGCGCCGCTGTCGCTGGTGACCACCGGCTTCGCCCCGGTCACCGATGCGATGAAGACACTGACCCCGCAGATCAACCTGGAGCAGGACGAGTCGGACCTGATCCTGATCGACCTGGGCGGCGGCAAGAATCGCCTGGGTGGCTCGGCGTTGGCACAGGTCTATGGCCAGGTGGGCGACGAGTGCCCGGATCTGGACGATCCGGAGGACCTCAAGGCGTTCTTCTCGGTGATCCAGGGCCTCAACGCCGACGGCAAGCTGCTGGCCTACCACGACCGTAGCGACGGCGGCCTGCTGGTCACCCTGCTGGAGATGGCCTTCGCCGCTCATGCCGGCCTGGAGATCAAGCTCGACTGGCTGATCGACGAGACCCCCGAGGCCTTCAACGCGCTTTTTGCCGAGGAGCTCGGGGCGGTGATCCAGGTGGCCCGCGAGCACACCGAAGAGGTGCTCGCGCAGTTCGCCGGCGCCGGGATCGAGACCTGCGGGGTGATCGCCCGGCCGCGCTACGACGACCAGGTCCGCGTGACCCTGTTCGAGGAGCCGCTGCTTGAGACCACCCGGCTGCTGGCCCAGCGCACCTGGAGCGAGACCAGCTACCGGATGCAGGCGCTGCGCGACAACGCCGAGTGCGCCAAGAGCGAATTCGATGGCCTGCTCGACGGCCGCGACCCGGGCCTCTCCGCCCAGCCGAGCTTCGACGTGAACGAGGACATCGCCGCGCCGTTCGTCAACACCGCCAGGCCGGCGGTGGCGGTGCTGCGCGAGCAGGGCGTCAACGGCCACCTGGAGATGGCCTGGTCCTTCGACCACGCCGGCTTCGAGGCCGTCGACGTGCACATGAGCGACATCCTGGAAGGGCGCGTCGGCCTGGAAGACTTCAAGGGCCTGGTGGCCTGCGGGGGCTTCTCCTACGGCGACGTGCTGGGCGCCGGCGGCGGCTGGGCCAAGTCGGTGCTGTTCAACGACCGGGCCCGCGAGCAGTTCGCCGGCTTCTTCGGTCGCGACGACAGCTTCGCCCTGGGCGTGTGTAACGGCTGCCAGATGCTGTCCCAGCTCAAGGAACTGATTCCCGGGGCCGAGGCCTGGCCGCGTTTCGTGCGCAACGAGTCCGAGCAGTTCGAGGCCCGGGTGGCCATGGTGCGCGTCGAGGATAGCCCGTCGATCCTGTTGTCTGGCATGCAGGGCTCGCTGCTGCCGATCGCCGTGGCCCACGGCGAGGGCCGGGCCGAGTTCCGTGACAGCGGCCACCTGCGCAGCATGCAGGGCTCCAGCCAGGTGGCGCTGCGTTACGTGGACAACTACGGCCAGGTGACCACCCGCTATCCGGCCAACCCCAACGGCTCGCCTGCGGGCATTACCGGGCTGACCACGCCGGACGGCCGCGTGACCGCCATGATGCCGCACCCCGAGCGTGTGGTGCGTGCGGTGACCAACTCCTGGCGCCCCACCGAGTGGACCCGGGACGGGGCCTGGATGCGTCTGTTCCGCAACGCCCGGACCTGGCTCGGCTGATCACCGCGCACGACAGGTCGACCACGCAAGACGCCCGGGCATTTTGAACTGCACCCCGAAAGTTGGACACCCAATCCAACCTTCGGGGTGTTTCTATGCGGAATCAGTACAGCGACCAGTTTAAGTTGCAAGTGGTGCAGCAATACCTGGATGGGGATGCCGGTCTAGAAG
>NZ_JBIEKH010000107.1:0-632 GCF_043496985.1 Halomonas sp. B23F22_20
GATTCGCATCTACAATTGCTTGAATAAGATTGTTAGGCACATCTTGGTAGTTAGCCAACAGCTGCCTAGTATCTTTCGGAAGGCAATAACCACCGTAACCAAAGCTGGGGTTGTTGTAATGATTCCCAATACGGGAGTCCAACCCCACTCCATCAATAATTTGACGCGCATCCAGTCCGTGAGTTTCTGCGTATGTATCTAATTCATTGAAGTACGCCACTCGCATGGCCAAGTAAGTATTTGAGAACAGTTTGATGGCTTCAGCCTCTGTGCTGTCAACAAAAAGCGTGGGCACGTCTCGCTTGACTGCACCCTCCATCAATAAACTTGCAAACAATGCGGCTCTCTCTGACCGTTCACCTACGATAATACGAGACGGATGAAGATTATCGTACAGTGCTTTCCCCTCGCGCAGGAACTCGGGAGAGAATATCAGATTGTTAGTACCAAAACGCTCACTTGCTTCTCGTGTGAATCCTACCGGCACAGTAGACTTAATCACCATCACTGCTTCCGGGTTGATAGACATCACATCATGAATGACCGTTTCAACCGAGCAAGTATTAAAGCAATTGGTTTCCGGATCATAATCCGTCGGAGTAGCGATAATAACAAAATCAGCAGCAGCAAAT
>NZ_JBIEKH010000108.1:0-629 GCF_043496985.1 Halomonas sp. B23F22_20
GTCAACATTCTTGAAGCGGCCCCCTGAGTGGTGAGCATCAGCATTGAGCTCGGTCATCGATCCCCCCCCTTCCGCAGCTGAGTTGGCCGGCGACAGGCCCGCCACATCACTCCAGGGGTTCTCCCCGGTACGCTGATAACTCGAGACGACGAGTTCCGGAATGTAGTGCTTCACCTTGATGGACGTATCGGTTTCACAGCCGTATGGAGTGCAGGTCAGCCAGATGCAGATCCCCACCACCTCGTACTCCAGGCAATCCGTCGACATACCCGATTGCACGATCTCGGGCGTGGAAATCTCGGCAGCTTGAGCCGGCGGGCTGCTTCCAACGCTGACGCCCAGCATCACGGGCAGCAAAGCGGCCATCCCGGCGCTCTGGAGACGCTTCGTGGTCATTGGCCTACCACCCCCTGTCCTTGTTGTCGCTGGTAGCTCTGGATCTGATTCAGGGCGGCCTGCACATCATGCTCGCCGTACACCACATACTCACCGTCCAGGACAACGGCCGGCACTTTCTCCACGCCCAGCATCCAGGCACGGGCGACACCACGGGCTGCCTGCTGATAACGAGCGGCCATGTCCTGCCATTCGGCCCCCTGCATCCGCCGCTGCAATTCTGCTGTCGCAGC
>NZ_JBIEKH010000109.1:0-626 GCF_043496985.1 Halomonas sp. B23F22_20
ACTGAATCAGGTGTTTTTTCTACCTGCTCCTCAAATAATTCATGGATGCACTTTTCTGCCGGAATGTTCATATTAGTATCATTCCATTCGAATAACAGTTGGTTTCTTTCTTGTTCAGTCAACAACTGTAACGATTCGACAGGTTCCTCAACATTAGTTACGATGGCTTCTAACAAAACTTGAAAGTGCGTGACCATCCGATTGATTGTAGTGTCATCAAATAAATCTGTATTAAATTCTAACTCTGCCTCTAAGTTCCCATCCTCTTCTTGCATTGCTAGGTTTAGATCAAGCCTTGAAGTATCGCTTTCTATTTCATAAGGTTCCACTTTCATCTCAGGTAAGTGCATTTCTGGAATAGGAGCATTTTGCAAAGTAAACATTACTTGGAATAATGGAGTATGGCTTAAATCCCGATCTGGCTGCAAAGCTTCTACTAAATGTTCAAATGGTACATCCTGATTTGCATATGCTTGTAAAGTGGTCTCTCTAACGTCTGTTAAGACGTCTTTAAAAGTGAGATCTGAAGAAAATTCAGTTCGTAAAACCAATGTGTTCACAAAAAATCCAATTAAGCTTTCCGTTTCTTCTAACTTCCTATTGGCAACCGGTGTACCAACATTGAT
>NZ_JBIEKH010000018.1:0-106599 GCF_043496985.1 Halomonas sp. B23F22_20
GAAGGGGGCAGCAGATCGAGCTGCTCGCGAGACGCGCCGGTGATATAGCGTGCCATGATGAAAACTGCCCATCAGGAAACCTGATGGGCAGTGTGCCAGCCGAGGTTGTGTTTTGACACGGCCTGCGCGGGGCGCCTCTTCGTTTTCCAGCGTCGCGTCGGGCGATCAGTCGCGATACTTCTGCAGCACCAGGCAGGCGTTGGTGCCGCCGAAGCCGAAGCTGTTGGACAGCACGCGCTCGATGCTGGCGTCGCGGGTCTCGGTGACGATGTCGAAGCCGTCGGCCTGCTCGTCGAGCTGTTCCACGTTGGCGGAGGCGGTGATGAAGTCGTTCTCCATCATCAGCAGCGAGTAGATCGCTTCCTGCACGCCGGTGGCACCCAGAGAGTGGCCGGTCAGCGACTTGGTGGAGCTCATCGCCGGTGTGGAGTTGCCGAATACCTCGCGAACCGCCTTGAGCTCGGCGACGTCGCCCACCGGCGTGGAGGTGCCGTGGGTATTGATGTAGTCGATGTCGCCGTCGACCGTGGCCATGGCCTGACGCATGCAGCGCACCGCCCCCTCGCCGGACGGCGCGACCATGTCGTAGCCGTCCGAGGTGGCGCCGTAACCCACCAGCTCGGCGTAGATCCTGGCGCCGCGGGCCTTGGCATGTTCCAGTTCCTCGAGCACCAGCATGCCGCCGCCGCCAGCAATGACGAAGCCGTCGCGGGCCTGGTCATAGGGGCGTGACGCCTTCTCCGGCGTCTCGTTGTAATGGGTCGACAGCGCGCCCATGGCGTCGAACAGGCAGGACAGCGTCCAGTGTTCTTCCTCGCCGCCGCCGGCGAAGACCACGTCCTGCTTGCCGAGCTGAATCTGCTCCATGGCGCTGCCGATGCAGTGGGCCGAGGTGGCGCAGGCCGAGGAAATGGAGTAGTTGACGCCCTTGATCTTGAACGGCGTGGCCAGGCAGGCGGAGACGGTGCTGCCCATGGTCCGTGTGACCCGATAGGGGCCTACGCGGCGCAGGCCCTTCTCGCGCATCACGTCGGCGGCTTCTACCTGGTTGGCGCTGGAGGCGCCGCCGGAGCCGGCGATCAGGCCGGTGCGCTCGTTGGAGACCTGTTCCGGCGTGAGGCCGGAGTCCTCGATGGCCTGGGCCATGCTGACATAGGCGTAGGCCGCGGCATCGCCCATGAAGCGACGCAGCTTGCGGTCGACCAGGGTCTCCAGGTCGATATCGACGACGCCGGCTACCTGGCTGCGGAAGCCCCGCTCGGCGTAGTCATCCTTGAAGCGAATGCCTGAGCGCCCTGACCGCAGGGCGTCGAGAACCTGTTGTGCGTCGTTGCCCAGGCAGGACACGATGCCCAGGCCGGTGACTACCACTCGTCGCATGGGAGCCTCCTGATCAGAAATTCGCGGTGGAGGTGAACAGGCCGACCCGCAGGTCGTTGGCCTGATAGATGTCGCGGCCGTCCACGGACACGGTGCCGTCGGCGATGCCCAGGATCAGGCGCCGGGTGATGATGCGCTTGATGTTGATGCGATAGGTCACCTTCTCGGCATCCGGCAGGATCTGACCGCTGAACTTGACCTCGCCGCAGCCCAGGGCGCGGCCACGGCCGGGATGCCCCAGCCAGCCCAGGTAGAAGCCGACCAGCTGCCACATGGCATCGAGGCCCAGGCAGCCGGGCATCACCGGATCGCCGGGGAAGTGGCAATCGAAGAACCACAGGTCCGGGCGGATATCCAGCTCGGCGATCAGTTCGCCCTTGCCGTGTTCGCCACCCTCTTCATGGATGTGCCTGATGCGGTCGAGCATCAGCATGTTGGGTGCCGGCAGTTGGGCGTTGCCGGGGCCGAACAGCTCGCCACGGCTGCATGCCAGCAGTGCTTCGCGATCAAAGGAATGTTGCTTGGTCACTGAATCGTTCCGAGTGTCGAGGTGATGGTATGCCGTGAGCGAACGGCATGCGGCCGCCCAGGCGGCCCCGCCTAGTCTACTGTTCGCGTCCCGCGAATGCACCCCAGGCAAGGCGTTGGACGCTTTCGGTCGCCCATCGGGGTACAGTTCCGTCAGTATCGGCCGATATAAGTTCGGCGGCATCTCCCTCGCGCAGGGGGATATCATCCATGTTCACCATGCCGAGGCCGAAGCCATGTGGCCCGTCTTTTCGCTCAATCGCCCGTTGATGTGGGGCGCCCTGGCTGTCCTGTCGGCCAGCGTCTGGCTGCCCGACCTCGGGCTGCGACTGGCTGCCGTGCTCATTGCGGCGGTAGGCCTGTGGGATGCCTGGCGACAGGTCCGTCAGGAGCACCTGCGGGCGCGCCTGGGCCAAGAGGCGCTGACCCTGACCGAGGAAGGCGTGATCGTGACCGATGCGGCCAATCGCATCCTGGTGGTCAACCCGGCCTTCACCCAGATCACCGGCTACGAGCAGGATGAGGTGAGTGGACTCAATGTGGCTTCCCTGGCCGCACCGCGTCACGACAAGGCGTTCTTCGAGCGCTACTGGCAGACCCTGCAAAGCACCGGGCGCTGGGAGGGCGAGATCTGGAACCGGCGTAAGCAGGGCGACGAGTATCCCGAATGGCTCAAGGTTCGAGCGGTGACCGACGACAACGGTCGAGTGCGCCACTATGTGTGCCTGTTCTCGGATATCTCCATGCGCAAGGCCCGCGAGCGCGACCTGCGCCGCATCGGTTTCGAGGATCCGCTCACCGGGCTGCCCAATCGGCGGCGCCTGCACGACCTGCTGACCTCGCGGCTGCGCCACCTCCAGGCCGGTGAGAGCTTGGACATGGCGATGATCGACATCGATGGCTTCAAGGAGGTCAACGACGGCCTCGGCGTCGAGCACGGCGACCGCCTGCTGGCGCGGGTCGGCGAGCGTCTGGCGCGCTACGTGGCCGGCGGCGTGGTGGGCCGACTGGGCGGCGACGAGTTCATGGTCATCCGCACCACCACTTTCGACGACCACGAACAATGGGTGGCCAGCCTGCAGGCTCACCTTGGCGAGCCCTTCGAGCTCGATGGCCACTCCCTGCGCCTGGGGGTGACCGTCGGCAGCTGCCGGGCCCCGGAGGATGGCCGCGACTCGGGCGTGCTGTTTCAGCGCCTGGAGTCGGCGTTGTATGCCGCCAAGCGCCACGGTCGCAACCACTGTCTGCGTTTCCGCCCGGCGCTGGATGTTCAGGACAGCCCTCGCCTGGCGCTGGTCAACGAGTTGCGCAACGCGCTGGCCACCGGCGGCCAGTTGGAGCTTCACTACCAGCCCCAGTATCGTCTGGCCGACGATGGCCTGGCCGGCCTCGAGGCGTTGCTGCGCTGGCGACATCCACGCGATGGCATGATCTCCCCGGGGGAGTTCATCCCCCTGGCCGAGCGCCATGGCCTGATGGCGTCGCTGGGCAACTGGGTGATCGACCAGGCCCTGGCGCAGCTCGCCCACTGGCGTCAGCAGTCGATGCTCGAGGTGCCGGTATGGATCAATATCTCGGCCATGCAGCTGTTCCAGGGCGATCTGGAGGCGGCGCTCGCCGCCGGCCTGGCGCGTCACGACGTGCCGGCCCGACTGTTGGGCCTCGAGCTGACCGAATCGGTACTGCTCGACGAACGTGCCGGCGACGTGGCGCCGCGTCTCGAGGCGCTGCGCGAGCGCGGCCATCCGGTCGCCATCGACGACTTTGGCACCGGCTATTCCTCGCTCGGCTACCTCAAGCATCTGCCGCTGGACAAGCTCAAGCTCGATCGCGCCTTCGTGCGGGCCTTGCCCGACAACCGGGCCGATGCCGCCATCGTCGACGCGGTGCTGGCCATGGCCCGTGGGTTGGGCCTTGAAGTGGTGGCCGAGGGCGTGGAGACGCACGCTCAGCGGGATTTCCTGCGCTCGATGGGCTGTGAGCTAGTGCAGGGCTTTCTCTACGACCGGCCGCTGACCGTGCACGACCTGGAGGCGCGCTGGCGTGAGCGCGTATCAGTCGCGCTGGGCGAACCCGCCGCGCCGGCCGAGACGATGGCTCAGCCACAGGCATAGCAGCGCCCAGCAAAGGGCCTCGGCGACCAGCAGCCAGGGGGCGAGGGTGACGCCGGCGAGCTCGGCGCCGGCATAGTAGGAGAGCGGTCCGCTGGTGGCGCCGCCGGCCACTGCCAGCCAGGGGTGGCGCCACAGCCAGGCCAGCGAATGGTGCAGCAGGGTGGCGAACAGCGGCCACAGCAGCCACAGCCATAGCGGCAAGGGTCCCAGAGTGAGCGGATCCGCTGGAAAGCGGAAGCCGCCGGCCAGGGCCAGGCCGCCGTCGACCGCCAGCCCCAACCCCGCAAACCCCGCGAGCCAGCGCCACTCCCCGGGACCTGCCTGCCAGCGTAGGTGGGCCACGAGGATCCCGCCCGCGACCGCCAGCCCCGCCAGGCTGCCGCCCAGCACGCAGCTCAGCCAGCCCAGCTGGAAGCCGGCCAGGTTGGCCAGCGCACGCCAGATCTCGCGCGTCACACCGCCCCCGTGAGCGGCGCCGGGTGGGCGCCGGGTTTGGCCAGTAGCCACTGACTGGTGCCGATGGTGCGCTCCAGGAAACCACCCTCGCAGTAGCACAGGTAGTAGCGCCACATGCGGATGAAACGCTCGTCGTAGCCGAGCCGTCGCACGGTATCCAGGTTGGCCTCGAAGCGGTGCCGCCACTCGCGCAGGGTGCGGGCGTAGTGAAGACCGATCTCGTCCAGGCTCACCAGGTTCAGCGAGGTGCATCGGGTCAGGCCGTCGAGAAGCGCCCGGTGGGAGGGTAGGAAGCCCCCGGGGAAGATGTAGCGCTTGATGAAGTCCATCTCGCGCTTGGCGGCCTCGTAGCGCTGGTCGCGGATGGTGATGGCCTGCAGCATGGCCATGCCGTCGTCGGTCAGCAGCCGGTCAAGGGTGCCCAGGTAGGTGTCCAGATACTGGTGGCCGACCGCCTCGATCATTTCTACCGAGATCAGCCGGTCGTAGCGGCCCTCCAGCTCGCGGTAGTCGCGCTTGAGCAGGGTGACGCGGTCCGCCAGGCCCTCCTCGGCCAGCCGCCGGGCGGTGTGGGCGTACTGCTCGTCGGAGATGGTGGTGGTGGTGACCCGGCAGCCGCGGGTTCGGGCGGCGTGGATGGCCAGCCCGCCCCAGCCGGTGCCGATCTCCAGCAGGTGATGGTGTGGACGCACATCGAGGCGTTCGAGCATCAGGTCGAGCTTGTGGGTCGAGGCTTCCTCGAGGCTGGCGTCGGCGCCGGGGAAGACGGCACTGGAGTACATCCAGTGGTGGCGATCGAGGAAGGTCGCGAACAGCTCGTTGCCGATGTCGTAGTGGGCGGCAATGTTGCGCCGCGAGCCGTTCAGGCTGTTACGCTGCAGCCGATAAAGGGCGCCGAGTAGCCAGCGGCCGGCGCCCGCCAGGCCGCCCTCCATCTCGCCGTTGACCCGCTCCAGGTTGGCGGCAAACAGCCGCACCAGGGCCACCGGATCATCGGCGTCCCAGTCGCCGTCCATGTAGGCCTCGCCGGCGCCTACGGTGCCGCCCAGCGCCAGGCGCCGCCAGGCCCGCGAGTCGCGGACCACCAAGGTCACCGAGAGCGGGCCGCCGCGGCCCAGGCGATGGCGCTGGTGGCCCTCGATCAGGGTGATCTCGCCGCCTTCCAGCCGATCCAGCTGGGTGATCAGGCGAGCCTTGAGCCAGCGCGTCAGGCGGTCGCCTTCGGCCGGCAGTGGACGGGCGTTGGCGGTGCGTGTGTTCACGGCGAACTCTCCTGATGGCGGGGGTGATCGTGGACGGGGACGCGCTTGAGCCACAGGCGCAAGGCCTCGAAGTGGATGCCGGCGACGGTCTTCAGCGCCATGGCCGGGTGGCGGGCGAGGGTGGCCAGCAGCACGCCGCGGGTGGCCGGGCGGGCCTCCAGGCTCAGGGTGGCGTCGAAGTGACGCTCGTCGTCTCGCCAGGTCTCCATGTGCAGGGTCAGGCGCTCGCCGGGCGTGTCGAAGCGCCAGCGATAGCGCATGTCCATGGGATTGAACGGCGAAACGTGCATGGCCTTGTCGAACTCGGCGCGATGGCCGTGGCGCCGCGGCTCGACCCGGCAGGCATAGGTGGTGCGCTCGCCCCAGGGCGTATTGCTGACCTCGCCGAGCAGGGCGCGCAGTTCTCCGCGGGCGTCATAGGCGTAGTACAGCGACACCGGATTGAAGCCCACGCCGAGGGTGCGCAGCTGGGTGAGCAGGCAGATGCGTCCGTCCGGGGCGTCGCCCAGCAGTCGCGTCAGCTCGGCGCGCACGGCGTCCTTGAGCGGCCGGTCGTGGGGCGCCAGGTAGTCCTCGCGACGGAAGCGCGCCAGCGCCGGACGCCGGGCGCTGAAGCCGGGCACGCCGTCGAACAGCTCCGGCAGCTCATCGAGGTCTAGCCAGGCCATCCATAGCCGGTAGCGAAAGGTGTGGGAGCGGGGCAGGAAACGGCGATGGCGTAGCCAGCCGCGGTAGATGCGCGAGCGCGGGGCGCGGATCATGCCGGCACCTCCGTGGCCGCATGGGCGGAGGCGGGGGCGTCGGGATCGCAGCCCAGCGACCGGGCGACCCGCAGAGCGCTCCATACGCCGTCCTCGTGGAAGCCGTTGCGCCAGTAGGCGCCGCAGAAGTGGGTACGCCGGCCCGGCCCGGAGATTTCGGCGTGGCGGGCCTGAGCGTTCATGCCGGCGAGGCTGAACTGTGGGTGGGCATAGGTGTAGCGTCCCAGGATCTTGGCCGGAT
Source organism: Halomonas sp. B23F22_20 (assembly GCF_043496985.1). Classification (NCBI taxonomy): domain Bacteria; kingdom Pseudomonadati; phylum Pseudomonadota; class Gammaproteobacteria; order Oceanospirillales; family Halomonadaceae; genus Halomonas; species Halomonas sp. B23F22_20. The sequence continues at coordinate 6,743 of NZ_JBIEKH010000018.1, forward strand.
CGATGCTGTCGTCGTCGTTCAGGGTCACGCAGAAGGTGTGCGGTGCCGTGATGCGCTGCAGGATGTTCATGTCATAGGTCACCGAGACCCGGGCGTCGTCGCCGCGGCCGTCGAGCCGGTAGTTCCAGCTCGCCCAGGCGCGCTTGCGGCGCGGCAGCAGTCGGGTGTCGGTGTGCAGCACCACCTCGTTGTCTTGGTACGGCAGGTCGCCCAGGATCGCCCGCTCGTTGGGGCTGGCATCGTCGAGCAATGCCAGGGCCTGGTCGGCGTGGCAGGCCAACACCACCTGATCGAAGCGTTCCTCGCCGGCGTCGCTGCGCACGTATACCCCGTCGTCGCCGCGGCGAAGGCCGCGCACCGGGGTCGCCAGCCGGATGCGCTCGGCGTAGGGCGCGGTCAGCGCCGGGATATAGGACCGCGAGCCACCGACCAGGGTGTACCACTGCGGCCGTTCGTTGACCGACAGCAGGCCGTGGTGATGGAAGAAGCGCACGAAGAAGCGCGCCGGGAAGGCGCGCAGCTCGCCGATGCTGGCAGACCAAATGGCCGCGCCCATCGGCAGCAGGTAGTGGCGCTGGAAGCCCTCGCCGTAGCCGCCGGCGTCCAGGTACTCGCCGAGGGTCAGGTCCGCCGGCAGCCGGTCGTCGACTATCGCCTCAGTGGCCTCGCGGTTGAAGCGCAGGATGTCGCGCAGCAGGCCGTGGAAGCTCGGCCGCAGCAGGTTCGTCCACTGGGCGAACAGCCGTGGCAGGCTGTGACCATTGTATTCGAAGTCGCGCGCCGTTTCGTGCACCGAGAAGCTCATCTCGGTGGCTTGGCTGGCCACCCCAAGGGTATCCAGCAGGCGCTGGAAGTGAGGATAGGTCCAGTCGTTGAAGACGATGAAGCCAGTGTCGATGGCGTAATGACGGCCCTCGAGCTCGACATCCACGGTAGCGGTGTGGCCGCCGAGCCGAGGGGCGGCCTCGAACAGCGTGACCTCGTGCCGGGATGACAGGTACCAGCCGGCGGCCATGCCGGCGATGCCGCTGCCGATCACCGCGATACGCTGGCGGCGTTGGGGCGAAGAGGGTCCGGCGAGCGACGTCATGACGAGGTCTCCGTAGCGGCGGAATCGCGGGCCAGGCGCCTGCCGAGGCGGAAGCGCAGCCCCGGCGGCAGGATGCCCAGCAGCTTCAGCGCCAGGGTGAAGCGGCGTGGGAAGTGGATGTCCAGGCGATGTGCTTCGAGGCCCTTGAGGATCGCCTCGGCGGCCTGATCGACGCCGACGCGCATCGGCATCGGAAAATCGTTGCGGTCGGTGAGGGGCGTCTTCACGAACCCGGGGTGAATGATGCTGACATCGATCCCCTCGCCAGCCAGGTCGAGGCGCAGGGACTCCAGGAAATGGCTGAGCGCCGCCTTGGAGGCGCCGTAGGCCTCGGCACGCGGCAACGGCAGGTAGGCCGAGGCGCTGGAAGTAGCGGCCAGCAGCGGTCTGATGCCCTGGGCCCGTGCCTGACGCAGCAGCGGTAGCGCGGCCTCCACGCCATGGATGACGCCGAAGAGGTTGGCCGAGAACACGCGCATGAACAGCTCGGAATCGAAATGCCTGGCGTCCAGATACTCGCAGGTGCCGGCATTGAACAGCGCCAGGTCGAGGCGCCCGAAGCGGGCGGCGATGCGGTCACCGGCGGCCAGCACGGCGTCGCGGTCGCTGACGTCCAGCGGCAGCAGCAGGGCGTTGTCGCGGTCGCCGGCAAGTGCCTCCAGAGCGTCGTGGCGGCGGGCGCTGAGGGCGACCCTATGGCCTTGATCGAGCAGCCGCGTCGCCACGGCGTGACCGATACCGGAGGTGGCGCCGGTCAGCCATATGCAGCGGGGCGTGTGGGGTGCCGTCATCTTGCCTCCTCTCATCGTGGCGCATCCTCTCTCTCGGTGGATACGCGAGAGGCGGTGTATCGGTTTCAGCCTCCCGCGGCGTGGCGCTTCGTCCAGCGCACCAGCGAACCCAGCAGCGGCAGTCGTTCGTAGAGCAGCTCGCCGGCATCGAAGTAGTCCCGGTGGTGGCACACTCGCCCCGAACCGTCGGCCGCGAAGACCAGTCTCGAGGCGCCCTCCACCGTGATCTCCTTGCCCCTTGCCAGGCGGCGGTGAGCCAGGTGCATCGTCCAGGTCACGAAGGCGACATTGCCGAGCCGCTGCTGCTCGTGAAAGACGAATCGACATGTCGTCACGTTCTCGTACAAGCCAGCGAAGTCGCGCTCCAGGGCCGACAGCCCGTCGATGCGATGCAACGGATCGACGAAACTGACGTTTTGAGTATATATCTTGTGCAGATTTTTTGTACAGGATTTGTCCAGCTTGTTGTAGAAGGCGCAGAAGGCCTCCAGTGCCGGGTCCGGTGCCATGACGACCTCCTGGGCGGTGAAGAAGAGAGAGGCGGGCGGCGCCCGCCTCAGGAGGCGGGCAGGTTCTTGAACGCGTCCAGCGCCCGGGCGCGGGCGGCCTTGTGCTCGACGATCGGCGCTGGATAGTCGACGCTGCTCAGCAGGTCGCCGTTCGGGGCGTGGCGGGCCTTGGGCGGCAGCTCGTCGAGCTCGGGTAGCCACTCGGCGAGGAACCGGCCCTCCGGATCGAAGCGCTGGGACTGGGTGGTGGGGTTGAAGATGCGGAAGTAGGGCGCGGCATCGGTGCCGGTGGAGGCGGCCCACTGCCAGCCGCCGTTGTTGGCGCCGAACTCGCCGTCGACCAGGTGGCGCAGGAAGAAGGCCTCGCCGCGGCGCCAGTCGATCAGCAGGTGCTTGGACAGGAACATGGCGGTGACCATGCGCAGCCGGTTGTGCATCCAGCCGGTGGCGACGAGCTGGCGCATGGCGGCATCGACGATGGGATAGCCGGTGCGTCCCTCGCACCAGGCCTGGAAGCCGGCCTCGTCGTCGCGCCACGGCAGCGCCTCGGTGTGGCGCTGGAAGGCGCGATGGCGGCATACCCTGGGGAAGCCCGCGGCGATGTGCTGGTAGAACTCGCGCCAGATCAGCTCGCCGACCCAGGCCGTGAGGCCGGCGTCGCCGTCGGCCAGGGCGCCGTCGTTCTCGGCCATCACCGCCTGCATGCACTGCCGATGAGAGATCATGCCCAGCGCCAGATAGGGCGAGAGCTCGCTGGTGCCGCGGATCGCCGGGAAGTCGCGCTGGTCGTCGTAGTACCGGCCGCGAAAGCGCAGGAAGCGCTCCAGGCGATCCGCGGCGGGACTCTCGCCGGCTGGCCACCGGCGGCCGTCGATGGGCGTGTCCTCGAGTTCGGGCAGCTCGGGAATCGGATCGGCGTCGATGGACAGCCTGGCTTGGGGCTCGGGGGCATCGTGCAGTGCCAGGCGGTCGGCGGTGATCGCCTTGTGCCAGGCCTTGGCAAAGGGCGTGAAGACGCCATAGAAATCCCCCTTGCCGGTGAGCAGCTCGCCCGGGGCGAAGGCCACGGCGTCGCGATGGCCGTGGGCGGCCAGGCCGGCGTGCTCGAAGGCCTCGATCACCGCGGCGTCGCGGCGTGCCTCGTCGAGCGGGTACTCGCGGTTGAAGTGCAGGGCCTCGGCGCCGAGCTCCCGAGCCAGGGTTAGCAGCGTCGCCGGGGCCTGGTCGAAGCGCTCGATATCGCGATGCAGCAGGGGAATATTGAGCCCGGCCAGCGATTCGGAGAGCGCTGTGACGCCGCGCCGCCAGAAGTCGAGCTTGTTGGCGCCGTGGCCGTGCTCGCGCCACTGGGGCGCGCAGCGCAGGAAGACGCCGATTACCGGCCCGCGTTGGGCCGCCGCGGCCAGGGCGGTGTTGTCGTGGATGCGCAGGTCACTACGGAACCAGACCAGGGTCGGGGACATCGGCGTCTCCGTTCAGGCGGCTTGGGTCAGGGAGGTCAGGCGCTTCATGGCGTGGGTCAGGTCGTCGCCGAGCACTTCCACGCCGGAGCCCTCAAGATCGCCCTGTCGGATGCGGGCGACCGGCCCGCAGAGGGTCAGCGGCACCTCGAGCTGCTCGGCCAGTCGCGGTAGCTGGCGGCGCACCAGATCGGCGCGCTCGGCGCGGCCGCTGGCCAGCAGCAGGGCCTGGGCATGGAAGCGCTCCACGGCGAGCGGCAGCTCCTGGGCCGGCAGGGGCGCGTCCAGCCACTGCACGCGATAGCCTCGATCGGCGGCGGCCAGGGCGGCGAGCAGCCCCCACAGCGGGCCATCGTCGGGCAGCGGCACGATCAGCAGCGTCGGCCCGCTGGCCAGGGCATTGGCGTGATAGAGGCGCGTGCCGATACGGGTGCGCAGGAAGGATTCGAGGGCGCGGCGCTGAAGGTCTGCGCCCAGGCGATCGTCCCAGCGTTCCTCCAGCTCGCGGAGCACCGGTTGCCACAGCTCATCGAGGCAAGTGGTTACCGGATAGAGCGCCAGTCCCTGATTGAACAGCGCTTCCAGGCGTTCGAGGTCGAGCGCCTCCACGGCGGTGATCAACTGGTGACGCTGGTTCTCCCAGTCGCCAGCCGCGGGGGGCGGCGCCTCCACGGCCTCGGGCTGCTCGAGGAGTTCGCGCACCTGACTGACCGGGACGCCACGATTGAGCCATTGCAGGATTCGCTCGACCCGCGCGATGTCGTCCTTGGCGTAGAGACGATGGCCCTTGGGCGTGCGCTTGGGGCGGATCAGTCCATAGCGACGCTCCCAGGCGCGTAGCGTTACGGCGTTGACGCCGGTCAGGCGCGAGACCTCGCGAATCGGATAGAGCGGCGCATCGGCCGGGTGGTTCGCCTGATCGCTCATGCGCGTCTCTGCCTCGGTAGTGGAGTCGATGACGGGAAAAGGGCGTTCAGTCGATAATTTTGTACAAAATCCGAGCGATGTACAACACGTCGACTCACTCTGGCTCACCGGCCCGCTCGGCGATCACGGCCGCCAGGGCCTCGACGAAGGCGGGATGTTCGCCCACCGGCGGCAGCAGGGTCAGGCTCAGTTCGGGGTGAGCTTCGCCCAGGGCGGCCACCTGGGCGGGCACGTCGCGGCGCAGATGACGGCCGGCGGCGAAGAACAGCGGCAGGATCTCGGCACGGGTGGTCCCTTCGGCCGCGAGTTCCGCCACGGTATCCTCCAATGAGGGGGCGCAGATTTCCATGTAGGCCAGTCGCAGCGGCGTGGAGAGGCGTGCGCTCAGTTGCTCGGCCAGGCGTTCGAAGGGCGCCCGCCAGTTGGGGTCGCTGGAGCCGTGGGCCATCAGGATCAGGGCATCGGTCATCGCGGTGGGTCTCCTCTTGGGTGCCGCCGGCGGGGCTGGTCCTGCAGCGGCGCGACTTTACCGCTAGACTAGCAGAGGTGTACAACAGCTGTATAACACCCATGCATCGCGTGACAGGGAGAATCATATGCGCGTGCTGATCACTGGTGGCAGTGGTTTCGTCGGTCAGGCGCTGTGTCGCCGGCTCGTCGAGGCAGGGCATCGGGTCCAGGTGGTGTCTCGAGACCCGGCGCAGGCTCGGATACGCCTGCCCGAGGGCGCCGACGTTAGACGCTCGGCACTGGACTTCGTCGACGCGCCGCCGGAGGCGCTGGTCAACCTGGCAGGTGAGTCGATCGCCGGCAAGCGCTGGAGCGAGGCGCAGAAGCAGCGGCTGCTCGATTCCCGGCTCGATGCCACCCGTGAACTGGTGCAGCTCTGCGAGCAACTGGAGGCCACCCAAGGGAGTGCCCCGCGGGTGATGGTGTCGGCCTCGGCCATGGGCTACTACGGCGATCAGGGCGACGCGGCAGTGACCGAGGAAACGCCGCCCCACGACGAGTTCGCCCATCGCCTGTGCCGACGCTGGGAGGAGGCCGCGCAAGGCGTCACCGCCCATGGCACGCGGCTTGCGATCCTGCGGCTGGGGCTGGTGCTGGACGCCGGCGGCGGCGTGCTGCAGCGCATGCTGCCGCCCTTTCGCCTGGGCCTGGGCGGGCGCTTCGGCGACGGTCGCCAGTTCATGCCCTGGGTGCATCGTCAGGACCTGGTGGGCGCCATCCTCTTTCTCATCGAGCGCGATGATATCGACGGGGCCTTCAATGGCAGCGCCCCGCACCCGGTCACCAATGCCGTGTTCACCCGTCTGCTGGCCCGTCACCTGCACCGCCCGGCGCTGCTGCCGGTGCCGGCCAAGGCGCTGGAGATCGCTTTCGGCGAGATGTCGCGGCTGCTGCTGACCGGCGCCGACATGCGCCCGGCGCGCCTGGAAGAGGCCGGCTTCACCTTCCGCTTTCCGACCCTGGAGGATGCCTTGACCGATATCCTCGGCTGAGACGTATCTCCATGTTCTGAAACGATGAGCCCCCGCCGGCAGCGTGCCGGCGGGGGCTCTTGGTTGGACGCGGCGACCGGGCTCGTCCGGTCGGATCGCCTAGCGGGTGTTCTCGTCGATGGTGACGATCACTCGCACCGCGTCCAGCCGTAGTCGGGTGCCCTCGATGGCGGCGTCCAGCGCGGCGCGCTCCTCGCGCAGCGCCGTCAGCTCGTCCTCGCGCACCGCCGGGTTGCGCCGGGCCAGGGCCTCCAGGCGGGTCAGCTCGGCATCCAGCGCCTCGCGCATGCGCGCCTGGGCCGCCTCGACGATGCTCGGCAGTTCTCGCTCGGCCTCGGCCTCGGCGCGGTCGAGCAGCTCGCGAAGCTGGTCGTGGCGACTCTTGATCAGGTCGCGGGCTACCGCCTTCTTTACCTTCTGCAGGTTCTTGGAGAGCCCGGTGAAGGAGACCTTGGCGGTCAGGTTGGCGCCGGACTCGTCGAGCAGCACGCGCACTGCGGTGGGCGGCAGGAAGCGGTTGAGGTGCAGCCGCTTGGGCGCCGGGCAGTGGGTGCGGAACACCAGCTCGGTCATCAGTCGGCCCCCGGGGATGGAGGGGTGCTTGAGCAGCGCCAGCGCGGTGTTGCCCATGGTGCCGTCGAGGATGCGCCCCATCATCTCGCGGGTCAGCGGGTGTTCCCAGGACAGGTGCTGGACGTCGTCCCGGGCCAGGGCGCGCTCCCGGGAGAAGGTCGCCGAGAAGCCATCCTCGCCCTTCACCAGCCCCGGCAGGCCGTCGAGCATCTGCGGGCCGGGCACCAGGTGCTGGATGTTGCCGCCCAGATCCCTGGCGTCGACGCCGAAGATGTCCAGCGCCTGGTCGATATAGCGGCGCAGGGCTCGATCCTCATCCAGCTCGCGGATCGCCGCGATGGTGGACTCGGCACGCTGCGGGCGGCAGGCGTTGAGCTCGAGCAGGCGGTTGCGCCCGGCGTCGCGCTCGGCCAGCCGGCGGTCGAACAGCTCGCGGGTCTCGGTGATCACCTCGTCCAGGCTCTCGGCGTCGAGCAGGGCGTCGGCCAGGGCGTCGCCGAAGGCCTCGTAGAGCTCGCCGCCCAGGCCGTGGGGCGCGCTGAAGGCATCCATGCCCTCCTGGTACCAGCGCAGCAGCTGCTCGCCGGGGCTGTCGGCGAACACCGGCACGTGCAGCTCGATGGCGTGGCGCTGGCCGATGCGGTCGAGCCGCCCGATGCGCTGCTCGAGCTGATCCGGATGCAGCGGCAGGTCGAACATCACCAGGTGACGGCAGAACTGGAAGTTACGGCCCTCCGAGCCGATCTCCGAGCACACCAGCACCTGGCAGCCGTCCTCGGCATCGGCGAAGGCCGCCGCGGCGCGGTCGCGCTCGACCAGGGTGAGATCCTCATGGAACACCGGGGCGTGCACGCCGCCCAGCACCCGCAGGCCGTCGGCCAGGCCCTGGGCGGTCTCGCGGTCGTGGGCGATGACCAGGATCTTGTCGTCGCCGAGCTCGGTGAGGCGCTCCAGCAGCCAGGTCACGCGCGGGTCGAACTGCCACCAGGGCTCGGCATTGAGCGGGTCGTCGGCCAGCGCCTGGTACATGGTGTCCAGGTAGATCAGCACCTCGGGGTGGTCGAGGCCGGTCTCGATCAGCAGTTCGTCGAGGTAGTCCTCGTCCCGGGCCAGGCGACGCAGTACCCGACGGTAGGCGGAAGGCGGCTCGAGGCGCTCGACGTGCAGGCGTCGCTCGGGGAAGCCGCCGACGTGGCGGCGGCTGTTGCGAAACATCACTCGGCCGGTGCCGTGGCGGTCGAGCAACTGGTCGCGCAGCTGGTCGCGGGCCGAGGCGCGCTGGGCCTCGTCGCTCTCGGCGTCATCCAGGGTATCGAGCAGCGCCGCGCTGTCGGGATCGTCGGCGACCGCGGCCACCGCATCGCGCGCGGCGGCGTCACCGGGCAGGCGTGTCAGGGCCTCGATAGCGGTGGCCACCTCGACGTAGTGACGCTCCTCTTCCTGGAAGGCCGCCAGGCTGTGGTAGCGGTCCGGATCGAGCAGGCGCAGTCGAGCGAAGTGGCTTTCCTGGCCCATCTGCTCGGGGGTAGCGGTGAGCAGCAGCAGGCCGGTGGCGGCGCCGGCCAGTCGCTCGACGCAGGCATAGCCGGCGCCGACCTCTTCGCCGTTCTCGCGCCACTCCAGGTGGTGGGCCTCGTCGACGATCAGCAGGTCCCAGTCGCCGGCCTCGGCCTGGGCCTGTCGGTGAGGATTGGCGAACAGCCAGTCCTGGCTGGCCAGCACCAGCTGACCGGCTTCGAAGGGGTTGCCGTCGCCCTGGGCCTGGCTCTGCTGCTCGTCGAGCAGGGTGACCTCCAGCGAGAAGCGGCGCAGCAGCTCCACCAGCCATTGGTGGGTAAGGCTCGCCGGCACCAGGATCAGCGCCCGCTCGGCGCGGCCGCTGAGCAGCAGACGGTGCAGGATCAGGCCGGCCTCGATGGTCTTGCCCAGGCCGACCTCGTCGGCCAGCAGCACCCTGGGCGCCTGGCGGCGGGCGACCTCGTCGGCGATGTAGAGCTGGTGCGGAATCAGGTCGATGCGCGGCCCGGCCAGTCCCAGCGCCGGGCTCTGCTCGGTGCGATGATGATGGTGCAGGGTGCGGAAGCGCAGGTCGAACCAGTCGTTGCGGTCGACCTGCCCGGTCAGCAGGCGGTCGCGGGCCTGGTCGAACTGCATGGTGTCGGCCAGCCTGGCCTCGGGAAGTTCGCGGACCTCGCCCTGGTCGTCTTCGCCGATGTAGACGATCAGGCCGCCGGCTTCCTTGCTGTCGTCGACGGTCATCTGCCAGCCCTCGGCGCACTGGATGCGGTCGCCGCTGCCGAAGACCACCCGGGTGAGGGGAGCGTGCTGGCTGCTGTAGGTGCGGGTTTCCTGGCTGGCGCCGAAGAGGACGGTGACGCTGCGGGGGTCGCAGTTGAGGATGGTACCCAGGCCGAGTTCGGCCTCGCCATCGCTGATCCAGCGCTGGCCGGGAGAGAAGTCGCTCATGGTGCCTCGGGGATGCTAGGGATCGGTTCTCGCGCCGCTGGCCACGCCCGGCCTTCGGCGACAGGGCGCGGTATCTTACAGCAATCCCCGGCGTGGCTTAAGAGCCTCCTTGGCGTTTCTCGGGCAATCGCGGCTCGCTCGGGATATCGTCGGGAGCTTGTGCCTTACCCCTCACCGTTATCCAGCCAGTCGTCCAGGAGGGCCCGGGTCAGCTCGCCCACGTGGCGCTCGAGGGTACGGCCCTCGGCGTCGAACAGCAGCGTGGTGGGCAGCCCCGGGGCGTCGGTCTCCACCATCAGCGACTGGCGCGGGTCGAGCAGGGCGTGCTCGAAGGCCAGCCCCTGGGCATCGAGGTAACGCGCCACCGGCAGCAGGTCCTCGCCCTGGTTGACCACCACCACGGTGATGTCGTCCCGGGCATCGGTCTCGGCGAGCAGCGGCAGCTCGCGGCGACAGGGCGGGCACCAGGTGGCCCAGAGGTTGACGATGACCCGTTGGCCCGAGAGCCCGGCCAGGTCGACCGGCTCACCTTCGAGATTCTCGAGGGTGAGGTCGGGCAGGGCGCTCGGCGTGATGCCGCTGCCCAGCGGGGCCCAGCTCATCAGGCCCAGCCACACCAGCGAAGCCCCCAGGGTGAGGCCCAGAGCGCGATACATGGCGCCCAGGCGGTCGCGCAGCGTCCAGGCGCTCCAGGCCAGCGCCGCCACGAGGCCGAACACGCCATGATAGCCCGGCAGCCACAGCTTGAGCGCCGCCAGCGGATCCGCCTGGTAGGCGGCCAGGTTGAGTGCCACATGGCCCAGTCGGGCGCCGACTATCCAGGCGATGACCAGGCCGTTGAACCAGCGGGCTCGTCGGCCTCCGGGCAGGCCCAGCAGCCAGGCGCCGGCGGCGAGCAGCAGCAGGGCGCAGGCGAGGGCGTAGAGGCGGGGCAGCGGGACCAGCACGGGTCCCAGGGCGATGGCGTCCATGGCGTGGCGGGGTCTCTCCTTGGGTTCTCTTTAGCAGGCTCGGCGCGTCGCGCCGGACCGGGTACACTAGGCGGATTTTCCTCGCCAAGCCTACTGCCGGTGGGCGGGGCTGTCATCAGCAGGAGCGTTCATGGCACGACAGGCCTTCGATACCCTGCGGGCCCTGGCGATCGCCAGCCAGGCCCTGGGCTTCATCCTCATCATCACCCTGGAAACCGTCCTCGGCGATGCCGCCCGTCCCTGGCAGGGCTGGACCCTGGCCGCCATGGTGGTGGCGGCGCTGTGGATCGCCCTGGTGAAGCTCTACCGGCGCAACAAGGCGCGCAAGGCCCTGGCGCGACGCCTGGCCGACGACGAGGATTGACGTCGGTCAAGGCGGGTGGGCTTGGTGCTGGTGCCGGTGCCGCCACCGGCTAGGCTGAGAGAGTGAGGCGAGGCCATCCGGCCTCCCGCCAAGGCTTGGCCAGGGGGGAAATCATGTTCACGTCGCTACTGGTGCCTGTCGATGGCTCCGAGCATTCCGTCCAGGCGCTGGGCGTCGCGGCCCAGCTGGCCCGGGGCTGTGCCGCGTCCCTCATCCTGATGACCGTGGCCGAATACCCACCGGGCAACATGGGCCTGTTCACCGGCGGCACCCCCGAGCCCTTCACCGCGGAGAACTGGAACGAGATTGCCGCTTCGTTGAAGGCCGACGCCGAACAGGCCCTGACAAAAGTCCAGGACAGCGTCGACCTGTCCGGCCTCGAGGTCGAGACAGTGATCCGTCAGGGGACCCCTGCCGCCGCTATTCTCAAGGAGGCCGAGCAACGCGGTGTCGATGCCATCGTGATGGGCAGCCGCGGGGTCAGCGACATGCACGGCATGATCTTCGGCAGTACCTCCCACAAGGTCAGCCATGTCGCCCCGTGCCGGGTGATCACCGTGGCCTGATGTCGCCCGGCGTGTGACGCTGACGTGTCGACTGGGTTGCTGTTTCGTGACGCTGCTGCGTAGTCGACTGATTTTGCATGATTTCCTGTCGGCCCTGGAGCTGTGGTGCCGAGCCGGGCGGTGCAGGATGTCACCGTATCGACATTGTCTAGACAAGTTCCCTTCATCTTGAACCACGACACTGACGCCATTCCAAGAGGAGAGGCGTCATGTCGATTCCCAGTATCGTTGTCGAGCGGCTGAGCAAGACCTTCGGGCAGCATCCCGTGCTGCGCGACATCGACTTCACGATCCATGCCGGCGAGATGGTCGCCCTGATCGGGCCCTCCGGCTCCGGCAAGTCCACCCTGCTGCGCCACCTGATCGGCCTGACCCGTGGCGATCGGAGCGGCGCCGGCTGCGTCCGGCTCCAGGGCCGCGAGGTGCAGGCCGGCGGGCGTCTCGCCCGGGCCTCCCGCCAGCAGCGCTGCCGCACCGGCTACATCTTCCAGCAGTTCAACCTGGTGGGGCGTTTGAGCGTGCTCACCAACGTGCTGATCGGTCGCCTGGGCTGCATGCCCCGGGGACGCGCGCTGCTGGGTCGCTTCACGCCCGAGGAACGGGACATGGCGAGGCGCGCCCTGGCCAGGGTGGACCTGGAGGCGCTGGCTGACCAGCGCGCCAATACCCTATCAGGCGGCCAGATGCAGCGAGTGGCCATCGCCCGGGTGCTGATGCAGGACACCGACGTCATTCTGGCCGACGAGCCCATCGCCTCGCTGGACCCGCGCAGCGCCCGGGAGGTGATGCAGATCCTCGAGCGCATCAACGCCGAGGACGGCCGCACCGTGGTGATCACCCTGCATCAGGTCGAGGTCGCCCGTCGCTTCTGCAAACGCGCCATCGCCCTCAAGGCGGGCCGCCTCTACTTCGACGGCCCCATCGGCGAGCTCACCGATGCCCGTCTCACCGCGCTCTACGAAAATGCCGGGCTCGACGAGCTCAGGACCCGCACCCCGTCCGTCGACCTGGCGGCGCCCGTCGGCGCCCTGGGCTGATGCCCGCAAGGCTTTATCACCGAGGAGACCCTCCCATGTCGTTCACGTCCTTCCGTCGCCTGACCCTGCCGCTGATCGCCGGCGTCAGCCTGGCCGCCAGCCCCTTCGTCGCCGCCGAGGAGCCGCTGAAATTCGGCATCATTTCCACCGAGTCGAGCCAGAACCAGGCGCCGCTCTGGGATCCCTTCCTGGCCGACCTGTCCGAGGCCCTGGACCGCGAGGTCGAGCCCTTCTTCGCCACCGACTACGCGGCGGTCATCCAGGCCATGCGCTTCGACCAGATCGACCTGGCCTGGTACGGCAACAAGTCCGCCATGGAAGCCGTGGACCGGGCCGGCGGCGAGATCTTCGCCCAGACCGTGGCCGCCAACGGGGACCCAGGCTACTGGAGCCTGATGATCACCCAGCAGGATAGCGAGCTTTCGAGCGTCGAGGACGTGCTGGCCAACGCCTCCGAGCTGGTGTTCGGCAACGGCGATCCCAACTCCACCTCCGGCTTCCTGGTGCCGGGCTACTACGTCTTCGCCCGCAACGGTGTCGACCCCGCCACCGCCTTCAAGCGCACCCTCAACTCCAGCCACGAGACCAATGCCCTGTCGGTGGCCAATGGCCAGGTGGACGTCGCCACCTTCAACACCGAAAGCATGGAGCGCCTGGAGGAGGTGCACCCGGACAAGGCCGAGCGGATCAAGGTGATCTGGCAATCGCCGCTGATCCCCTCCGACCCGCTGGTGTGGCGCGAGAACCTGTCCGACGAGCTCAAGGGCGAGCTGCGCGACTTCTTCTACGCCTACGGCGAGGGCGAAGGCGAGCAGGCGATCCTCGAGCCGCTGCAGTGGTCCGGCTTCGCGCCGTCCACCAACGACCAGCTGCTGCCGATTCGCCAGCTCGAGCTGTTCAAGCAACGCGCCCAGGTGGCGGAAGACACCAGCCTGTCCGCCGACGAGCGCGAGGCCAAGCTGGCCGAGCTCGACGCCCGTCTCGACGAGCTGAACGCCCGCCTCGACGAGCTGAACGCCCGCCTCGAGGCTGCCGAGGCCGAGCAGGCCGCCGCCGCCCAGGCTAGCTGAACCGAACCACTGGAACCCGGGAGGAGTCCGCTCCTCCCGCCCGGAGCCGAGCATCATGAGTCAGTCTTCCACCTTGAACGCCGCCGCGGCCGGCAAGCGCGGCTGGACCACGCTGCTGGGCTGGGCGGTCGCCCTTGGCGTGCTCTCCTGGGCCTGGCAGGGCGCCGAGATACGCCCCGGCCTGCTGGTCACCAACGCCGACAACATGGCCGATCTGGCCGGCGACTTCTTCCCGCTGGCCTTTGGCAACCTGGGGCACTACGTCGACCAGATGCTGGTCACCGTGCAGATCGCCATCTGGGGCACCCTGCTGGCGGTGCTGGTGGCCATCCCGGCCAGCCTGCTGTCCTCCGAAAACCTCAGTCCCTGGTGGATCCACCATCCGATGCGCCGGCTTATGGATGCCTGCCGTGCTATCAACGAGCTGGTGTTCGCCATGCTGTTCGTGGTCGCGGTCGGCCTGGGGCCCTTCGCCGGCACCCTGGCGCTGTTCGTCCATACCACCGGCGTGCTCGCCAAGCTGTTCTCCGAGGCCGTGGAGGCCAGCGAGGCCGGTCCCATGGAGGGCATCCGGGTCACCGGCGCGGGGCGCATCGAGGAGATCGTCTTCGGGCTGATCCCCCAGGTGCTGCCGCTGTGGATCTCGGTGAGCCTGTATCGCTTCGAGTCCAACATCCGCTCGGCCACCGTGCTCGGCATGGTCGGCGGCGGCGGCATCGGCGTGGCGCTGTGGGAAACCATGCGCGGTTTCCAGTACCAGGAAACGGCCACCATCATGCTGGTGATCATCGTCGCGGTGACCCTGCTCGATATGGCCTCCCAGCGCGTGCGCAAGCGTTTCATCTGAACCGAGACACGGGCGCTTGTTCGCAAGCGCTTTGCCAGGAGGCGAGATGTCTAGACAACTTTCCGCGACCGGCGCCGCTCAACCCCGCTACCGAACCCTGGCCGACACCCTGGCCCGGGAGGTGCGTGCCGACTACGGCCCCGGCGACCTGCTGCCCGCCGAGTCCCAACTGGCCAGGCGCTTCGCCGTCAATCGCCACACCGTGCGCCGCGCCCTGGACGAGCTGGTCGCCGCCGGCATGGTCACCCGCCATCAGGGGCGCGGCACCCAGGTCGTCGACCGCCGCCTGGACTACGCCGTCCACGCCGGCAGCAAGGTGACCCACAACCTGGCCGAGCGGGGCATGGCCACCGAGACCCGCTGCCTCGACCAGGGCCTCGACGAGCCGCCCGAGGCCATCGCCCAGCGCTTCGAGGCGTCCCGCGGCACCCCCTTGCTGAGGGTGGAGACGCTGCGCTGTGTCGACGGCGCCCCGCTGCTGCGGCTGCGCCACTGGTTCGACCCGACGCGAGTGCCGGGCTGGGTCGACCGCTATCGCGGCGGCTCCACCCGGGCGCTGCTCGACCAGCACTACGGCCTGCGCCTGCGGCGTCGTCGGGTGCGCCTCGAGGCCCTCCAGGCCGACCCCGAGGACAGCCGACTGCTGCAGTGTCCCCACCGGGCGCCGCTGCTGGCACTGACCAGCGACAACGTCGACGCGACCGGCCGCCTGGTGGAGGTCTCGGTCAGCCGCGCCCGGGCCGACCGCTTGGCCTATCACATCGATTTCGATCACTCCCTGACGGACCCCGACGAGGTGTTCCCATGAAGCAGACCCCTCTGCCCGAGACCCAGCCCCAGACCCAGGCGCAGCGCCAGCGCCTGCTGGCGCTGACCCCCCGCGAGCGCCTGGAGGAAGGCTGGGCCGAGCTGGCCCTTCCCGTGACGCACCGCTGCGTGCGCGGCCCCGAGACCGGCATGGCCATGGTGCGCGGCCGCATGGGCGGCACCGGCAACGCCTTCAATCTCGGCGAGATGACCCTGAGCCGGGCCAGCGTGACGCTGGACGACGGCGCCACTCTAGGCCACGGCTGGGTGGCCGGCCGCGACCATCGCCACGCCGAGTTGATCGCGCTGGTCGACGCCTGCGCCCATCGCCCCGAGTGGGCCGAGCGCATCGACGCCGAGCTGATGGCCCCCTTGGCCCGGGAACTGGACGCGGCCCGCGAGCAGGCCTCGCGCGCCGCGGCGGCGACCCGGGTGGACTTCTTCACGATGGTACGAGGCGAATGATGATGCGCTGGCAAGCCTTCTCCGACCCCGTCCAGGACGGACAACGCCACTTCCGCCGCGTGCTCGCGGCCATGGCCGAGCCGGGCACCCTGCATGACGCCGCGGCGCCGGCGGTGCCCGAGGACGCGGCCATCGGTCCGGCGCTGTGGGCGACCCTGCTGTCGCTGTGCGACCTGGACACCCGGCTGTGGATCGCCCCGGGCCTCGAGGCCGGCGGCCTGGTGGAGGCGGTGACCTTCCATACCGGCTGCCGGAGGGCCGCCACGCCCGAGGAGGCCGACTTCGCCCTGGTCACCCCGGCGACCCTGGTAGCTCCGGGCCGGGACTCAAGCCCAGCCTTCGCCGAGGGCAGCGATGCCTACCCCGACCGCAGCACCACCCTGCTGGTGGTCCTCGGCACGCTGGCCGGGGGTGGTCCCTGGCGGCTGGCCGGGCCCGGCATCCCCGACACCCGCGACCTGGACGTGGGCGAGGCGACGCCGTTGATGACCCGGCTGGCCGCCAACCGGGCCCGCTTCCCGCAGGGCCTGGACGCCATTCTCTGTTGCGGCGAGCGCCTGGCGGCGATTCCCCGCAGCACACGCATCGAGGCTTCCATTTCCGCTACCCCCGAGGAGGATCGCGCATGTACGTCGCAGTGAAAGGCGGCGAGCAGGCCATCGCCAACGCCCACCGCTGGCTGGCGGACCGCCGCCGCGGCGACCGTGACCGGGACGCGCTCTCGGTGGCCCAGCTCGCCGAGCAGATGAACCTGGCCGTGGACCGGGTGATGGCCGAGGCCTCGCTCTATGACCCCGAGCTCGCCGCCCTGGCCCTCAAGCAGGCCAGCGGCGACCTGGTCGAGGCGGTGTTCCTGCTGCGCGCCTATCGCACCACCCTGCCGCGACTGGCCAAGACGCTGCCGCTGGACACTGGTGCCATGCGGCTCGAGCGGCGAGTCAGCGCCACCTACAAGGACGTTCCCGGCGGCCAGGTGCTCGGCCCGACCCATGACTACACCCATCGGCTGCTGGATTTCCTGCAGCTGGCCGACGGCGAGGTACCCGAGCCGGCTCGCGCCGAGCAGGCGCTGGAGGCCTGTCCGCCGATCCTCGAGCAGCTCGATGCCGAGGGGCTGATCGAGCGCGAGACGGACGACGGCGCCGAGCCCTACGACATCACCCGGGACCCGCCGGACTTCCCGGTGGATCGCGCTACCCGCCTGCAGATGCTGGCCCGGGGCGACGAGGGCTATCTGCTGGCGCTGGGCTATTCGACCCAGCGCGGCTACGGCCGCAACCACCCCTTCGCCGGCGAGATCCGCATCGGCACGCTGGAGGTGGAGATCGCCGTGGAGGAATGCGAGGCCCCGGTGTGCATCGGCGAGATCGCGCTCAGCGAGTGCCAGATGATCAACCAGTTCGCCGGCTCGCGGGATCGGGCGCCCCAGTTCACCCGCGGCTACGGCCTGGCGTTCGGGCGCAACGAGCGCAAGACCATGGCCATGGCGCTGGTCGACCGGGCGCTGCGCGCCGAGGAGCTCGGCGAGCCGGTACAGGGCCCCGCCCAGCAGCCCGAGTTCGTGCTGGCGCATGCCGACAGCGTCGAGGCCTCGGGCTTCGTCTCCCACCTCAAGCTGCCCCACTACGTGGACTTCCAGTCCGAGCTTGAACTGCTTCGCCGGCTGCGCCGCGCCCATGGCCAACCCGACGGTGCCGAGGACAGTCGCGAGACGGTCGATGACGGGGGCAAGAAGAAGGAACCCGCAGTTGAGCAGGACACCAACGAATCCGAGCAGGTGAGCCCATGAACGGATACAACTTCGCCTATCTCGACGAGCAGACCAAGCGCATGATCCGCCGCGGCCTGCTCAAGGCGGTGGCCATCCCCGGCTACCAGGTGCCCTTCGGCGGCCGCGAGATGCCCATGCCCTACGGCTGGGGCACCGGCGGCATGCAGCTCACCGCCAGCATCCTCGGCCAGGACGACGTGCTCAAGGTGATCGACCAGGGCGCCGACGACACCACCAACGCGGTCAGCATCCGCGCCTTCTTCGAACGGGTGGCCGGCGTCGAGACCACCACCGCTACCACCGAGGCGGACGTCATCCAGACCCGCCACCGCATTCCCGAGACGCCGCTGTCGGCCGACCAGATACTGGTCTTCCAGGTGCCGATTCCCGAACCGCTTCGCTTCATCGAGCCAAGCGAAGAGGAGACCCGGGTGATGCACGCCCTTGAGGAGTACGGGGTGATGCACGTCAAGCTCTACGAGGACATCGCCCGACACGGCCACATCGCCACCACCTACGCCTACCCGGTGAAGGTCGACGGCCGCTACGTGACCGATCCCTCGCCGATTCCCAAGTTCGACAATCCCAAGCTGCACATTAGCGAGGCGCTGATGCTGTTCGGCGCCGGACGCGAGAAGCGTCTCTATGCCATCCCGCCCCACACCCGGGTCGAGAGCCTGGACTTCGAGGACCACCCCTTCGAGATCCAGGCGTGGGACGAGCCCTGCGCGCTGTGCGGCGCCCGGGACAGCTTCCTCGACGAGGTGATCACCGACGATGTGGGCGGACGCATGTTCGTCTGCTCGGATACCGACTACTGCCAGCGCCGTCAGGAGGAAGTGGCATGAAGCGTCCGCAACTGGAACGCCCCGCGCTGCTGGAGGCCCGGGGCGTCACCCGGCTCTACGGGCCCGGCAAGGGCTGCGAGGATATCGACTTTCGCCTGCATGAGGGCGAGGTGCTGGGCATCGTCGGCGAGTCGGGGTCCGGCAAGTCGACCCTGCTGCGCACCCTGTGCGGCATGGAGACGCCCGATGCCGGCCGGGTCGTCTATCACTCTGATGTCGAGCGGTGCCTCGACGGGGCGTCCGACGACGGTGAGCTCGACCTCTACGCCATCGGCGAGGCCCGGCGCCGGGCGCTGCTGCGCATGGAGTGGGGGCTGGTGCACCAGAATCCCCGCGACGGCCTGCGCCTCGGCGTCTCCGCCGGGGCCAACATCGGCGAGCGGCTGATGGCCCTGGGCGATCGCCACTACGGCCAGCTGCGCGCCGCCGGCCAGGACTGGATGGGTCGGGTCGAGCTCGACCCGGGACGCATCGACGACGCTCCCCGGCACTTCTCCGGCGGCATGCAGCAGCGGCTGCAGATCGCCCGCACCCTGGTCACCCGGCCGCGGTTGGTGTTCATGGACGAGCCGACCGGCGGCCTGGACGTCTCGGTGCAGGCGCGGCTGCTCGACATGCTGCGCACCCTGGTGCGTGAACTGGGCCTGTCCGTAGTGCTGGTGACCCACGACCTGGCCGTGGCCCGGCTGCTCGCCGACCGGCTGATGGTGATGCGCCGCGGTCGAGTGGTGGAGGCCGGCCTGACCGACCAGATCCTCGACGATCCGCAGCATGCCTATACCCAGCTGCTGGTGTCGTCGGTGCTGACGCCCTGAGGAGATCGAGATGACCGCCATGACCCAACCCTTCCTGAGCGTCGCGTCGCTCGACAAGACCTTCGTGCTCCACGGCCAGGGCGGCCTGCGCCTGGAGGTGATGCGCGACCTGTCGCTGACGCTGGCGCCGGGCGAATGCCTGGTGCTGGCCGGCCGCAGCGGCATCGGCAAGAGCACCCTGCTGAAGATGCTCCACGGCAGCTACCGGGTCTCGGGAGGCAGCCTGCGGCTGCACTTCGAGGACGGCGAGCTGGAGCTCGCCGACCTTCCGCCCCAGGCCTGGCCCGCGCTGCGCCGCGAGGTGATCGGCTACGTCAGCCAGTTCCTGCGCGTGGTGCCCCGGGTGCCCGCCGTGGAGGTGGTGATGGAACCGCTGCTGGCCCGCGGCGTCGACGCCGCTGAGGCCCGGCCTCGAGCCGAGGCCCTGCTGGCGCGGCTCAATCTGCCCGAGCGGCTGTGGTCGCTGCCCCCGGGCACCTTCTCGGGTGGCGAGCAGCAGCGGGTCAACATCGCCCGCGGCTTCATCGGCGAGCATCCGCTGCTGCTGCTCGACGAGCCCACCGCTTCGCTGGACGCCGCCAACCGCGACGTCGTCGTCGAGCTGATCCGCGAGGCCAAGGCCCGCGGCACCGCCATGCTCGGCATTTTCCACGATGAGGACGTACGCGAGCGTGTCGCCGACCGTTTGCTGCCGCTGGACCGCCATATGCTGGCCCGCGCCAGCGCCCCCGACTCCCAGGAGACGCCGTGATGACCGCCCCCGAACAGATCCTGACCAACGCCCGCCTGGTGCTCGACGATGAAGTGGTCGAGGGCAGTCTGGCGATCCGCGACGGCGTCATCGCCGCCGTCGACGTGGCTCCGAGCCGCTCGGCCGCGGCCATCGACTGCGGCGGCGACTATCTGCTGCCTGGGCTCATCGAGCTGCACACCGACAACATGGAGAAGTACTTCCAGCCGCGGCCCAAGGTGGCCTGGCCGGGGCGCCAGGCGGCGCTCGCCCACGACGCCCAGATGGCCGCCAGCGGCATCACCACGGTGTTCGATGCGGTGTCGATCGGCGACGTGGACGAGCAGAGCATGCGCCACGGGGCGCTGCACCAGATGGTCGCCGCCCTGGGCGACATCGTCGACGACGGCCTGGCCCGGGTCGACCACCGCCTGCATCTGCGCTGCGAGGTCAGCCACCCGGAGACCCTGGCGCGCTTCGAGGCGCTGGCCGATGCGCCTCTGCTGGGGCTGGTCTCGCTGATGGACCATGCCCCGGGCCAGCGACAGTTCGCCAGCCTCGAGGCCTACCGCACCTACTACCAAGGCAAGTACGGCCTCGACGACCGGGCGCTGGAGGCCTTCATCGCCAAGCAGCTGGCCAACAGCGAGCGCTACAGCGGTGAGCACCGCCGCGCCATCGCCGAGCGCAGCCGAGCGCTGGGCCTGGCGCTCGCCAGCCACGACGACGCCACCGTCGCCCACGTGGCCGAGAGCCGTGAGTATGGCACCCGGGTGGCCGAGTTCCCGACCACCCGCGAGGCCGCCGAGGCCTCCCACCGCCAGGGCATGGCGGTGATGATGGGCGCGCCCAACGTGGTGCGCGGCGGCTCGCACTCCGGCAACATCGCCGCCAGCGAGCTGGTGCGCCTCGGCGTGCTCGACATCCTCTCCTCGGACTACTACCCGGCGGCGCTGCTCGACGCGGTGTTCCGCATCGCCGACATGGAGGGCGGCTATTCGCTGGCCCGCGCCGTGGCCACCGCCACCCGCCAACCGGCCGAGGCCGTGGGTCTGGCCGACCGGGGCCGGCTGGCCGAGGGGCTGCGCGCCGACCTGCTGCGGGTCAGGCCGGTGGACGGCCATCCCCTGGTGCAGCGGGTGTGGAGCGCCGGCAGGCAGGTGCACTGATGGGTCGCCTGGTCTACGTGATGGGGGCCAGCGGCGTCGGCAAGGACTCCCTGCTCGACGCCGCCCGGGTCCGCCACCCCGACTGGCTGGTGGCGCATCGCTACGTGACCCGCGACAGCGGGTCGTCCGAGAACTCCGTGGCGCTCAGCGTCGCGGAGTTCGCCTCGCGCCGGCGGCTGGGGCTGTTCTGCCTGACCTGGCGGGCCCACGGGCTGGACTACGGGCTCGGCATCGAGCTCGAGGCCTGGCTGTCCCGGGGCCGGGCGGTGCTGGTCAACGGCAGCCGCCGGGCCCTGCCCGACGCCCGTGCGCGCTTCGGGGATGCCCTGCTGCCGGTGCTGGTCACCGCCCCCGAGGCGGTGATCGCCGCGCGGCTGCGGGGCCGTGGCCGCGAGGACGAGGCCGGGATCGCCGCTCGACTGGCGCGCCACCGCGAACTGGCCGAGGCCCTGCCCGAGGTGGCCCGGGTCGACAACGGCGGCACGCTGGCCGAGACGCTGGTCGGGCTGGGTGCGCTGCTCGAGGAGGAGTGTCGGGCATGAACTTCCGCTTCGTGGGCACCGGCAGCAGCGCCCAGGTGCCGCGCTTCGGCTGCGACTGCCCGGCCTGTGCCCGGGCCCGGGTGCTGACCAGCCATCGCCGCGGACCCTGCTGCGCCGAGGTGCGCATCGGCGGGCGGCGCTACCTGCTCGACGCCGGGCGCATGGACCTGGCCGACAGCTGCGAGGCCGAGCGTCCCGCGGCCATCCTGCTGACCCACTACCATGCCGACCACGTCCAGGGGCTCTTCCACCTACGCTGGGGCAGCGGCGAGTCGATCCCGGTGCACGGCCCCAAGGATGCCCAAGGCTGCGCGGATCTCTACCGCAACGCCGGGATCCTCGATTTCCGGCCGGGTCTCAAGCCCTTCCGTCCGCTCGAGCTAGAGGGGCTGACGGTGATCCCGGTCCCGCTCAATCACAGCAAGCCGACCCTGGGCTATTGCCTGGACGACGGCGGCGGCCGGCTGGCCTATCTCACCGATACCCTCGGCCTGCCCGTCGAGACCGAGCGCTTCCTGCGCGACTGGGCCCCCGACGTGGTGGTGCTGGACGCCACCCATCCGGCCTCGCATCTCGAGCCGCGCAACCACAACAACCTGCCCCTGGCGTTACAGATCATCGAGCGTCTGGCGGTGCCCCGGGCCTATCTGACCCACATCGGCCACGATCTCGATGCCGAGCTGATGGCGGGTGGCCCGGCGCTGCCGGCCGGGATCGAGATCGCCCGCGACGGCCTGGCGCTGGACGTGCTGCGGGGCGGTGTCATGGCGGGAGAAGCCGCGCTCGCCCGCTGAGCCGGCCGCCGCGCAGGGGAGGGGGGTCACCATCACGGGCCTCGCCGTTCGTCGCCTCCGCCGTATCGGAGGCGATGCCTTACCGTGTTGGCCGCGCTGCCGAAGGCATGCCCCGATGTGGTGCCTGTTCGGCCCGAAGGCCCATGGCTGGTGCATGCCAATAAAAAGTTTGACCAAACGTAAAAATCGTCCTTGACCATCCCGGAAACGACTCTTACCTTTACCAAAAGGTAAAAAAACAAAGACAACATTCACGGCCGTTTTCCTCATAAAAATATGATTTATTTCATAAGGTTGGATAACGGTTTGGCTTTGGAGATGCTCATGAAAGCATGGATTGACCTGCCTGAACCCACCGGATGACCCTCCCGGGATAGCACACGATTTTCTGACTTTTACTGGCCGCTCTCAGGGCGAGAGCCGGGCGATGACGGCCGGCCTTTTCCAGGGGAAATGTCGGGCGGCCGGAAACTCGGCACGCAATACAATAACGAGGTGCAGCATGACGACACTCAAGTGTGGCCTGATCCAGATGGGCCTCAAGGGCGAGACGTCGATGAGTCCCGACGATATCCGCAACAGGATGCTCGAGGCACATCTTCCCCTCATCGACGAGGCTGGCCGGCAGGGCGTACAGGTTCTCTGCTTCCAGGAAGTCTTCACCCAGCCCTATTTCTGCCCGAGCCAGGACGGGAAATGGTATGACGCCGCGGAGCGCATTCCCGATGGCCCCACCACCCGGCTGATGCAGGAGTACGCGAAGCGCTACCGCATGGTCATCGTGGTGCCGATCTACGAGGAGGACGTTACCGGGGTCTTCTACAACACCGCCGCGGTCATCGATGCCGACGGCACCTACCTGGGCAAGTATCGCAAGAACCACATCCCCGACACGGCGCCCGGCTTCTGGGAAAAGCTGTATTTCAAGCCGGGCAACAGCGGTTACCCAGTCTTCGACACCGCCTACTGCAAGCTCGGGGTGTACATCTGCTACGACCGTCACTTCCCCGAGGGCTGGCGCGCCCTGGCGCTCAAGGGCGCCGAGTACATCGTCAATCCCTCCGCCACCGTCAAGGGCAAGAGCCGCTATCTCTGGGAACTCGAGCAGCCGGCCTCGGCGGCCGCCAACGGCGTGTTCATCGGTGCCATCAACCGGGTCGGCCGCGAGGCGCCCTGGGACGAGCAGATGGGCGAGTTCTACGGTTCGAGCTACATCGTCAACCCGCTCGGCAAGATCGAGGCCCAGGCCAGCGAGGATGGCGACGAGCTACTGGTCCACGAGATCGACCTCGACATGATCCGCGAGGTCCGGAAGGGGTGGCAGTTCTTCCGCGACCGCCGGCCGGAGTCCTACGAGGAACTCGCCGAGCAGTGACGACGCGGCGCCACCGCGGCGATGCCGCCGGGGTGTCACGCATCCCGGAACGACAACAACAATACGATGGGTTGAACGATGAGTCATACGACGAGCGAGACGACGGGGGCGGCCCAGGCCGCTCCCAAGCCGGGCTTTTGCCCCGAGCTGTGGAATGCCGACCTGGCCCCGGTCGGTGAGGAGGATCGAACCTGGAGCTGGCAGAACATCGCGGGTCTATGGGTCGCGATGGTGGTGTGCGTGCCGGCCTACATGCTGGCCGCCAGCCTGGTGCCCGAGGGCATGTCCTGGTGGCAGGCGGTATTGACGGTGTTTCTGGGTAACCTGATCGTGCTGGCGCCGATGCTGTTGATCGGTCATGCCGGCGCCAAGCACGGCATTCCTTTCCCGGTGCTGCTGCGCGCTTCCTTCGGCACCTCCGGCGCCAAGCTGGCGGCGATGATGCGCGGCGTCGTCGGCTGCGGCTGGTTCGGCATCCAGACCTGGGTGGGGGGCTCCGCCATCTACGTGATCCTCAATATCCTGACCGGCCGGGCGCTGGTCGGCGAGCCCCTGCCGGGGCTGGGGATCGATCTGGCCCAGTTCCTGTGCTTCCTGGCCTGCTGGGGCATGCATGTCTACTTCATCGCCCGCGGCACCGAGTCCATCCGGGCGCTGGAGACCTACGCGGCACCGTTCCTGATCGCCATGTCCTTCGGGCTGCTGATCTGGGCGGTGATCAAGGCCGGCGGCTTCGGGCCGATGCTGTCGACGCCCTCGGCGTTCGTCGAGGGCGGGGCCCGCGAGGGCGAGTTCTGGCAGGTCTTCTGGCCTGGCCTGACGGCGATGGTGGGGTTCTGGGCGACGCTGGCGCTGAACATCCCGGATTTCACCCGCTTCGCCAAGAACCAGCGGCACCAGTTCATCGGTCAGGCGGTCGGCCTGCCGATCCCCATGGCGATGCTGGCCTTCATCGCCGTCGGCGTCGCCTCCGCCACCGTAGTGATCTACGGCGAGGCGCTGTGGGACCCGGTGGCCATCACCGAGCGCATGGGCGGCTTCGCGGTGATCATCGCGCTGGTTGCCCTGGTGATCGCCACCGTGACCACCAACCTGGCGGCCAACGTGGTGGCGCCGGCCAACGGTTTCTCCAACCTGAGCCCGCGGCGTATCTCCTTCCGGATGGGGGGCTACATCACCGCCGGTCTGGGCATCGCCATCATGCCCTGGAAGCTGCTGGAGAGCACCGGCGCCTACATCTTCACCTGGCTGATCGGCTATTCGGCGCTGCTCGGCCCCCTGGCGGGCATCATGCTGGCCGACTACCTGCTGATCCGCCGGACCGAGCTGTCCCATGACGACCTGTTCAAGAACGACGGTCGCTACAGCTATCGCAACGGCTGGAACGTCAATGCCTTCATCGCCTTCGTGATCGCCGTGCTACCCAACCTGCCCGGTTTCCTCGCCGCGGCCGGCCTGATGGACGGCGTACCGAGCCTGTTCAGCACTCTCTACAACTATGCCTGGTTCGTCGGAGTCGCCATCGGCGCCGTGGTCTATCTGGCGCTGATGCGCATGACCCGACCCAGCGTGGTGACTGCCACGTCGTGAACCCTGACCGGGTGAGCCAACACCAGAAAGGAGAAGCACCATGTCCGTACTGATCAAGGGCGGGACCGTCGTGACCGCCGACCACAGCTTCCGTGCCGATGTCTACTGCGAGGAAGGGCGGATCGCCGCCATCGGCGATAACCTGGACGTGCCGGATACCGCCGAGGTCGTCGATGCGAGCGGGCAGTACGTGATGCCCGGGGGCATCGACCCGCATACCCACATGCAGTTTCCCTTCATGGGCACCGTGGCCAGCGACGACTTCTACACCGGCACCGCGGCGGCGCTGGCCGGCGGCACCACCAGCATCATCGACTTCGTGATTCCCAAGCCCGGCCAGCGACTCATGGAGGCCTACGAGCAGTGGCGCGAATGGGCCGAGAAGGCCGCCGCCGATTACACCTTCCATGTGGCAGTCACCTGGTGGGACGACTCCGTCCGCGAGGACATGGGCACCCTGGTGCGTGACCACGGGGTCAACAGCTTCAAGCACTTCATGGCCTACAAGAATGCCATCATGGCGGACGACGAGACCCTGGTGAAGAGCTTCCGTCGCTGCCTGGAACTGGGCGCCATGCCCACCGTGCACGCCGAGAATGGCGAGCTGGTCCATCAGCTCCAGCAGGAGATGCTGGACAAGGGCATCACCGGGCCCGAGGCGCATCCGCTGTCGCGCCCGCCGCTCGTCGAGGGAGAGGCCGCGAACCGGGCGATCCAGGTGGCGCAGGCGATGAGCACGCCGATCTACCTGGTGCACGTGTCGTGCAAGGATTCGCTGGAGGCGATCACCCGGGCCCGCACCGCCGGACAGCGCGTCTACGGCGAGGTGCTGGCGGGACACCTGACCATCGATGACAGTGTCTATCGTCACGAGGACTTCGACGTCGCCGCCGGTCACGTCATGAGCCCTCCCTTCCGTCCCAAGGAACACCAGGAGGCGCTGTGGCACGGCCTGCAGGCCGGCAACCTGCACACCACGGCCACCGATCACTGCTGTTTCTGCAAGGACCAGAAGGCCGCCGGCCGTGACGACTTCACCAAGATCCCCAACGGCACGGCCGGCGTCGAGGATCGCCTGGCGATCCTCTGGGACGAGGGCGTCAACGGTGGGCGGCTGACCATGAACGAGTTCGTGGCGGTCACCTCCACCAACACGGCCAAGCTGTTCAACCTCTATCCGCGCAAGGGCAGCATCTCGGTCGGCGCGGATGCCGATATCGTGGTCTGGGATCCGAACGGCACGCGCACCATCTCGGCGGAGACCCATCACATGAACGTCGACTTCAATATCTTCGAAGGACGTACCGTTCGGGGCATTCCGACCCACACCCTGAGCCACGGCAAGATCGTGTGGCGCCAGGGCGAGCTGATGGCCGAGCGCGGCGCCGGACGCTACCTGCATCGCCCGCCCTTCACCCCGGTGTTCGAGGCCATGGCCCGCCGCACCGCTCTCCAGGAGCCTCAGCCGGTCGAGCGTTGATAGCGATCCCCCCGCTGGCGGGACGGTGATCCTGCCAGCGGGGCCCGCCCCTGCCATACTCGGTCGGTTCCCCGCGCAGCCAGCGGAGGGAACGACCGTTCGTTCGCTCAACAATAACAAGACAGGACCAGGCACATGTCTCATTCTGACTACCCCCTGAGCGAGGTGCCCTGGGCATCGCGCAAGGGGTTGCTGTCCACGTCGGCGGTACTGCTAGGCTTCACCTTCTTCACCGCGACCATGTGGGCGGGTGGCAGCATCGGTACCGCCTTCGCTTTCCAGGACCTGATCCTCGCCATCGTGATCGGCAACGTGCTGCTGGGGAGCTATGCCTCGGCGCTGGCCTATATCGCCTGCAAGAGCGGCCTCAACTCCGTGCTCATGGGGCGTTTCTGCTTCGGCGAGATGGGCAGCAAGCTGTCCGACATGCTGCTGGGCTTCACCCAGATCGGCTGGTATGCCTGGGGGACCGCCACCATCGCCATCGTGCTGGTCAAGACCACCGGGGTGCCGGCCTGGTCGGAGGCGCCGCTGATGGTGTTCTTCGGCATCGCCTTCTGCCTGACCGCCATGGTGGGCTATCGAGGCCTTGACTGGCTGTCCCGTTTCGCCGTGCCGGCCATGCTGCTGTTCATCCTGATCAGCTTGTTCACCGGGCTGGCCGACGCCGGCGGATGGGCCGGGCTGGTCGCCCAGACGCCTAGCGGGGAAATGACCTTCGCCGCGGCCGTGACCGTCATCATCGGCACCTTCGTCAGCGGGGGCACCCAGGCCACCAACTGGAGCCGCTTCGCGCGCTCGCCGCGCATCGCGGTCATCGCCACCATGCTGGCCTTCTGTGTCGGCAATGGCCTGATGGTGATCACCGGCGCCTTCGGCGCCCTGGTCTATCAGCAGGCCGATATCGTCGACATCATGCTGGCGCAGGGCTTCGTGGTCCTGGCCGTGCTGATGCTGTTCCTCAACATCTGGACCACCCAGGACAACACCATCTACAACTTCGCCGTGGCCGGCTGCAACCTGGTCCGCACACGGCGGCGCCGACTGGTGACGCTGGTCGGGGCGGCGATCGGTACGCTGCTGGCCGTGTTCGGCATGTACGACATGCTGATCCCTTTCCTGGTGCTGCTCGGCACCTTCATTCCGCCCTTCGGCGGCGTCATCATGGCCAACTTCTGGGTGCGCTATCGCGGCCGGTATCCGGCCATGGCCGAAGCGCGCCTGCCCAACTTCGACTGGGTGGGGCTGGGCGCCTACGGCCTGGGGTCGTGCGCGGCGCTGCTCTCGCCGATCCTGCCGCCGCTGGTCGGGGTCGGCGCCGCCGCTCTGGCCTACACCGTCCTGCAGGCCTGCGTCCGACGATCGGACGTAGGCGATGTCGCCAGAGATTCATGATCGAGGCCCAGGCGCCGCGGATGGGGCGCCTGGGCCGAGTATTGTCACCATTCCGAGGAACAGCGATGAGAATCGTCAATGCCAGGCTGCGTGGGAAGCCTGACCTGCATGAGATCCGGATCGAGCGGTCACGCTTCGCGAGTGTCACGCCCCAGCCCGACCGCCGCCCCGCGGAGGACGGCGTGGTCGACGCGCAAGGCAGGCTGCTCTGCGCGCCCTTCATCGAGCCGCACATCCATCTGGATGCCGCCTTGACCGCTGGGGAGCCGCGCTGGAACGAGAGCGGCACCCTGTTCGAGGGCATCGAATGCTGGGCGGAGCGCAAGCCCATGCTGGATCGGCGTGACATCCGGCGTCGCGCCCTGGAGACCCTGGAACTGCTGGTCAGCCAAGGCGTGCAGCACGTGCGGACTCACGCCGATGTCAGCGATCCCAGCCTGGTCGGCCTGACGACCCTGTGCGAACTGCGCGACGAGCTGAGTGACCGCCTGCAGATCCAGGTCGTGGCCTTTCCCCAGGAGGGCATCCTGTCCTATCCCGACGGGCTGGCGCTGATGGAGCGAGCGGTCGAGGCGGGGGCCGACGTGGTCGGTGCAATCCCGCACTTCGAGTACACCCGGGAGCTGGGGGAGGCGTCCCTCAAGGAGGCGATCCGCCTGGCCCGGACCCATGATCGCCTGGTGGACGTGCACTGCGACGAGATCGACGATCCCAACTCGCGTTTCCTGGAGGTGCTGGCCGCCGAGGCGCTGTTCGCCGAGATGGGCAGTCGGGTGACGGCCAGCCATACCACCGCCATGCACTCCTATGACAATGCCTATTGCTCGAAACTCTTTCGCCTGCTCAGGAACTCGGGCATCAATTTTATCTGCTGCCCCACCGAGAGCATTCACTTGCAGGGGCGTTTCGACAGCTACCCGAAGCGGCGAGGCCTGACCCGGGTCAAGGAGTTGGACGCCGCCGGCCTCAACGTCTGTTTCGCCGAGGACTCGATCCGTGACCCCTGGTACTCGCTGGGCAATGGCAGGCTGCTGAGGACGCTGGATTTCGGCCTGCATATCTGCCAGATGATGGGCTATGCGGACTTCAGCCGCGCGCTGGATTTCATCACCGACCATGCCGCCCGTACGCTGGGCATCGAGCACGACTACGGGATCGCCCCGGGCAAGCCGGCCAACTGCATCCTGCTGGATGGCGAGGACGACTACGACGTGCTGCGTCGCCAGAGCGAGGTGCTGCTTTCCATCCGCGAAGGACGGATCATCCTGCAACGGGAGCCGGCGAAGATCGTCACTCCCCGCTACCTGTTCTAGCCTTCGTCAGCCCTGGCCGCCCGAAAGGGCGGCCTGCCCCTGCCACCCGGTTTCCCGTGTCGACGTTGCCCCGGCCTTGTCCACTCCGGGGGGCGGCTTATGATATGTTACGCAGCCCCGAGGCGCCGGGGCGCGCATGGACTGTGCAAGCCCCCGGGCCGTGTGGGGAGTCATGTATAACGGCCGGGATCCGAGATGAGCAATGTCGAGCGCAAGCCCCGCAAGCGTTCTGCCGCCCGTGAGGCCCAGGAGCAGAGAATCCTGGAGGCGGCGGAGATCGCCTTCGCCGAACTGGGCTTCAATGGAGCGTCCCTGGAAGGCATCGCCGAACGCGTCGGCCTCTCCAAGCAGAACATGCTCTACTATTTTCCTTCCAAGGAAAGCCTCTATCGCCATGTCCTGAAGAACATCCTCGACCTGTGGATCGAGCACATGGCGCTGATGGAGCAGGAGGGCGATACGCCGGCGGCGATGCTCGAGAACTACATTCGTGGCAAGCTCGAGATCTCGCGCACCCGCCCCCACGGTTCCAAGGTTTTCGCCAACGAAGTCATCAGCGGCGCCGAGCACCTCCAGGACTACCTGCGGCATAACCTGCTGCCCCAGCTGGATGCCGACGTCGCCCTGGTTCGGCGCTGGATCGACCAGGGCCAGATGGACCCCATCGACCCGGAACACCTGTTCTTCAGCATCTGGGCCTCGACTCAGACCTACGCGGATTTCGCCGCCCAGATCAGCCTGGCGTTGGGCAAGGCGTCGCTCGACCAGGACGACTTCCAGCGCGCCGGCGACTTCCTGACCCATGTGCTGCTCAAGGGCACCGGCCTGCAGCGGACTGCCGATTAGCGCTGCCATCCCGTCGCTCCGCTCACCGCGTCGGCGTGCTCGATCGTGCGCCCGGGGTGTCGCCGTCCCGGCCTCGGGGACGCGCCTGCTGTCCGCGATAGAGGTAGGAGATAGGTAGGAGATGCGGTGGGTAGCGGCAAGCCTCCCGGCGAAGACGCCGGAAGGCGGTGGAGTCCGAGGGAACGACTTCCCCCGCGTCAGGCGGCTTCGTTGAGGGCCCCGGTCAGGTCGAGGATCGCTTGCTTGCCGTCACCGAACAGCATCAGGGTATTGTCCTTGGCGAACAGCGGGTTGGGCAGGCCGGCGAAGCCCGGACTGAGGCTGCGTTTGACCACCACCACGGTCCGCGCCTGGTCGACGTCGAGGATCGGCATGCCATAGATGGGGCTGCCCTTGTCCTCCCGGGCCATGGGATTGGTGACGTCGTTGGCGCCGATCACGATCACCACGTCGGTCTGGGCGAAGTGCGGATTGATCTGTTCCATGGGCTGCATCTTGTCGTAGTCGACCTCCGCCTCGGCGAGCAGCACGTTCATGTGCCCCGGCATGCGTCCGGCGACCGGATGCAGGCCGTAGATCACCTCCGCGCCGCGGCGCTCCAGGGTATCGGCCAGGTCGCGGACCGCGTGCTGGGCCTGGGCCATGGCCAAGCCGAAGCCGGGCACGATCACCACCCGCTGGGCGGTCTCCAGCAGCATGCCGATCTCCTCCGGCGAGGAAGACTTGACCTTGCCGGCATAGGCCTCGTCGGCATCCATGCCGGGGCCGCCGTCCTCGGAGAGCGAACCGAACAGCACGCCGGCCAGTGAGCGGTTCATGGCCACGCACATGATGCGGGTCAGGATCAGGCCCGAGGCGCCCACCAGGGCGCCGGACACGATCAGCACCGTATTGCCCATGATGAAGCCCGCCGCGGCTGCGGCGATTCCGGAGTAGGAGTTGAGCAGCGCGATCACCACCGGCATGTCGGCGCCGCCGATCGGCATGACCAGGGTCACGCCCAGCACCAGGGCCAGGACGATCAGCAGCACGGCAAGGCCGATGCCGCCGTGGCCCGCGGTCAGGGTGGCGACGCTGCCCAGGGCCACGATCAGCAGTGCGCCGTTGACCAGCGTGATGCCGCGGAAGCCCAGCGGACGGCCCGGCAGCAGCTCCTGCAGCTTGGCGAAGGCCACCGCGCTACCGGTCAGGGTCACCGCGCCGATCAGCAGGGTCAGGCCGATGGCCGTGAGGCCGATAGCGCCCGAGGCGGCCACCGGGCCGCCGCTCGACAGGAAGCTTGCCGCGGCCACCGCCAGCGAGGCGCCGCCGCCGAAGCCGTTGAGCAGCGCCACCATCTGCGGCATGGCGGTCATCTGGATGCGGACCGCCAGCAGCACGCCGATCAGCGACCCCAGCACCACGCCGGTGAGGATCCAGCCGTAGGACAGGATCGAGCGGTCGAGCAGCGTCACCACCACCGCCAGCAGCATGCCGACGGCGGCCATCAGGTTGCCGCGCACCGCGGTGCGCGGGCGTGTCAGCCCCTTGATGCCGCCGATGAACAGCACGGCCGAGAGCAGGTAGCACAGGTTGACGATTGACAGGCTCATGGGTCATCTCCTCCGCTGGAACATGCGCAGCATGCGGTTGGTGACCAGAAAGCCTCCCACCACGTTGATGGTGGCCAGGGTGACGGCGACCAGCCCCAGCACCGAGACCCACAGGCTGCTGGCGTCGCCGGAGCCGGCAGCCAGCAGGGCACCGACCAGGGTGATGCCGGAAATGGCGTTACTCCCCGACATCAGCGGGGTGTGCAGGGTGGCCGGGACCTTGGTGATCAGTTCGACCCCCAGGATCACGGCCAGCACGAACAGCGAGAGCTGCATGATCAGGATATCCATCAGGCGATCTCCTCCCGGGCGGCCGGGGCGGGGGCGAGGCGGTCGCGAATACGGGCGGCGCGAATCTCGCCGGCATGGGTGACGACGGTCTCGGCGACGATCTCGTCCTCGAAGTCCAGCCGAAGCCGGCCGTCGTCATCGAGCAGCAGGCGCAGCAGGTTCTCCAGGTTGCGGCCGTACATCTGGCTGGCGTGATGGGGCAGGGTGGCGGCGATGTTGGCGGGGCCGAGGATGGTGACCCCGTAGGCCTGCAGCGTCTCGCCGGCCCGGGTCAGCGCACAGTTGCCGCCGCGCTCGGCGGCCAGGTCGACGATCACCGCCCCGGGCTTCATGCCCTTGACCATGTCCTCGGTGATCAGCACCGGCGCCGTGGCCCCGGGGATCGCCGCGGTGGTGATCACCACGTCCTGCTGGGCCAGCACGGCGCCCATCTGCTCGCGCTGGCGGGCGAGGAAGGCGTCGTCCTGCTCGCTGGCGTAGCCGCCCTGGCCCTCGGCGGCCGAGGTGTCCAGGTCCAGCTCGACCGGCTTGGCGCCCACCGAGAGGATCTGTTCCCGGGCCGCCGGACGCACGTCGTAGGCCTCGACCACGGCGCCCAGCCGCTTGGCCGTGGCGGCGGCCTGCAGTCCGGCGACCCCGGCGCCCATGATGAACACCCGTGACGGGTTCAGGGTGCCGGCGGCGGTCATCATCATCGGGAACAGGCGCGGTGCCTGGGCGGCGGCCAGCAGCACGGCCTTGTAGCCGGCCAGGGTGGCGATGGAAGACAGGGCATCCATGCTCTGGGCGCGGCTGATGCGGGGCACCAGTTCCAGTGCCAGGGTGGTGATGCCGCGTTCGGCGAGGGCCGTGAAGCGCTCGCAGTGGCCGAGCGGATCCATCAGGCCGATGCCGACCTGCCCGTCCGAGAGGTCGGCCAGGCTGTCTTCTCGTGAGGCATCGACGCAGAGCACGATCTCGCCACGCTCCAGCAGCTGGGCACGGGTCTCGAGGATCTCGGCGCCCGCCTCGCGATAGGCGGCGTTGGAAAAGCCGGCGGCGTCGCCAGCGCCGGTCTCCACGAAGACCTGGCAGCCGAGGCCTGCCAGCGTCGAGACATTCGCGGGGGTGAGCGCCACCCTGGCTTCGCCGGGGGAGCGCTCCCGCATGATCGATATGCGCATGGTGATTCTCCTGGGTCCGGAGGGACTCGTCAGTCGTTGGCGCGTTCGAGCACCGCCTTGAGCAGGACGTCACAGCCGGCGGCCAGATCGGCCGGGGCGGCGCGCTCGGCCTCGTTGTGGCTGATACCGTCTTCGCAGGGCACGAAGATCATCGAGGTGGGCGCGACCCGCGAGATGTAGCAGGCGTCGTGGCCGGCGCCGCTGACCATCTCCCGGTGGCTGAGGCCCAGCGACTCGGTGGCCTGGCGGACCGAGGCCACGCAGTCGCGGTCGAAGGGCGCCGGCGGCGAGTACCAGATCTGCTCGAAGTCCATCTCGAGGCGCTGGTCCTCGACGATGCGCCGGGCGCCCTCCTGCAATGCCTGGTCCATGCGCGCGAGGACCTCGGCATCCGGGTGGCGGAAGTCCACGGTGAAGAACACCTGGCCGGGAATGACGTTGCGCGAGTTGGGAAACACCTGCATCAGGCCGACCGTGGCGCAGGCATTGGGCTGGTGCTCCATGCCGATGCGGTTGACCAGGTCGACGATGCGGGCGGCCCCCACCAGCGCGTCGCGACGGGTCGGCATGGGTGTCGGGCCGGCGTGGGACTCCTGGCCGGTGAGGGTGATCTCGTACCAGCGTTGCCCCTGGGCATCGGTCACCACGCCGATGCGCTTGCCCTCCGCCTCGAGGATCGGGCCCTGCTCGATATGCGCCTCGAAGAAGGCCTTGAAGGGGCGACCGCCGACTTCCGCGCTGCCGGCATAGCCGATGCGGGCCAGCTCCTCGCCCATGGTCTTGCCGTCCAGGTCGGCGCGGCTGAGGCCGTATTCCAGGTCGAACGCCCCGGCGAAGACGCCCGACGACACCATGGCCGGCGGGAAGCGCGAGCCCTCCTCGTTGGTCCACACCGAGGCTTCGATGGGAGCCCGGGTTTCGATGCCGTGGTCGTTGAGGGTTCGGATCACCTCGAGCCCGGCGAGCACGCCATACACGCCGTCGAACTTGCCGCCGGTAGGCTGGGTGTCCAGATGGCTGCCCATCACCACGGGCGGCAGCGAGTCGTCCTGGCCGGCGCGGCGCGCGAAGATGTTACCCATCCTGTCGACGGTGATCGTGCAGCCGGCTTCCTCGCACCAGCGCACGAAGAGGTCGCGTCCCTGCTTGTCGAGGTCGGTCAGCGCCAGGCGACAGCAGCCGCCCTTCTCGGTGCCGCCGATCTCGCCCATCTCCATCAGGCTGTCCCACAGGCGTTGCTGGTTGGTGCGGATGTCTTGCATGGTCGGTGCCTCGTGAAAACGTGGTTCGAATGGCGTATTGCCGTGCACAGGACGCAGGGGTGCCTTTCCCCAGGGGGCCCGGCCCTGTGGCGTCGTAGCGTGTCGTGGGAAAGGGGAGCGCCGGCGATGCGCCGCCGGCCCCCCGGATCAGTCGCGGAAGCGCGGGATGATGTGCTCGCCGTACTGGGCGATGATGTTTTCCTCGTCGCCGTTATCCAGATAGATGTTGAAGTGGGTCATGCCCGCTTCCTTGAGATGATTGAGCTTGGTGACGTGGTCCTCGGGCTGGCCCAGCACGCAGAAGCTCTCGACGATCTCGGGGGTAATGAAGTCGAGGTAGGGATTGTCGCTCTGGCCATGCTTGGAGTAGTCGTAGCCCTTGCGCTTCTCGATGTAGTCGGTGAGGCTCTTGGGCACCAGGCCGCTGTCGGTGCCGTACTTCTCGACGATATCGGCCACGTGGTTGCCGACCATGGCCGGGAACCACTTGGTGGACTCGATGCAGCTGGCCTTGTCGCCGAAATAGGCCGGGGCGGCGACGATCACCTTGTAGTCGGCCATGTCGCGTCCTGCCTCCTGGCCCGCGGCGGTGGCCTGGCCGGCCAGCCATTCCACCAGGTAGGGATCGCCGATCTGCAGGATCACCCCGTCGCCCACCTCGCCGGCGGTCTTGAGCGCCTTGGGGCCGTAGGCGCCGATATGCACGGGCAGTTCGTAGCCGTCGGCCCAGGGGAACTTGACCGGTTCCGGGCACTCGCCGTAGATCACCTCCTCGCCGCGCACCATGGCCTTCACCTTGTGGGTGAATTCGGCCACCCGCGCCAGCGGGGCGGGCTTCTTGCCCATCACCCGCACCGAGCTGTCGCCGCGGCCCAGGCCGATGTCGAAGCGCCCCCCGCTCTGCTTGGCCAGGCTGGCGAACAGGCTGGCGGCCAGCGACCAGTCGCGGGCATTGGGGTTGGTCACGCAGGGGGCGAAGCGCATCCGGGTGGTGTGTTCCATGCACATGGCGATGGCCGGGTAGCACTCGCGCCACAGGATGTGCGAGTCATAGAACCAGCAGTAGTCGAAGCCGGCTTGCTCGGCCTGCTTGACCAGGTTGCGAGCGCGATCGGGGCTGACGAAGCCCTTGAAACAGATACCGAATTCCATCGTCTTTCTCCTTGCCTGTTGTGATTGTTGGCGGTCTATCGACGGCAGGGGCGTCAGGCGCCGGGCGCCCAGATACGCAGCCCTGCATGGGTGAAGGGGACCTTCTTGGAGATGTTGAGGCGGATCAGGATCGGGGTGATGGCCTCGATGCAGCGGGCGTTGACGGCCGGGCCGGCGTTGTAGGCGGCCACGTCGAGCCGGCGGACCAGCTCGATCACCTTCTCCTTGGCCGCCAGGTCATTGCCGCAGACCAGTACGTCGCAGTTGATCGGGTGATCCAGATCGTTGAGGGTCACGGCCGAGACGTTGTGCAGGGCGCCGACCACCGGGACGGCGTCGCCGAGCAGGGCCTGGGCTGCCTCGGTGGCGGAGCCCGCCGCCGGCATGTCGACCCGCTTGGGATCGCCGTCGGCCAGCGGTACCACGATATCGACCAGGACCTTGCCGGGAAGCAGGTCGCGGATCGCCTCCAGGGTGGCGTCGTGGGCCGCATAGGGCACCGCCAGGATCACCATCTCGTCGGCGGCCGCCACGGCGCCGCGCAGGTCGTCGCCGCCGATGGCGGCCGCGTTCTCGAGCCGGGCGTTGAGCTCGTCGGCGGCCGCCTGGGCGCGGCCGGCGTCACGGGAGCCGATCACCACCGGCGTGCCGGCGCGGGCCAGTCGCAGGGCCAGGCCGCGGCCCTGGGGGCCGGTACCGCCTAGGATTGCAATGCTCATCGGAACAGGTCCTCTTGTTGGGGGCGGATCAGTTCGCTCGCCGAACTGTCGCAGGGTTGCCAATCGACGCCGCGGAACAGCACCACCGGCGTCTTGTCGCGCTTGCCCATCAGCAGGCCCGAGGCCGCGGCCAGCTCGTCGGCCAGGGCCGGCATGGTCACCGACAGCTCGCGACCGAAGGCGTCACGTTCGCCGACCAGGTCGACGCGGGCCGGGACCCGGGACAGGCCGATGGCCACGTTGACCAGGCCCATGCGCCAGGGGCGACCGAAGGTGTCGGTGATGACGATGCCCAGGCGCACGCCGAAGGCGGCCTCGAGGCGCTCGCCGAGGCGCCTGGCGCTGAGGTCGGGGTCCTCCGGCAGCAGGATGATGGTGTCCGCGGCGCCGACGTTGGATTCGTCCACCGCGGCGTTGGCGCAGATGAAGCCCAGGCGGTGCTCGGCGATCAGCGTGCCCTCGCGCTGGTCGGGGCGCTTGACTGCCCGCACTACTCGGGTCGACTCGCGCAGGATCGCCTCTACCTTGCGCGGATCCTTGTCGATGCGCTCGGCCAGTTCCCGGGCCTCGTCGCCGGGGGTGACATCGGCCAGGGCGATGACCCGCCCCTCTGCCTTGGAGACCACCTTGTGGGCGATCACCAGGATGTCGCCGTCCCTGGGCGTCAGGCCCTGCCGACCCAGCGCCTCGATGAGGATCGCGGCCAGGTCGTCGTCCGGCCGAATGTCGGGCAGGCCCGCCAGGACGCGCAGGTCGACGCCACCTTGAGGCGTCACGGCATCGTCAGCCAGGCCGCTTCGGGCGTCATGGCGGGTCGGTTCGAGCACAGGTTCCATAGCCGGGTCAGCTCCTGCGGCGTGTCGCCGCCTTGTCGTTGGATGAGGGCATCGAGGGCGCCCAGGTCGTCCGGGGTGTCGAGGTCGAAGCGCAGGTGCTCGAGCTCGATCACTCGGCAGGGCAGGCCGAGGCGTCGGGCCGATTCGCGGTGGGCCTCGCTGGAGCGCTCGCCGAAGCGGAACGGCAGCGCATCGGGCGGTGAGGTGAGCAAGGCATTGGTGCCGCCATCGCTGGCCGGGCAGATCACCACGCCCGCCCCGGCGGGGCGCGCCGCCAGCAGGTGCCGGATCTCGCCCTCGTCCAGCCGGGCAATGTCCGCCGGAATCAGCAGTTGAGCCGTATAGCCGTGGCGACGGCTCCAGGCCGCGGCACGCCGGGCGGCGGCGCAGAGCCCGGCGGCACGCGGCTCCTCGAGCACCCGGGCGCCATGACGGCGGGCCAGCGCGGCGATGGCCGTCGAGGCGGTGACCACCAGCAGGTCGTGATCCGGCAGCCGTCGGCGGCAGAAACGCAGGGTGCGCTCGCACAGGCGCCGGGCCAGGGCCGCACGCCGGCCCGCCGGTAGCACGCCGGCCAGGCGGCTCTTGGCCTCGCCGAAGTCCTTGACCGGGATGACGATGAGGGGATTCACGGGCATGCCAGCGCCTCCTCGCTGAGCGTCTCGGCGAAGGCCAGCAGCTCGCCGGCGAGACGCGCCTTGTCGGCGGCGTCGGCCATCAGGGTGCGGGTCGTGGCGACTCGCAGCCCTCGGGCCTCGAGGCGGTCGCGATCCGCGGCGTCCGCGTGGTCGATCATCAGGCCGTCGAGCCACGGGGCATAGCCGTGGGCCACGCCGAGGTTGCTGCACTCCCGGCCGGCGGCAATCAGCATGCGGTCCGCTGGCCCCTTGACCGTGCGCCCGCCGATCAGCGGCGAGACGGCGAGGCAGGGGGCCGGGGAGGCTTCGATCGCCGCGCGAATGCCGGGCACTGCCAGGATGGGAGCGATGCTGACCACCGGGTTGCTGGGGGCGATCAGCAGCAGGTCGGCGTCGGCGATGGCGGCCAGGGCCTCGGGCGTCGGACGGGCCGTTTCCACGCCGTCCAGGCGCACCTCCAGCACCTCCGGGCGGCAGCGCTCGCGGACGAAGTATTCCTGGAAGGCTAGCCAGCCCTCGGGCGTGCGGATGCGGGTCTGGAGGCGGTCGTCGGTGGGCAGCAGCAGCTCGACCTCCACGCCGAGGGCGGTGGCGATGTGCCGGGCGATGTCGCTGGGGCGCATGCCCTGGCGGCGCAGCTGGGTGCGCAGCACATGGGTGGCCAGGTCGCGGTCGCCCAGAGACATCCAGGTCTCGCAGCCTAGCGTGGCGAGGCCCTCGAGCAGCCGATGGCTTTCCCCCGCCAGCCCCCAGCCCTGCTGGCGGTCGATCAGGCCGGCCAGGCTGTAGGTCAGGGTATCGATGTCCGGTGATACCCAGAGGCCGTGGAACTCCTGGTCATCGGCGACGTTGCCGATGATCGACAGCCGCTCCGGGGGGCAGACCGCCGCCAGCCCCTCGGCGAGCTTGGCACCGCCCACGCCGCCGGCCAGCAGGGTGATGCGCGGCACCGGCGCGCTCATGCCAGGCCTCCGGCGAGGCGCGGCTCGGCGAGCGGAGCGTCGAACGCCTCGACGTGCCCGTAGAGGGTGTTGCGGCGGACCGGGCGCCGGCCCATCTCGCGGATCATGCGCGCCATGTCGTCGGGCAGCATCTCCTGGCCGTGCTGACCGCCGGCGGCGCGGGAGATGCTCTCGTTCATCAGCGTGCCGCCCAGGTCGTTGACGCCGGCCGCCAGCATCTGGCGCGCCAGGTCGGGCCCCAGCTTCACCCAGGAGGCCTGGATGTTGTCGATCCAGCCGTCGAGCATCAGCCGCGCCACGGCGTGCATGCGGATGTGCTCGAGCCGGGTCGGCCCCGGTCGCACGCCCTCGTGCTCCAGGAACAGCGGCGTCTTGTAGTGGATGAAGCCCAGCGGCACGAACTCGGTGAAGCCGCCGGTACGCTTCTGGATATCGCGCAGCAGCGCCAGGTGGGCGGCCCAGTGCTCGGGCCCGTCGATGTGCCCGTACATGATGGTCGCGGTGGTCGGCAGGCCCTGCTCATGGGCGGCGGTGATGATCTCGACCCATTGTTCGGTGGTGAGCTTGTCGCGGGTCAGCTGCTGGCGGATTTCGGTGTCGAGGATCTCCGCAGCGGTGCCGGGCATGGACCCCAGGCCGTGGTCGATCAGGTCGCGGAGGAAGTCGCGATGGGACATCCGGCTCTTGCGCGCGCCGAACCAGATCTCGAAGGGTGAGAAGGCATGGATGTGCATGTCCGGCAACACGCCCTTGATGGCCTTGAGGATGTCCCGATAGAAGTGGCCCGGGATGCTCGGGTGCAGCCCGCCCTGGATGCACACCTCGGTGGCGCCACGGTCCCAGGCTTCCTGGGCGCGACGGGTAATCTCGTCGAGGTCGAAGAACTCGGCCTCGGGATCGTCCTTGCGCTTGGCGAAGTTGCAGAACCGGCAGCCCATGTAGCAGACGTTGGTGTAGTTGATGTTGCGGGTGACGACGAAGGTGGCATCGTCGCCGACGCGGCGGCGGCGTAGCTGGTCGGCGGTGGCGGTGAGAGCGTCCAGTTCGGCGCCCTCCACGCGGAACAGGGTGGCGGCTTCGGCCTCGCCGAGTTCGTGGCCGTTCAGCACCTCCGTCAGCAGCCGGCGCACCGGCTGCCCCACATCGGGGTGATAGAGCTCATCGGGCAACAGGGGAGAGTGAAGGGTCGTGGTCGGGGTCATGGGGGTTCTCCTGTTCGCGGGGCAAGGGCCTAGACGCACTGGGCCAGGGCCAGACCGTCGGTGCGGGCGATACCGGCCAGCCGGGAGGCGAGGGGAGCGCTGAGGAAGCGCTCGGGACGCCGCAGATAGCGGGGATAGACCGCCAGGCGCTCGGCCAGGCCGTAGCCGCAGCGCTCGGTCGATCGGCGCAGGGCATCGATCTGCGGCCAGGCGCGCTCGGGATTGATGTGATCGACGGTCACCGGCGAGATGCCGCCCCAGTCGTTGATGCCTGCGTCGAGGTAGGCGGCGAAGCGCGCCTCCAGGTTGGGGGGCGCCTGCAGGCTGATCTCGGGATCCAGCAGCAGACGGGCCAGCACCAGGGTGCGGACCATGTCGTCGAGGCTCGGCTCCGGGTGGCCGGCCATGGCGGTGCCGGGCTTGGCGCGGAAGTTCTGGATGATGACCTCCTGCACATGGCCGTAGCGACGGTGCAGGTCGTTGATGGCCAGCAGGCTGTCAACGCGCTCGGCCCAGGTCTCGCCGATGCCGATCAGGATGCCGGTGGTGAAGGGCACGCCGTGTCGGCCGGCCCGCTCCAGGGTGCGCAGGCGCTGGACAGGCACCTTGTCGGGGCAGGCGAAATGCGCCTGGCCGCGCTGCAGCAGCCGCCGGCTGACGTTCTCGAGCATCATGCCCATGCTGACGCTGACCGGCTTCAGGCGGGCGATCTCGTTGTCTTCCAGGGTGCCGGCGTTGACGTGGGGCAGCAGCTCGCTCTCGCGCAGCACGCGGTCGCACATCTCGACCAGGTAGTCGGTCATGCTGCGGTGGCCGAGCCGCGCCAGCGCCTCCCGGGCCTCGGGGTAGCGGCGCTCCGGCTTCTCGCCGAGGCTGAACAGCACCTCTTTGCAGCCCAGCCTCTCCCCCTCGCGAACCACCGCCATGACCTCGTCCGGGGTCATGATCCGGGCGCCCGGGGTGCCCGGCTTCTGCACGAAGGTGCAGTAGCCGCAGTCGTCGCGACACATGGTGGTCAGCGGGACGAAGACCTTGCGGGAATAGGTCAGGGTGCGGCCCCAGTGCGCGTCGCGCCGCGCGGCGGCGGCCTGGCTCAGGGACTCGAATTCGCCGCTGGACGCCTTCTCCAGCGCCACGGCTTGCTGGCGGGTCAGCATGATGATCGGCGCCTCCTATTGTTGTTGTGCGCTCGTCGTATCGGGTCTGGTGTGACGGCGATGCCGTTTTACCAGTTGGTAAAAAATAACCTAGGCCACTTTTTACCTTTTGGTCAAACTTTTTTCGTGCGTGGTTTTTCCCCGTGATTGCGGGGCGAGAAGTGGGGCCAGGAAGGGAGGCGTGCATGTTCCGCCCCGGCCCGGTTGGGCTCGAGGTCGGGGAGGTAAGGGCCGGAAAGGTGGCGGAACGGTGGTGCTAGGGGCGGTCTACACCAGCGACAGCAGGGCGGTTACCAGCAGGTCCGGGTCGTAGTGGGGAGCGCCTTCCTCGCCGATCAGCCGGGTGTCGATCAGGGTCACGCCCTGCTCGACCAGGAAGTCGGCGGACAGCCTGCCGGAGTAGTCGCCGCGCTCGCTGTCGATGAGCACGAAGTCCAGCAGCTCCCGGGCGGGGCAGGTTTCGCCGACGTCGCGGCGCAGGGTGTCGAGCAGCACGGTGACCTGGCGCTCCAGGTCCATGCCGGTCTGCTCCGGGTCGGGGCTCGGGTTGGGAATGAAGACCTTGGGACAGCGGTTGGCGCGGATCGCCCGGCCGACGCCTTGCGGCAGCAGGTTGGCCAGCAGGCTGGAGTAGAAGCTGCCCGGGGGATAGCAGATCAGCTCGGCGCCGGCGATCAGCCGGCGGTTCTGCTCGTGCAGCGTGGCCGTGACGGGGACGTGGGCGTCGCGCTCGGCCGAGAGCTCGAGCGCGGCGATGGGCGTGGCCAGGGGCGCGACCTCCTTGCCGGTGATGCGGTGCTGGCCCAGTACCCGTCGTCCGTCCTCCAGGGTGGCCGACAGGTGATAGTCCTTGTCGACCACGGCGCGGACCGTGCCGCGCACGTGCACCAGCTTCGAGAACAGGAAGATGATCGGATCGAGCTGCTGGTGGTTGTTCAGGTAACCGCCGGCCAGGATCAGGTTGCCGATGCTGGCGCCGCGCAGATCGAAGCCCGCGGGCATCGACTCGCGGAAGTAGCCGAGCTGGTGGCAGATCAGCTGGCGCATGGGGTTGGGAACCGCATCGACCAGTGGGTGTCGTCCCGCCGCCAGTGCGTCGAGGGTCTCCCGCAGGGCGGCCGCCTCCGCGCTCTTCGGCAAGCGGTGGGTGAACAGGCGGTAGACTTCCGGGTGGCCGAGGATGGAGTCGTCGGCGAGCGCCATCAGCCGGCTGCGCAGGTCACCGATGGCGGGCATGCCGAAGGCTTCTCGCAGCTTGGCGGAGCTGCCGCCGGAGTCGAAGGGCGTCACCAGGTGGATGGAGTGATGGGTGTAGTGCTGGAGCCGCCGCGACATCCCGTTCAGGGCCGAGCCGCCGCTGAAGAACAGCAGCCGCGGGCCCAGCTCCGGAGCCCTCTGGTAGCGTCGAACTCGCAGCGAGTCGGGTACCCGGGCGGTGCGGGTGACGCGGACGTCGACCATGCCTTCTATCTTCTCTGTAGTGGAATGTTACGAGCCAAGAGTGCCTGTTTTTCACGGGCTTGTCGCCTGGCTGGGGGGAGGGGGTGAATGTCACATAAATTTCATGTTTTTTTGGCATCCTTTTCTGCCTGTGACGTTCGAGTGACTCGAGTATGGCCGAGCTGATTCCCGGTGTGCGCAATTCGGCCAGGGCGTTGATCTTGCGCGATGGTTACCTGCTTTTGCTGAGGAAGGAGGGCGATGTCTATGCCTTGCCCGGCGGCGGACAGGACACCGGTGAATCCCTGGAGGGTGCCCTGCAGCGCGAGTGCCGCGAGGAGATCGA
This sequence comes from Halomonas sp. B23F22_20, assembly GCF_043496985.1. NCBI lineage: Bacteria > Pseudomonadati > Pseudomonadota > Gammaproteobacteria > Oceanospirillales > Halomonadaceae > Halomonas > Halomonas sp. B23F22_20. Next base: position 49,616 of record NZ_JBIEKH010000018.1, read on the forward strand.
CACCGACGTACTGTCGCCTTCTCTGGTGCAGGTCTGCGACTACTTCAAGCTCAAGCGGACCGAACCGCCGACGCGGCGCCATCAGGTCGACTTCCTGTTTCGCGCGACCGTTCCCGACGACTACACGCCGCGCAATGGCGCGAGCCCCGACAAGCGCCAGCTCGACGTGCTGTGGGTCGAGGTCGATGTCCTCGCGCGGCTGGCGTTCTCCCCTTACTACCTGGCCTCTGTGCTGCCGCGCCTGATCAGTACCGGTAACGCCGCGGCCGGGCCCCTCTACGCGGGCGTGTACCATGACTCACCGGATTCCTGAAAGCATTCAGGACAATCTACGTTTTCTGTGCGTCGAGGTGGACTCCCAGCTGGCCAGCCTGCAGGCCTTCTTCGTCACTCCGACGGCGGCCATCGCTCGACGCGTCTCTGAGCGCGACGGCTACGCCCGCAACCTCAAGATGCGCATCCACGCCGACTGCATCAGGCGGCTGTCGCACAAGAAGACCCGTGAGGCGCGGCGACGCATCCTGCGTAGCCTGGAGCTGGTGGCGACGGACCTGGACCGTCTCACCGAACTGGGGCGCGATAGCGTGCGCCAGCTGGTCGACGTGGACGACCTGGCGGCGCTGGCGCCGAAGGACTTCCCGCCGATGCTGGCGCTGGTGCGCTCCGGCGTGGCCCAGGTCGAGCGCGCGGTCACCGACAGCGACACCCAGCGTGCCCTGCAGATCGGCCGTCTCCAGGAGACGCTGCACAAGCGCGTCCAGCAGCGGGTGAACGACGGCGTCACCGCCCTCAAGCAGCGTGACAACAGCACCGAGGACTTGACCCGGGCGCTGTTCGTGGCCCAGACGATCCGCCAGATGGGCGATGTGCTGCTGCATCTCAGCGAGGTCATCATCTCGGCCAACCTGGGGCAGTCGATGAACTTCGAGCGCTATCATTCGCTGCACTCGCTGGTCGAGGAGCTGGCCGACGGCGAGGACGGGGCCTTCAGCATGGCGCCGATCGCCGAGACCCGCTCGGGCAGCAGCATATCGGGCATCTCCACGGGCAATGACGACGACTACGTGGCGATCTTCAAGGACGGCCTCAAGCGTAAGGTCAAGGAAGAGCGCCAGGGGGTGGAAAGCTGGCACGAGATCTATCCCGGCCTCGCGCCCAAGATCCTCTCGTACAAGAAGCGCGGCCAGTCGGCGGCGCTGCTAATCGAGCACCTGCCCGGCTTCACCTTCGAGCATATCCTGCTCAACGAGCCCAACGAGCTGCTCGACGAGGCCCTCAAGCGGCTCACCAGAACGCTGAGGTCGGTGTGGCAGGAGACCCATACCGACACCCCGGTCGCCGCTGGCTACATGCAGCAGCTCGAGAAGCGCCTCGGCGAGGTGTACAAGATCCATCCCGAGTTCAGGAACAGCGGCGCGACGGTATGCGGCGTCGACCTGATTGCCTTCGATGCGCTGGTTGAGCGCGCCAGGGCGCGGGAGGCCGCTCTGGAAGCGCCTTTCTCGGTGTACATCCACGGCGACTTCAACGTCGACAACATCATCTATGATTCGCTCGAGCGACGGATCAACTTCATCGACCTGCACCGATCCAGCTACATGGACTACGTGCAGGACGTCTCGGTGTTCATGGTCTCCAACTATCGGCTGCAGATCATGGATGCCTCGCTGCGCCGGCGCATCATGCGCCTCGCCCAGGATTTCTATCGCACGGCGCGGCGCTATGCGGTGTCCCGGGGCGACACCACCTTCGAACTGAGGCTGGCGCTGGGGCTGGCGCGTTCCTTCGCGACCTCCACGCGTTTCATCCTCGACCCGTCGCTGGCCAGCCGCATGTTCCTGCGGGCGCGCTATCTGCTCGAGCTGGTCCTGGCGGCCGATCTGGAGAAGGCCGACCGTTTCCGACTTCCCATGAAGGAGATTTTCGTTGACTGACCCCAATCCCAGGATCGGCGTGGTGGGTATCCCCGGCAAGTGGTCCACCGAGGTGCTGGCCGATGCCATCCAGGCGCGCACCGGGTTTCGTGCGGTGATCGACCTTCAGCACGTCAGCCTCGATCTGACCACTGGCCGCCTCGATCACAGGGGCCAGGATCTGGGCGAGCTGGATGGCCTGATCGTCAAGAAGATCAGCGCCGAATATAGCCCCGACAGCCTGGATCGTCTGGAGCTGCTGAGGGCGGCTGAGGCCCGAGGCGTGCGGGTGTTCAGCGGTGCGGAGAAGATGCTGCGGCTGATCAACCGCCTGAGCTGCACTCTCACTCTGCGCCACGCCGGGATTCCGATGCCGGAGACGGTCGTCACCGAGGACGTCGATGCCGCCTGCGAGGCCGTCGGGCGCTTCGGCGAGGCGGTCTTCAAGCCGCTGTTCTCGACCAAGGCCCGGGGCATGTGCGTGATTTCCGCCGACCAGCCGCCCGAGGCGCTGCGCCGCGAGGTGGAGGCCTTCCGCCGCGACAACCCGATGATGTATCTGCAGCGCAGGGTCGAGCTGCCCGGCCGCGACCTGGGCATGGTGTTCGCCGGCGGGCGCTACCTGGGCACCTACGCCCGGGTTCCCCAGAGCGGTGACAGCTGGAACACCACCATCCACAGCGGCGGGCGCTACGAGGCCTTCTCGCCCTCGGAAGCGCTGATCGACCTGGCGACCCGAGCCCAGGCGCCCTTCGACCTGGATTTCACCACCGTGGACGTGGCCGAGACGCCTGACGGCCCGATCGTCTTCGAGGTATCCGCCTTCGGTGGCTTCCGCGGTGCCCTTGAGGGGGCGGGCATCGATGCTGCCGGCGCCTACCTCGACCACGTGATGGGCGAGCTATGAGCGCCGTGAAGGCATCTCAGGCGGCGCTGGCCGAGACGTTGATCGGCGATGCCGAGCCGCTCGAGCGTTCCCTGGTGCTCGACATGGGGCGGGCGACGCTGGCGATTCGCTCCAATTCGGCTGCGCTGCTCGATGTCCTCGGCGACTACTTTGCCCACTGCCGGTCCCCGGAAAGCACGGCCGACGTCGAGGTGCTCGCTATCGAGCGTGAGGCGCCCGAGCTCGGTGTGGCCTTCCTCGACTGGTCCCGGGAGCCCGGCAAGACCGGCCGCAAGGACAGCATTCTCGACGTGCCGAACGGCAGGCTGGTGCGCAAGGTGCGCACCGGAATGGTCTTCCTGCAGAGTGCCGCTCGGCGTATCGCGGCGGGCCCTTGCCTGGCCAACGACAATCAGGTGGTTAACTTCATCGTCTCCCAGTACATGAACCACCTGCAGCAATCGGGCTGGCGGATCTGTCATGCGGCGGCCCTGGCGCGCGGCGATCGGGCCGTTGCCATCGCCGGCTTCTCCGGTGGCGGCAAGTCCACGGCCATGCTGCATGCCCTCGAGCATCCCGGCAGCGCCTTCCTGACCAACGACCGGCTGTTCCTCAAGCGCGAGGGCGGCGGCGTGCGGGCGGCGGGCGTGCCCAAGCAGCCGCGCATCAATCCCGGCACCGTGCTGAACAATCCTCGTCTCGAGACGTTGATACCGGCGCCGCGCAGGGAGGCGCTGCGGGCGCTGCCGGCGGCCGAGCTCTGGGAGCTGGAAGAGAAGTACGACGTACCGGTCGCTGCGTTCTACGGACCCGAGCGTCTCGTGGCGGAGGCGTCGCTGGCAGCCGCTATCATTCTCAACTGGCGGCGCGACGATCCTGGCCCGCCGCGGATCGCTGCCGTGGATCTGATGCAGCGCCGCGAGCTGCTGCCTGCAATCATGAAGTCGCCGGGTCCCTTCTACCAGCATGCGGATGGGCGCTTTCAGGCCGACGGTGAGCCCCTCGACGAGGCGGCTTACCTGGAGGTGCTGGCCGGCGTGCCGGTCTTCGAGGTCAGCGGTGGCATCGACTTCAACGCCCTGGTAAGGCGCCACCTCATTCCCCTGCTGGAGGGCTAGCCATGCCTCGCGAGCTTGCGCTGCTGCGCCACGGCAAGTCCGACTGGTCGGTGCCGGTCGGCGATCTCGAGCGCCCGCTGAAGAAGCGTGGCAAGCTCGGCGCCCAGCGCATGGGGGCTTGGCTCGCCGAGCAGGGTTGGGTGGCGCAGCGCATACTGACCTCTCCCGCGGAGCGTGCCCTGGCCACTGCCGAGAAGTGCGCCAAGGCCATGGGCCTGACCCGCGACGTCGTGACGGTCGAGCCGAGCCTCTATGAGGCCGGCCCTGAGGCGCTGGCGGCGGTGGTGCGGCGCTGTCCGGAGGACATCTCGCGCCTGATGGTCGTGGGCCACAACCCCGGCCTCGAGGCCTTTCTCGACTGGCTATTGCCCGCGTCGCCCGCCGTGCCTGACGACGGCAAGGTGCTGCCCACCGCGGCCATGGCGCGCCTGTTGCTCGATGATGACTGGGCTGCGCTGGACGCCGGCGGCGCTCGCCTGGTCGAGATCCGTCGCGTGCGTGCGCTGCCCGAGGGCTTTGCCTATCCCTTTCCGGACGGTGCCGAGCGCCGCGAGCGCCCGGCCTACTACTATACCCAGTCCGCCGTGCTGCCCTATCGCTGGCGCGCTGGCGCGCTCGAGCTCCTGCTGATCGGCTCGAGCAGCAACCGCCACTGGAGCCTGCCCAAGGGCATCGTCGAGCCGGGCTTGAGCCCCGAGGATTCCGCGCTGAGGGAAGCCGGTGAGGAGGCCGGCGTCAGCGGCGCGATCGCCGCCGTGGCGCCGGGCCGCTATCGCCAGGCAAAGTGGGGGGCGAGCTGCGAGGTGACGCTGTTCGCGATGCACGTCGAGGCCGAGCAGCCGGAGCATGCCCGCGCGGAGCCGCATCGGGCCCGTCGCTGGTGCTCGCCCGAGCAGGCCGCCGAGTCGGTCAAGAACGAAGCCCTGAGGCGCGAGCTCCGGGCGATGGCGGCGCGAATCGCGGCCGAGGGCGCGCCGTGAGCCGGCCGCCGCGCACCATCGCGGCGCTGGTCCGCCATGGCGACTATCATCAGTTGCCCGATACGCCGAGCGCCCACCAGCCGTTCCCGCTGACCGAACGCGGCGAGGCTCAGGCCGCCGCGGCCGGCCATGCAGTGGCCAGTACGCTGGCCGCCGAGGGCTGGCGGCTGGACGAGACGATCGATGCTTCCCAGCTGCTGCGCGCCTGGCAGACCGCCGAGGGCCTGCGAGAGGTGCTGCGCGAGGTGGGTTACCAGGCAGCGACGGGCGGGTCGGAGCTGCGGGTCGAGAGCGTTGTCGCGCTGGCCGAACGTGGCCTTGGCAGCGCGGCGAACCTGAGTCTCGAGCAGATCGCACGGGCGGTCGAGGCCGATCCGCGCTGCGAGGCGCTGCCGGTGGACTGGAAGTCGAACAGTCACTTTTGCCTGCCGCTGCCCGGCGCGGAGTCGCTGATGGAAGCCGGCGAGCGCGTCGCCGAGCATCTCGAATCGCGCATGGCCGCGCTGGCGGCGCGGGCCGGGCAGGACACGCTCAAGCTGTTCATCGGCCACGGGGCGGCCTTCCGTCACGCTGCCCATCGGCTCGGTGTGCTGGCCTTCGACGACATCGCTCGGTTGAGCATGTATCACGCCGTACCGGTCTACCTGGAGCGCGACGCCCAAGGTCGCTGGCGCCATATCGGAGGGTGCTGGAAGGTGAGGGCTGGCGCTGCCGACGACCGGGATTAGCGGCCTGTCATCCGATCGTCACCTCGTGGCCATACGCTGATCCGTTATTTCCTTCTTCCAGGAGCCCGATGATGGCGAGTGGGCAGGCCCGTTACGAGAACCCCGGCGAGTTTCCCCGCGGCCTGCTGCGCTATCGGGGCGCGCCCTCGCTGATCCAGGGGTTGCCCACCACCGTGGAGCCTTGGGTGCCGGGCGGGCGCAATGCCCAGGCGCGCGGCGGCAGCTCGCCAGCGGTGGTCTCCCGGCTGCTGCGCCGGGCCGTTTCCCACCGCCCCTGGCGCTGGCCCGAGCGCCCCGTCTACTTCATCTCCGATCCCCATGCCGATGCCGAGGCCTTCGTGGGCTCCCTGGTGGCCTCCGGCGGGGTGAAGCAGACCGGTGCCGGGCTCGACGAGATCACGCTGACCAAGCGCGGGCGCAAGGGCACCTTCGTGATCGGCGGCGACTGCCTGGACAAGGGGCCGAGCAACCTGACGCTGCTGCGCAGCCTGCGCCGGCTGATGGACAGCGGCGCCCGGGTGACGTTGTTGGCGGGTAACCACGACATGCGCCTGCTGATGGGGCTGATGGCCCTGGAGCACGCGCGCTCCCCGCGCACCGAACATCTCTTCGTGCGCATGGGCAACAAGGCCATCTCGCTGTTCAAGGAGGTGTACGCCGAGTACCTGGAGGGGCAGGCCGCGCCGCTCGCCGGCGTGCCGGGCAGGAAAGGATGCCGGCGGCGTCTGTTTCCCGGCGACGACTGGTTCGAGGCCTTCCCGGAGATGGCCCGGGGGCGGCTGTCCGACAGGGCCATCGACAAGGAGCTCACGCGGCTGCGCAAGAAGGTGGCGAGCTTCGAGTCCTCCTGCGAGAAGGCCGGCCTGACGCTGCGCCAGGTCTACGCCGCGGCGATGAGGCTGCGCGAGCTGTTCCTGCGGCCGGAGGGCGAGTTCGCCTGGTTCTTCGAGGCGATGCAGCTGGCCCATCGCGACGGCTCCTTCCTCTTCGTGCACGCGGGGCTGGATGACAGCATCGCCGCGCTGATCGAGAGCGAAGGGATCGAGGCCTTGAACCAGCGCTTTGCCGAGCTGGTGGTCGAGGACCCCTTCGCGTTCTATTACGGTCCGTTGGCCAACACCCTGCGGACCAAGTATCGCAAGGTCGACTTTCCTCTCACCGAGCGTGGCGTCGATGGCGCCTATCGTGAGGGCATCCATGCCGTGGTGCACGGCCATATCAACCTGACGGCCGGCCAACGGCTGATGATTCGCCGCGGGATGCTGCACATCGAGGGCGACATCACCCTCGACCGCAATTCCCGGCGCAAGGAGGGCCTGGCGGGCCATGGGATGGGCGTGACCATCATCCACCCGACGGGGCGGGTGATCGGCATCAGCAACGACTATCCGCATGCCAAGGTCTTCGAGCCGGCAGGCTATCTCGCGGGTCACCGGGCGCCTGGGCGCTCGGCTAGCAAACACAAGGCAGGACGTTCATGAAGACCGAGAAGAATCTCTTCCGGCACGAATCGCTGCAAAGCATCAAGGGCGCCCAGGAGATCCTCAAGGCGATCACCAAGGGGCTGGCCAAGGGGCTGCTGTCGTTCTCGGACGACGATGGTGAGATCCGACTCGCGCCCAAGGGGCTGATCAACCTCAAGGTGACGGCCCGCAAGGAGGACGACTACCATCGCCTGGACATTCGCCTCTCCTGGCAGGCCAACGACGGCGGTGCCAAGAAGTCGACGCTGAAGGTCGGCCACGACGAGTAAGACCGCTCGGGGCCCGCTGCCGGTGCCGGCAGCGGGCCTTGGTGCCATCCCGCCCGCGGCACCCTCCAGGCGACGCCGCGGCTCGCGTTCAGGCCCCTTCGTCGGTCGCCGCCTCCTGCCAGCAGGGCATCGCCCACCCCCGCTGCGCCGCCACCGCCGCCAGGGCGGCGTCGGGGTGAATGGCATGGGGGCGGTCCACGGCCTCGAGTAGTGGCAGGTCATTGCGGGAATCTGAATACCCCCATGTCTCGCGCACCGGGGTGTCTTCCAGCCATTCCTCGAGGGCGCGCAGCTTGCCATCGCGGAAGGTGCGGGTGCCCTTGGCCCGGCCGGTATAGCGGCCGTCGATCTCTTCCAGGCCGGTGGCCAGGGCGGCGTCGCAACCCAGCCGCCGGGCCAGGGGCGTGACCAGTTGGGCCGTCGAGGCGGAAATGATCAGCGTGCGGTGGCCCTGGCGGCGATGCCAGTCGAGCCGCGCTCTCCCGCCCGGGAATAGCCGCGGCAGCACCCTGGCCTCCAGGCAGGCGGTCACCTCTTGCTCCACCTCGCTCACCGGGCGCCCGGCCAGGGGCGCCAGCAGGAAGGCCAGATGCGCCTCGAAGTCCAGGGTGCCGGCGGCGTAGTCGGCCATGTGGGCGGCCCAGGTCGCGCGATGGGTTGCGGCGTCGGCGATCCAGCCGCGCTCGATCAGCCACTGGTTCCATAGTCCGGTGATGTCGCCGTCGAGCAGGGTATCGTCCAGGTCGAACAGGGCCAGGGTCAGCCCCTCGGGTGTCGCGCTCATACGTCCAGCTCCTGTACCTCGTCCAGATCGGCATACACTGTCACCCCGGCCTGTTCGGCCAATAGATGGCGCGTGCTGCGGTTGAGTTCGTCTACCTTCAGGAGCATCCCCTGGCAGTCCACCTCGTATCGCACGATGTTGCCCAGCAGCCGGCGGCGACGGACGATGCCCGGGCAACCCGGTCCCGGGCGATCGGGGAGCGCCTCGCGGGCCGGGCCGTCGTCCTCGTCGGGCACCAGATAGAGCGCCTCCGGCCGCAGGGCGATCCGCGGGGCGGCGCTCGGGCGGCCCAGCAGGGGGCGGGCCCGCTCGGCCTCGAGCAGGTTGTAGTGTCCCATGAAGCCCGCCGCGTGGCGATTCGCCGGCCGGGTATAGAGGGCCTCGGCGTCGCCCTGCTGGAGGATGCGCCCCTCGTGCATCAGCAGGATCCGGTCGGACATCAGCAGGGCCTCCTCCTGGTCGTGGGTGACGAACAGGGTGGTCAGGCCCAGGCTCTGCTGGATGTCGCGGAGCTGGTCGCGCAGGTGGCGGCGGATGCGCGCGTCCAGCGCCGACAGAGGCTCGTCCATCAGCAGGATGCGCGGTTCCACCACCAGGGCGCGAGCCAGGGCGACCCGCTGGCGCTGGCCGCCAGAGAGCTGGTGCGGATACTTGCGCGCCTGGTCGGCGAGCTCCACCAGGCGCAGCGCCTCCTCGACCCGGCGCTGGCGTTCCTCGCGGGGCACCCGTTGCATGCGCAGCCCGAAGGCTACGTTGTCCTCGACCCGCAGGTTGGGGAAGAGTGCATAGTGCTGGAAGACCATGCCGATGCCGCGCCGTTGGGGCGGCAGCGCCGTGATGTCTCTGCCGTCCACCACCAGCCGGCCGCTATCCAGCGGCGTGAGCCCGGCGAGGGCGCGCAGCAGGGTCGACTTGCCGCAGCCGGACGGGCCGAGCAGGGTGACGAACTCGCCCCGGGCGATCTCGGCGTCGATGCCCTCGAACACTCGGGTGTTGCCGAAGCATTTGGCCAGGCCCTCGAGGCGCAGATAGTCCCGGGTGGCCTGCTGGTCGCGCAGTAGGCCCTGGATCAGGCCGTCCTGCTCGGAGGCGTCGTCCCGGGTGAAGGGCATCGACACGGGGGCGCCGGGCAGGGCGCCGGTGGTCATGGTAGGCGTCATGAGGCGGTGTCCTTGGCATGGCCGGCCTGGCGGTTGCCCAGCCAGGTCAGCAGCAGGGTGAAGGCGAACAGGGTGATGACCAGGGCGCTGGTGAAATGGCCGCTCTCGCCGCGCATGTTGTTGAGGTAGACCTGCAGGGTCTCGAAGCGGGTGCCCACCAGCATGTTGGCGAACACGAACTCGCCGGCGAGGAAGGAGAACGACAGGAAGATGGCGATCTGTACCCCGACCCGGATATTGGGCAGCACCACCAGGAAGAAGGCCTGCAGCGGCCCGGCGCCCAGCAGGCGGGCGGCGTCCTGAAGCGCCGCCACGTCGATGGCGCGCAGGCTGTTGGCGATGGCCCGGTACATGAAGGGCAGCACGATGGTGAAGTAGGTGGGGATCAGGATCCAGGGCGTGCCCACCAGCGGCAGCGGCCCGCCGGCATAGAGCTGCAGCAGGCCCACCGAGGAGACCACCGGCGGCACCGCGAAGGGCATCAGGATCAGGCCGTTCATCCAGGCATCCAGGCGCGGGTAGCGGGTATGCGCCAGGAAGGCCACCGGCACCACCAGCACCAGCGCAAGCGCCAGGGCGCCGGCGGCTACCAGCAGCGAGCGGGCAAAGGCGGCCAGGAACCGCGGCGTGGTCCACAGCTCGGCGAACCATCTCAAGGTCAGGCCGTCCGGCAGCAGGCTGGCGCCCCAGCTCGCCGCCAGGGCATACCCCAGGGTGGCCACCAGAGGCAGCGCCAACAGGGTGAACACCGCGAGCACCACCAGGCCGTGGGCGGAGGGCAGGGTCAAGCGGCGGGTGCCGGGCCGCGCCAGGGCGAGATCAGCGTTCGGCGACATGGTAGCTCCTGCGCAGCAGCCATTGCTGGATCAGGGTGACCACCGCCAGCAGTGCCACCAGCACCAGTGCCAGGGCGCTGGCCAGGTTCGGCTGCAGGAAGAGGTCGCCCGATACCAGGTTGGCGATGCGGATGGTCATCAGGTTGTAGCTGGTGTTGACCAGGGCGTAGACGGTGGCATAGGCGCCCATGGCGTTGGCCAGCAGGATGGTCAGGGTGCCGGCCAGGGCCGGCCACAGCACCGGCAGGCCGACGTGCCGCCAGTAGCCTAGACGCCCCGCGCCGAGCAGGCTGGCCGCCTCCCGCCAGTCCGGGTGCAGGCCGCCGAAGGCGGGAAACAGCAGCAGTATCCCCAGCGGGATCTGGAACCAGGTGTAGATAACGATCAGCCCGGCCTTCGAATAGAGGTTGAAGTCCTCGATCACCCCCAGATGCTGCAGGGCCAGGGTCAGCACCCCGTTGGCACCCAGCAGGATGATGAAGGCGAAGGCCAGGGGCACGCCGGCGAAGTTGCTGGTCATGTTGGTGAAGGCCACCATCAGCCGCCGCAGCCGGCCGTCGGTGCGGGTCAGGCTGTGGCAGGCGAGGGTGGCGATGACCAGGCCCAGCAGGCTCGAGACCAGCGAGATCTCCAGGCTGCGCCAGATCGCCTGGCGGAAGAAGGGCGAGCTGGCGATCTCCCGGAAGTGATCCAGGCCCCAGCCGTCGCCGACCCGGAAGGCGCTGACGCCGACCCAGGCCAGCGGCGCCAGCTGAAAGGCCGCGAAGACCACCGCGAAGGGCGCGAGCCACAGCAGCGCGGGGGAGAAGCGGCTCATGGCGTCGTGCTCCCGCCGGCCAGCAGTTCGGGATGCTGGGGCTTGTCGTGGCCCAGGCCCAGCAGGCTGGCCAGGGTGCCACACAGCCGGGTCTGCTCCAGGCGTTCCACCGGGCGGTGGGCGAAGGCCTCGCCGAAGGTCCACAGCGGTACCCGGCGCTCCTCCTCGAGGGTGCCGGAATGGGAGCGGTCGGCGTTCATGCCGTGATCGGCGGTGACCATCACCTGGTAACCCTCGGCCAGCCAGCGGGGCAGGTAGTCGGCCAGGGCGATGTCGGCGTGGCGAGCGGCGTTGCGGTACTGGGGCGAGTCGCCGCCGTGGCGGTGGCCGGCGTCGTCGATGTTCATGCTGTGTACCAGCAGGAAGTCGGGATCCTGGCGCCGGCGCAGGGTCTCGGCGTCGCTGAACAGGTGATCGTCGGGGTAATGGTCCTGCCAGTAGAAGAGCCCGGCCTGGATGGCGCTCTCGGCGTCCTCGTGGAAGCGGTGCCGGGTGCGGTCGAAGGGGGCGGCCAGGTAGAGCTCGCTGATCCAGTGGTAGGCCGCTGCCGCGGTGCGCCGGCCCTGGCGTACCGCCAGGTCGAACAGGCTCGTGCCGCGAGAGCGGCGTACCACCTGGTTGTGGACCACCCCGGAATCCACGGGCCGATCGCCGGTGAGCAGGCATTCGTAGAGCGGTCGCGACATGGCCGGCAGCTCGCAGTCCAGGCTGTGGTAGCTGCCGCGGCCGGCCTCGCACAGGGCGTGCAGGTGCCCCATGGCATGCCGGCCGACGGCATGGTTGAGGCCGTCGAGGACGACCAGGATCACGCGGTGTGACATGACGGACTCCGGGCCGCTTCCCGGGGTGGGAAGCGGCGATGGTGGACGGGGCGCGGGATTACTGCTGGTGGATCAGTACCCGGGACTGCCACTGGCGCGGCAGTTCGCGGGCGCTCTGCTCCCAGGCGGCGAAGTCCTGTATCGGCCGGGCGTTGGCGTACTGCGCGTTGGGCAGCAGCTTGGCGGCGATCGCCTCGGGCAGGGTCAGGTGCTCGGCGCGGATCGGGCGGGCATAGCCCTCGGCCAGGTTGAACTGGCCCTGGTCGGAGAGGATGTATTCCCGGGCCAGCTTGGCGGCATTCGGGTGTGAGGCGTGCCGGTTGATGATGGTGGCATAGCCGGATGTCACCGAGGCGTCGGCGGGAATCACCACCTCGAAGGTGTCGCGGTCGATCCGGTCACGGTAGTTCAGGGCGTTGAAGTCCCACAGCAGGGCCACCTCGACCTCGCCCTTCTCCAGGTTGGCGATGCTCGGCTCGGCCAGGGAGAGGCGTCCCTGCTCGGCCAGCTCGGCGAACACCGCCAGGCCCGGGGCCAGGTCGCCCTCATCGCCGCCGTTGGCGTAGGCGGCGGCCAGCACGGCGTTGTTGGCTTGGGAGGCTTGGCCCACGGCGCCCACCGAGACCGCGTAGTCACCCTCGCTCAGGTCGGCGAAGGCGGTGGGGCGCTGCGCCTCGGGCACCAGGTCCTTGTTGATCATCAGCGCGATGGTGCCGGTGTAGCCCAGCATCCAGTGGCCGTCCTCGTCCTTCGCCCAGTCGGGAATCTCGTCCCAGGTGGTGGGCTTGTAGGGCTGGGTGACCCCCTGCTGGACGGCGATCGGACCGAAGGCGAAGCCCACGTCGCCGATGTCGGCGGTGGCGTTCTCGCCCTCGGCCTTGAACTTGGCGACCTCCTCGGCGGAGCTCATATCGGTGTCCATGTGGGCGAGACCGTACTCGGTCTCCAGGTCGGCCCAGGTGTCCTGCCAGTTGGCCCAGGTGTCGGGCATGCCGACGCTGTCGACGCGGCCTTCCGCCTGGGCGGCCTCGATCAGGGCGGACAGCTCGGCATCATCGGCCAGGGCCGGGCCGGCGACGAGGGTGGTGCCCAGGGCGCAGCCCAGGGCAAGACGGGTAAGCAGCGGACGAGACGGTTTCACGGCGAGGCTCCATGCGGTTAACGGATGTGGCGATACTCGGGAAGCCGGTCATCTGGTCTAGTTCAGTTTGGCCGACAGGGCGCACTCTAGGCGCCGAACATGACGCCGCGGTGTCAGTTCGATGGCAGGACCGTGTCCGGTCATTACTCTCTTGTTTTCGCGATTTTTTCGTCATGTGCCGGCTGTCATCAGGCTGACATCCGGCCTTCGCTAGACTGCCGCCGTTTTGCCATCTCCCCTGTCGTGGCAATATTGATCTAGACCAGATGTTCAGCCAGCGAGCCCTTGCCATGCCCTCTTCCGCCGAGAGCCGTTCCACTGCGCCGGATGCCGTCCTGACGCCCCAGGCGCGTGGTCTGCACCAGGCCCTGCTGGCCATGCTGGCGGAGGCGCCGCCGGCCGGCGATCGCCTGCCCTCGGAGCGGCAGATGATGGCGCGCTTCGCCACCACCCGGATCACCCTGCGCGAGGCGCTGACCCAGCTGGAGGCCGAGGGGCGCATCTATCGGGAGAATCGGCGTGGCTGGTTCGTCTCGCCGCCGCGGCTGCGCTACGACCTGCTAGCCTGCTTGCCGTTTCGCGAGATGGTCGAGTCCCAGCAGCGCCGCGCCGAGACGACGCTGCTCGAGGCCCGCGAGGTGCCGGCGACGGCGGTGGTGGCGCGGCGACTGGGACTGGTAGTGGGGGCGCCGGTCCAGCGGATCGTCCGGGCCCGACGGATCGACGGTCGGCCGGTGCTCTACGTGGAGCATCACCTGAGGCCCGAGTGCTTCCCCGGCATCCTCGACTTCGATCTGGCGGCCCGCTCGCTGACCGACCTCTATCGCCGGGAGTATGCCATCCGCGTCAGCCGGGTCGGCTTCGAGCTGGGCTCCACCGTGCTCGGCGGGCGGGCCGCCGAGGCGTTGCGCGCCGCGCCCGGCAGCCCGGCGCAGCGTATCACCCGCATCAATCACGACCAGAATGGCCGGGCCGTGGACTGCGACGACGAGTACTGGCGTCACGATGCCATCGAGCTGACGCTCAGCGCCGCCCCGCAGGGCCGCGACTAGCGTGAAAACGACGCCGTCCGGGGCGGAGCGTCCAGCATGGCCGATGAGCATTCACCCGACGGGGCAGGTGATCGACATCAGCAACGATTATCTACATGCCCAGGTCTTCGAGCCGGCCGGCTATCTCGAGGGCCACCGCCGCCAGGGCGGCGTCGGAGTGGATGACACGGGGCGGGCCGCTCGCGAAGACTCGGCAAGGCTCACGGGGCCGCCGGTGTTTCCAGCAGATAGTCGGCCAGTGCCCGGTAGGCGGGCAAGGAGGTCGGATCGTTGGCGGCATTGGCGGCAACGGGATGCGAGGCCAGCCGCACGATGACCATGTCGGCCGTCGGATCGATCCAGATCGTCTGGCCGTGAACCCCGCGGGCGGCGAAGGCGCCATGATCGTCATGGCTGATCCACCACATGCTGCGATAGCTCCAGCCGTCGAGGCCGCCGAATCCGGCCTTGGCGAAAGCGCTGCGACTGCCTCCCCGGCGAATGCGCTCGATCGCGGCGGCGGGAAGCAGGGCCTCCCCGTGCAGTCGGCCACCGTCGAGGAGCAACTGCCCCAGGCGCCCCAGGTCGCGTAGGGTCGCGTTGAAACCGCCGCCGGCGAAGGGGGTGCCGATCGAGTCCACGGTGAAGAAGGCCTCGCGTTCGGCACCCAGCTTCGACCAGACTCGCTCGCCCAGCCAGTCGGCCACGTGTCTCCCCGTGGCGCGGGCAATGATCCAGCCCAGGGCATCCGAGTTGACGGTGCGGTAGCCGAAGGCGTCGCCATGCTCGCCGGCCTTCTCGACTGTCTCGAGGAAGGCGAAGTAGCCGCGCGGTCCCTCATAGCCTTCGGGAGGCGGTAGCGGGCTGCCAGCGAGGGCATAGGTCCAGACGTCGGCCTCGGGGTCCGCGTAGTCCTCTGAGTAGTCCAGGGCGGTGGTCATGTCCAGGACCTGGCGCAGGGTGGCGTCACCGAAGGCGCTGTCGGCCAGCTCCGGCACCAGCGTGCCGACGAGATCCTGTTCATTCAGCGTGCCTTCGGCCACCAGCGTCTCGCCGATCAGTCCTGTGAGTGACTTGGTCACCGACATCACGCCGTGAAGGGTGGACTCGTCCAGGCAGCCGGCATATCGCTCGTAGACCACTCGACCGCGATGCAGCACCAGCAGGCCGTCCGTGTGGTTGGCCTCGAAGGCGTCGGCCCAGGTCATCTCGTCGCGGCCATCGAGAGGCTGAAAGACGATCTTGTCGATGCCTGGATCCAGCGCATAGGGCAGCTCGTTGGCCGCGGATGTCCCCGCGTGTACGCCGACGGTAGGCATCAGCTCACGGAAATGACAGACCGTCCAGCCAAGCTTGGGTGCGGCAAAATAATCGTCGTCGGTGAAACGGATGAGGCGATCTTCGGGAGGTGGGAAGCCCTCCATCCAGCCGGTGGCGCTCTGCGGGGAGGACTGGGCCATAGCGAAACCGCTCACCGCAAGCGCAAGCGCCCCGGTGCATCGTGCAATGGATGACATGCGACGCTCCTCTGTCCGATGTCTGGGGCTAGCCGGTGACGATCGCGGCGCTCTCGGCGGATCCGCTGTGACGAACAGCCTAGCAGGGTTCACGACCAATGCGGCCGATGGTCCGTCGATATACCCGAACGCTCCATCGCGGCGTGTTCGGTATACATACGACGCCGCCCCGACCATGCGGCCGGGGCGGCGTGTCTTGCGTAGCCGACGCTCGTCAGTCCGCCGGGCCGATCAGGTGCTTGACCTCCAGGTACCCGGCCAGCCCCCAGGGGCCGAGCTCGCGGCCGATGCCGCTGATGCCGAAGCCGCCCCAGCTGGCTTCCGGCATCACCAGCTGCTCGCTGTTGATCCAGATGCTGCCGGCGCGCAGCGCGCGGCCGACGCGACGGGCGCGCTCGGCGCTGCCCGAGATCACGGTGGCGGCCAGGCCGAAGGCGCTGTCGTTGGCCAGCGCGATGGCCTCGTCGTCGCTCGCGGCGCTGCGGGCGCACAGCACCGGGCCGAAGATCTCCTCCTTCCACAGCCGGCTGTCGACGGGCACGTCGCGGTACAGGGTCGGGGCGACGAACTCGCCCCGGGCGGGCAGCTCGCGGTGGCGGGCGTCGCGCACCGCGGCCAGCCCCTCCTCGGCGGCGATGGCCAGGTAGCCTTCCACGGCCTGGCGCTGGCGGACACTGGTCATGGGCCCCATGTCGGTATCGTCGGCGAGCGGGTCGCCCAGGCGTATGGCGTCGATGCGCGAGGCCAGCGCCGCATATAGCGGCTCGGCCAGTGATTCGTGCACGATCAGCCGCGAGGTCGCCGAGCAGATCTGCCCGGAGTTGAAGTAGATGCCCGCCATCACCCAGTCCGCGGCGGCCTCGACCTCGGCGTCGTCGAGTACCAGGATCGGCGACTTGCCGCCGAGCTCCAGCGACACGCCGCGGGTGCCCTCGGCGGCGGCACGCATCACCTTCTCGCCCACCGCATTGCTGCCGGTGAAGGACAGCTTGTCGATGCCGGGGTGGGCGGTGAGCGGCGCGCCGATGCCCTCGCCGTCGCCGTGCACCAGGTTGAGCACCCCGGCCGGCAGGCCGATGGCCTCGGCGATCTCGGCCACTGCCTGTTCGGGCAGCGGGGTGACCTCGGAGGGCTTGAACACCACCGTGCAGCCGGCGGCCAGCGCCGGGGCGATCTTCCAGGCGCTGGTCACCAGCGGGAAGTTCCAGGGCGTGATCAGCCCGACCACGCCGGCCGGGTCCTCGTAGGTGCGTGCCTCGATGCCGTCCATGCCATGCTCGACCAGGCGCCCCTGGCGGGCCTCCAGGGCTCGGGCCTGGCCGGCGTAGTAGCGGTAGCAGGCGATGGCGTCGTCGAGGTCGATGGCGGCCTCGGCCAGGGCCTTGCCGTTGTTGGTCACCGACAGGCGCATCAGCGCCTCGCGGCGCTCGACGAGGGCCTCGGCGAAGGCTTCCAGGTAGTCGGCCCGACGCTCGCCGCCCAGTGCCTGCCAGCCGGGCAGGGCGCGCCGGGCGGCGATCACCGCGGCGTCGACGTCGGCCGCATCGCCGGCAGTGAGTTCGGCGATCTTTTGCTGGCGATAGGGATCGGTCACCGCCAGGTGGCGCTGCCCCTGGCTTTCGATCCACTGATTGTCGATGTACTGCTTGGTCAGTCGTTGCACGGGAAGGCTCCGAATTCGGGGTCAGGCGGGGGCGACGGCGGCGGCCCAGGCCGCGGCGTCGACCTCGATCAGCAGGGGGCCGTCGCTGGGCCGGGTGGCCAGGGTGTGGGCCAGCTCGGCGGGGGTGGCGACGCGTGTGGCGAGGCAGCCGAAGCCGTGGGCCACGGTCAGGAAGTCCGGCGCCTGGATGTCGACCCCGAGGCGGGTGACCCCGGCGTCGTCCATGAAGCGGCGGATCTCCTCATAGCCTTGGTTGTGCCACAGCAGGATCACCATCGGCAGGCGTTCCTCCACCGCACAGGCCAGCTCCGGCAGGGTGAACATCACGCCGCCGTCGCCGACCAGTGCCACCACCGGCAGGTCGGGCCGGGCAAGACTCGCGCCCATGGCGGCCGGCAGGCCGTAGCCGAGGGTGCCGTAGCCGGTGGAGGCGTTGAAGAAGCGCCGTGGCGCCGGCTGGGCGACCAGGTGGTTGGCGGCGTAGGTGGTGGCGCAGGAGTCGCCGACCAGGATCGCCTCGGGCAGGACCTCGCGCAGGGTGTCGAACAGCGGCACATAGGTCGCGAAGGCAGGATCCCGGGCGAGAGCCAGGGCCTCCCGCGTTGCCTGGGCTCGGGCGGCGCCGCCCCGGGCGCGATGGGTGCCGGAGAAGTGTGCTGCCAGGGCCTCCAGAGCCAGGCCAGCTTCGGCCACCAGGGCCAGGTCGGCGTCGTGGTTGCGAGCCAGCTGCTGAGGGTCGACGTCGATGCGAATCAGGCGTCCCCCGAGAGTGAAGCCGTCGTCGAACACCACGTCGTAGTCGGTCTCGCCGAGCTCGGTGCCGATGGCCAGCACCACGTCGGCTTTCCGGGCCAGCTCGCGCACCGCGGGCAATGAGGCGTTGGCGCCCAGGTCCAGCGGATGGTCGCGGCCCAGCAGGCCCTTGGCGTTGATGGTGGTGACCACCGGGGCATCGAGGGCCTCGGCCAGCGAGCGGGCGGCCTCGGGGGCGTCCACGCAGCCGCCGCCGAGCAGCACCAGCGGATGCGAGGCGCCCGCCAGCCAGCCGGCGGCTTCTTCGATGGCGGCCGGTGATGGAGCGGCCGGGGAGAGCCGGCGGCGCTGCCAAGCGCGTGGCGGCGTGACCGGGGCGTCGAACAGGTCGATGGGAATCTCGAGATGCACAGGCCCCGGTCGCGCGCCCTCGAATACCGCGAAGGCCCGAGCCAGCGTTTCGGGCAGGCTCTCGGGGTCGAGCAAGGTGTGGCTGAAGCGGGCGACCCCGGCGATCAGCTGCTGCTGGCTGGGCAGTTCATGCAGCCGGCCCTGCCCGCGCCCCAGGGTGTCGCGGCGATTGACGCTGGAGATCACCAGCATCGGCACCGAGTCGGCCAGCGCCTGGCCCATGGCGGTGGCGATATTGGTCATGCCGGGCCCGGAGATGATGAAGCATACCCCGGGCTTGCCGGTGGCCCGGGCGTAGCCGTCGGCCATGAAGCCGGCGCCCTGCTCGTGGCGCGGGGTGACGTGGCGGATGCCGCCGTTCTTTTTACCGCTCAGCCCGCGGTAGAGCTCGACGGTATGCACACCGGGGATCCCGAACACGGTATCCACGCCATAAGTATCGCGAAGCAGGCGGATCAGCAGTTCGGCACAGGTCATGGACGTTTCCCTCTCAGGATTCAGGCTCTCGGGATTCATGGGCATCGCCTCAGCCGACCAGCCAGTGGCCCATGACCACGATGATCGGCAGGGTGATGGCGGTGCGCAGCAGGAAGATAGCCGCCAGCTCCCACAGCTTGAGCGGAATCTTCGACTTCAGCAGCAGGGCGCCGATCTCGGACATGTAGATCAGTTGGGTCAGCGACAGGCAGGCGATCACGAAGCGGGTCAGCTCGCTCTCGATGTCGCTGGCCAGCACCGCCGGCAGGAACATGTCGGCGAAGCCCACCAGGGTCGCGGGGGCGGCGGCCTCGGCCTCGGGGATTCGCATCCACTCCAGCACCGGCACCATGGGCGCGGAGAGCCAGGTGAATAGCGGCGTGAACTCGGCGAGCATCAGCGCCACGGTGCCGATGGCGATCACCAGCGGCAGCAGCCCCAGGAAGATGTCGGCGACGTTGAACAGCGCCAGCCGGGCCAGCTTGAGCGGGCCGGGAGCGGTCTCGGCGCGGGCCACAGCGATACCCAGGCTGTAGCGCAGCAGGTTCTGGTCGCCGGTGTTTTCTTCCTGGATGCGGCAGCCCGCCGGTTCATAGTAGGCGTTGGACTTGCGCGACAGCGGAGGAAGGCGCGGCACGATGACGGCGGCGACCAGGCCGGCCACGACCACGGTCAGGTAGAAGGGGATGAAGAGGTGGTTGATGCCGATGAAGCTGGTCACCAGCAGCGCGAAGGCGATGGAGACGATGGAGAAGTTGGTGGCGATGGCCGAGGCCTCGCGGCAGTTGTAGTAGCCCTGTTCGTACTGCTGGGTGGTGATCAGCACGCCCACGGTGCCGGAGCCCATCCAGGAGGCGGTGGCGTCGATGGCGCTGCGCCCGGGTAGGCCGAAGATCTTGCGGAAGGGCGTGCGCACCAGGCTGCCGATGAACTCCATGAAGCCGAAGTCGACCAGGAAGGGCAGCAGGATGGCGGCGAAGAAGAAGAAGGTCAGCAGCACTGGGGCGAGATCGTTGAGCATCACCCCGCCGGTGAAGGAGGCGGTGACCATCTCGGGGCCGACCTGGAAGTAGGTCATCAGCGCGAATGCCGCGCCGAGGACGCGCATCACCAACCACAGCGGCGCCACGTCGAACAGCTCGTGCAGGGCGCCCTGGCGAGCCCAGGCCGGGCGGGTGAGCTTGACCGTGAGCGTCAGCACGACGGAAAGGCACAGCACCACCGTGGCGATGGTCGGCAGGGCGTCGCCGAGGGCCGCCTTGAGGCCGTCGGCCATCAAGCCCATGCCGATGTTGATGGTGTCGCCGGTCGAGAAGGGCACCAGGAACAGGCCGACGCCGAGCAGCGAGGGGATCAGGAACTTCAGCAGACCGCTGCGGCTCAAGGGCGCGGCGCGGTTGGCGAGGGTCGTTTCGAAGGAATCAGCCATGGGATTTCCCTGTTGGTCTTGTAATGGGTGTGGCCCGGTGCCGCCGGGCCGAGCGGGCGGCGGTCAGTCGCGACGCTTGACCCCGGGCAGCACGCACAGCATCTCGTAGAGCAGGGTGGCGCCCATCAGTGCGGTGTTGCCGCTGGTGTCATAGGGCGGGGAGACTTCGACCAGGTCGCCACCGACCACGTTGAGGCCGGCCGCGCCGCGCACGATCTCAAGGCCCTGCTGGGCGGTGAGGCCGCCCATCTCGACGGTGCCGGTGCCGGGAGCGACAGAGGGGTCGAGGCCGTCGATATCGAAGGAGATGTACACCGGGCCGTCGCCCATCTGCTCGCGCACTTCGGCCATCAGCGGCTCGAGCGACTTGTACCAGCACTCCTCGGCGGTGACCACGCGGAAGCCCTGCTCGCGGCACCAATCGAAGTCGTCGGCGGCATAGCCGGTGCCGCGCAGGCCGATCTGCACCACTCGCTTGCTGTCCAGCAGCCCCTCTTCCTGGGCGCGACGGAAGGGGCAGCCGTGGGCGACTTCCTCGCCGAACATGTGCTCGTTGACGTCGGCATGGGCGTCGACGTGGATCACCCCGACCGGGCCGTGCTTCTTGGCGATGGCGCGCAGCAGCGGCCAGGTCAGGGTGTGATCGCCACCCAGCGTCAGCGGCACGCAGCCGTGGGACAACACCTCGTCGTAGAAATCGGTGATGATGTCGAGATTCTTGGGCAGGTTGAAGGTGTTGATCGGCACGTCGCCGATGTCGGCCACCTGCAGGCTGTCGAAGGGCGCGGCGCGGGTGGCCATGTTGTAGGGGCGCAGCATGCGCGACTCGTCGCGGATCTGGCGCGGGCCCAGCCGGGTGCCGGGGCGGTTTGAGGTGCCGATGTCCATGGGCACGCCGATGAAGGCGGCATCGAGGCCCGCGGCGCTGTCCTGGGTGGGCAGGCGCATCATGGTGGCTGGTCCGCCGAAGCGCGGCATTTCGTTGCCGCCGAGGGGCTGGTTGAAGTCGCTCATCTTCTGCTCCGCGTTATGGATTGTCCTGCTGCTGTAGAAGCATAAAGCGTGCCAATTTTAATGCTTTGATATGGCGAATCTTTTTTCTCAATCGATGCATTGTTGAATCATCGGGAGGCGTCGAGTGATACGATAATGAATCGTGATTCAATTGTGCATCGACACGAGGCCCCATGAGCGAGCTCGACAGCCGTATCCTGCAGACCATCATCGAGACCGCCCACGATCACTTCTTCGTGGTCGACGCCGACGGCCGGGTGCGCGACGTCAGCCCCGCGGCGGCGGCGGTCTACGGCATGTCCCGGGAAGACCTGTGTCGCACCACCGTGCAGGCCCTGGAGGCTCAGGGGGTGCTCAAACCGTCGATCAGCCTGGAGGTCATGCGCACCGGACGGCCTGCCCAGCTGATGCAGGTGACCGGTACGGGGCGACGGGTGGTCGCCCAGGCGCATCCGGTGTTCCAGGCCGGTCGACTGGCGGCGGTGGTCAGCCGCTCCATGGACCTGACCGACCTGCAGCTGCTGCAGGAGGAATATGCGCTGCTGCAACGACGCTTCAGCGAGCACCTGAGGCGTGGCGGCGGCGCCGAGGAGGTCGGCCTCGAGGCCGAGCTGGGCGAGCTGGAGGTGCGCAGCGAGGTGATGCGTGAGGTGGCCATGCTACTCAAGCGCGTGGCGCCGACCGATGCCACGGTGCTGATGCTCGGCGAGTCGGGCGTCGGCAAGACCGCCTTCGCCCGCCAGCTGCACCGCTGGAGCGCTCGTCGCGAGGGCCCCTTCATCGATGTCAACTGCGGCGCCATCCCGGAGAGCCTGTTCGAGTCGGAGATGTTCGGCTATCGGCACGGCGCCTTCAGCGGTGCGGCGCCGGGTGGCAAGGCGGGGCTGCTGGAGCAGGCCGAGGGCGGCACCCTGTTCCTCGACGAGATCGGCGAGCTGCCGCTGGCGATGCAGACCAAGCTGCTCAAGGTCATCCAGGATGGCAGCGTGACCCGGCTGGGCGATACCCGGCCTCGCCGCGTCGACTTTCGCCTGGTGGTGGCC
Organism: Halomonas sp. B23F22_20; assembly: GCF_043496985.1. Lineage (NCBI taxonomy): Bacteria > Pseudomonadati > Pseudomonadota > Gammaproteobacteria > Oceanospirillales > Halomonadaceae > Halomonas > Halomonas sp. B23F22_20. The sequence goes on from NZ_JBIEKH010000018.1 coordinate 71,891, forward strand.
ACCAACCAGGACCTGGCCCGCGGCGTCGAGGAGGGGCGCTTCCGGCTCGACCTCTATTACCGGCTCAACGTCATTCCCGTCACCCTGCCGCCGCTTCGCGAGCGCCGCGAGGACATTCCCGGCTTGGTCGAGCGCCAGCTCAAGCGCCTCAATGCCCGCTACGGCCGCGACAAGCTGATGGGGCGCGACGTCTGGCAGGAGCTGATGGGCCGCGACTGGCCGGGCAACGTTCGCGAGCTGGAGAACTGGCTGGAGCGGGCCTGGCTCTCTGCCGGGGACGATGTCATTCGCGGTGATCCAGAGCCGGCGGGATCCCGCCCGGGGCCGATGATCTCGTCGCAGCAGCAGGCTGCGTCCCGCGGCGAGGCATCCATGGGGCTGGAGGAGGGGGAATCGCTCAAGGCGGCGCTGGCGCGCACCGAGAGGGCCATCCTGGCCGAGCTGTGCGCGGAGCTGCCTTCTACCTATGCGCTTGCCGATCGGCTCGGCATCAGCCAGCCCAGCGTGGTGCGCAAGCTTCGCCGGCACGGCCTGCGCATCAGGCGCGATGCCTGAGAGCGTGTAGCGTCAGGCGTTGCGCGGGGCGCGAAGAGGCGCTTATCTTGAGGGTCTTGCCGGCGCATGCGCCGGCCGACGCCATCGCCGACCAGAGGGAACGTCCATGTCCGACCGCCTGCTTTTGACCACCTCCTCGCACCTCGAGGGCTACCGCGTCACCGAGCATCTCGACATCGTCTCGGCCGAATGCGTGTTCGGCATGAACGTGTTCAAGGACATGTTTTCGGGGCTGCGCGACTTCTTCGGCGGCCGCAACAAGTCTTCCCAGGACGCCCTGCGCGATGCCCGCATCGCCTGCCTTGACGAGCTGCGCCGCGAGGCGGAGGCACTCGGTGCCAACGCGGTGATTGGCGTCGACCTCGACTACAGCGAGATTTCCGGCGGCGGCAAGTCGATGCTGTTTCTGGTGGCCACTGGGACGGCGGTGAAGGTGACGCGAGGGTGAAGGAAGGGGCTGAGTCACCAACCAAAAACGGCCACCGCTCTATGAGCTAAGTGGCCGTTTTTACGGAATTCTGTGGTCGGAGTAGCAGGATTCGAACCTACGACCTCTGCCTCCCGAAGGCAGCGCTCTACCAAGCTGAGCTATACTCCGATGTCGTCGTCTGTGCGGCGACGGATGGGCATTATACGTAATCGAACGTCGGACGCAAGCCCCTCGGCCCATCCAGTGCTGAAATCAGTTGCGACGCTCCACCGCCAGGCGGGCCAGTGCGGCCATGCTGTCGCGGTACTGTGATTCGGGGAGGGCATCCAACTGGGCCAGGGCCTTGGCGGACATCTCCTCGGCCTTGGCGCGGGTGTACTCCAGCGCACCTGTCTCGTCGACGATAGCCAGCACTTCGTCGAGGCGTTCCAGGCCGCCCTGGCGAATGGCCTGGCGAATGGCCTTGGCCTGCTCGGGGGTGCCGGCGGCCATGGCCTGGATCAGCGGCAGGGTCGGCTTGCCCTCGGCCAGATCGTCGCCGACGTTCTTGCCCATGGCCTCGGCGTCGCCCTGGTAGTCGAGCAGGTCGTCGACCAGCTGGAAGGCCAGGCCCAGGTAGCGGCCGTAGTCGCGCAGGGCGGCCTCCTGCTCCGGGGTGGCGTCGGCGAGGATGGCGCCGCTGTGGGAGGCCGCCTCGAACAGCATGGCGGTCTTGCCCTGGATGGTCTCGAAGTAGGCGGCCTCGTCCACGTCGGGGTTGCCGACGTTGGTGAGCTGCTGGACCTCGCCTTCGGCGATGGTGCAGGTGGCGGCGGACAGTACTTCCATGATCCGCATGGAGCCCACGTCGACCATCATCTGAAAGGAGCGCGAATAGAGGAAGTCGCCGACCAGCACCGAGGGGGCATTGCCCCAGGCGTCGTTGGCCGTGGCCTTGCCGCGCCGCATGTGAGACTCGTCGACCACGTCGTCGTGGAGCAGGGTCGAGGTGTGCATGAACTCGATCAGGGTGGCCAGGGTGACGTGGCGCTCGCCTTCGTAGCCCAGTGAGCGAGCGGCCAGCAGCACCAGCAACGGCCGCAGGCGCTTGCCACCGCTTTCGATGATGTATTGCCCGATGGTCTCCACCAGTGGCACCCGCGAGGCCAACTGCGCCAGGATGGTGCGGTTGACGGCGGCGAAGTCCTCGGCGACGACGGCGTGGATGGGCGAATTCGGAACGGCGTTGTCGAGCTGTGGCGACGAAGGGTTGGCTGGCATGAAGGTGGCATCGGCGAAGTGGTGGGGGCGGCATGCGGCATCCGGTTCTCGATGCCCTGGCCGGCCTGGGATTGTCGGCCATGCTATGGGGCCCCCCTTGGGGCGTCAAGGCACGCGCGGCCCGTGATACAGCGCTCGCCCAAAGTAGGGCGATGAGGCGTGTGGGCCGGTTGTAGTTCCCGGCGCGCGCGGTTATAATCCGCGGCCCACTCATCTCGCTCCCTGTCAGATGGTTGCCGGAAGGGGCGCCACTCGAAGCAGGTCGATGAAGAGCCAACCCCGATGAGTACCGGAGAGACAAGCATGTACGCAGTTATCAAGAGCGGTGGCAAGCAGTACCGCGTTCAGGAAGGCCAGACTCTCAAGCTCGAGAAGCTGGAAGTGCCGACCGGCGACAGCATCGAGTTCGATGAAGTCCTGCTGGTAGGCAGCGACGACGACGTCAAGGTCGGCGCTCCGACCGTCGACGGTGCCAAGGTATCCGCCGAAGTCGTCGCCCATGGCCGCGGCGAGAAGGTGCGGATCATCAAGTTCCGTCGCCGCAAGCACAGCATGAAGCGTCAGGGCCACCGTCAGTGGTTCACCGAAGTCAAGATCACCGGGATCTCCGCGTAAGCGACAGTTCCCCTGAACGAGCGAGGTATTTGCAATGGCTCATAAGAAGGCAGCGGGCTCCACGCGTAACGGCCGCGATTCCGAATCCAAGCGCCTCGGCGTGAAGCTGTTCGGCGGTCAGGCAGTGACCCCGGGCAACATCATCGTCCGTCAGCGCGGCACCAAGTTCCACGCCGGCACCGGTGTGGGCATCGGCAAGGACCACACCCTGTTCGCCCTGGACGAAGGCGTGGTCAAGTTCGAGACCAAGGGTCCGAAGAATCGCAAGTTCGTGAGCATCGTCTCCGCCTGAGACCGCCCGAACCTGTAGCGAGAAGGCCCCGCCATGGCGGGGCCTTCTTGTATCATGGCGGTATGCACCGCCGGGAGAATGACAGATGCAGTTCGTCGACGAAGCCTCGATCATCGTGGAGGCCGGCAAGGGCGGCAACGGTTGCCTGAGCTTCCGCCGCGAGAAGTACGTGCCCAAGGGTGGCCCCGACGGGGGCGATGGGGGGCATGGTGGCAGCGTCCACCTGATCGGTGACGATGCCCTCAACACCCTCATCGACTTCAAGTACCAGCGCTTCTACAAGGCCCAGAACGGTCAGCCCGGGCAGGGTCGGCAGATGAGCGGGCGCGCCGGCGAAGACCTGCACGTCAAGGTTCCGGTGGGGACCACGGTGATCGACGAGGACACCCTGGAGGTGATCGCCGACGTCACCGAGATCGGTCAGGTGGTGACGGTGGCCCAGGGCGGTCGTCGCGGGCTCGGTAACATCCACTTCAAGTCGTCCACCAATCGTGCGCCGCGGCGTACCACGCCGGGCACCGAGGGCGAGCGGCGCAACCTGCGCCTGGAGATGAAGGTGATGGCCGACGTCGGCCTGCTGGGGCTGCCCAATGCCGGCAAGTCGACGCTGATCCGCTCGGTGTCCGCGGCCAAGCCCAAGGTGGCCAACTATCCCTTTACCACCCTGGTGCCGAACCTCGGCGTAGTGAAGCTCGGCCAGCATGAGCACTTCGTGATGGCCGACATCCCCGGGCTGATCGAAGGCGCCTCGGACGGCGCGGGCCTGGGGCTGCGCTTTCTCAAGCACCTGACTCGCACCCGGCTGCTGTTCCACGTGGTCGACGTGGCGCCCTTCGACGAGTCCGATCCGGTGGCGTCCGCCGAGGCCATCGCCCACGAGCTCGGCGAGTTCTCGCCGACCCTGGCCGAGCTGCCGCGCTGGCTGGTGCTCAACAAGCTCGACCTGCTGCCGGCCGAGGAGCGCGAGGCGGTGGCCGACGAGATCGTGCGCCGCCTGGGCTGGGGGGGGCCGGTTTTCCGCGTCTCGGCGATCAGCGGCGACGGCACCGATGCGCTGGTGCAGGCCGCCCATCGCTGGATCACCGAGCAGCGCCGGCTGGAGCACGAGGATGAGGAGGTTGCCGAGCACGAGCGCGAGATGCGCCGGCGCATGGAGGACGAGGCCGTTGCCCGTACCGAGGCGCGGCTGGGCCGCAAGCGCAGGCGTGATGACGAGGATGACGACGACTTCGACGACGATGATTATGATGTCGAGGTCGAATACGCCCCCTGACGGGAGAGGAACTGGCGGCGCTCGCGCGGTTCGCGAGCACTGATCTGCAAAGGCTCGAGCCGAGGAACGGATGGAGAGTAACGAGCAGGTGCCCGGCCGCGAGGCCCTGAAAGGCATGCGGCGGGTGGTGGTGAAGATCGGCAGTGCCCTGCTGACCAACGATGGTCGCGGTCTCGATGAGGCCTCCATCGGGGGCTGGGTCGATCAGATCGCCGCTTTACACAGGCGCGGCATCGAAGTGGTGCTGGTCTCGTCCGGCGCGGTGGCCGCGGGCATGGTGCGCCTGGGTTGGCAGGCCAGGCCCTCGGCCGTGCATGCCTTGCAGGCCGCTGCCGCGGTAGGGCAGAACGGCCTCACCGAGTGCTACGAGGGGCACTTCGCGCGCCACGGACTGACCACCGCCCAGGTGCTGCTGACCCACGACGATCTGTCCAATCGCAAGCGCTATCTCAACGCCCGCTCGGCGCTGCGGACCCTGGTCGACCTGCGAGTGGTGCCGGTGGTCAACGAGAACGATACCGTCGTGACCGACGAGATCCGCTTCGGCGACAACGACACCCTGGGTGCCCTGGTGGCCAATCTGCTCGAGGCCGATGCCTTGGTCATCCTTACCGACCAGGAGGGGCTGTTCGACGCCGACCCTCGCCATGACGCAAGCGCCCGTCTGATCGCCGAGGGCCGGGCCGATGATCCGCGCTTGGCAGCAGTGGCCGGCGGCGGCGGTGCCCTGGGGCGCGGCGGCATGACCACCAAGGTGCGTGCCGCTCGCCTGGCGGCCCGCTCGGGCGCGATCACCGTGATCGCCAGCGGACGTCAGCCCGAGGTGCTCACTCGGCTGGTCGACGGCGAGCGTCTGGGGACTCTACTTACGCCCGAGCGGGCCCCTATTGCGGCGCGCAAGCGCTGGCTGGCCGGTCAGCTCCAGGTGCGCGGCACCCTGACCCTCGACGCGGGGGCGGTGAAGGTGCTGCGCGGCAGCGGCTCCAGTCTGCTGCCGGTGGGCGTCAAGGCGCTGTCCGGCGATTTCGTGCGCGGCGATATGGTGCTGTGCGTCGACGAGGCCGGACAGCGGGTCGCCAAGGGGTTGGTCAACTACGGTGCCGATGAGGCGAGGCGCCTGCTCGGCCAACCGAGCCACCGCATCGAAGCGATCCTCGGCTACATGGAAGCGCCGGAGCTTATTCACCGCGACAATCTGGTGGTGCTCTGAGTCAGGCGTGGCGGGGTGTTCAGCCTTGACAAGGCTGGCAGGCGGTGCCGCCATATGATAGGATGCGCCATCCTCTCAGACACGGCCCGTAGCGACTGCGCCGCAATGCGCGGTCGGCCAGATGGCCAAGCCGATGGGGAATCCTGGATTTCCCTGTTGGATCAAAACGTTATCAAAACCGCCCCAGCAGGCGGTGACAACTTTCTCCAAGGAGACAGTCAGTGGCTAACAGCAAGCAAGCCCGCAAGCGCGCCCGTCAGGCAGAAGGCCGTCGTGTTCTGAAGGCGAGCCAGCGCAGCATGGTTCGCACCTACGTCAAGAACGTCATCAAGGCCATCAATGGCGGCGACCACGCCCAAGCCATGGATGCCTTCAAGGCGGCCCAGCCGGTCATCGACCGCATCGCCGACAAGGACGTGCTGTCCAAGAAGAAGGCCGCACGTCTCAAGAGCCGCCTGAACAAGCGTATCAAGGCCCTGGCCGCGTAAGCACGCCGGACGCCTCTGGTGGCCCGCGGATGCGGGCATGCCAACGAAAAACCGGCTCCGGCCGGTTTTTTTGTGTCCGATGCTTTCCGGTATGACTTTGCCCGGCAAGGGAGCGCCACGTGACCGATACCAATCCTCAGCCCGCCACCGATTCCCCTCCGGCGCCCAAGGGCGGTGGGCTGCTGCGCTCGGGGCTGGTGGTCAGCGCCATGACCATGCTCTCCCGGGTGCTGGGCCTGGCTCGCGACGTGGTGATCGCTGCACTGTTTGGTGCGGGGCAGGGCGCGGATGCTTTTTTCGTTGCCTTCAAGGTGCCCAACTTCCTGCGCCGGCTGTTCGCCGAGGGGGCTTTCAACCAGGCCTTCGTGCCGGTGCTCTCGGAGTATGCGACGCAGCGGACCCGCGAGGAGGTGCGCGAGCTGCTCGATGCGGTGGCCGGCAGCCTCGCCGCCGTGCTGCTGCTGCTGACGGCGCTGGCCATGCTGGCCGCCCCTTGGCTGGTGTGGGTGTTCGCCCCGGGCTTCGGCCGCGACCCGGCCAAGCTGGCGCTCACCGCCGACATGCTGCGGCTGACGTTTCCCTACCTGCTGCTGATCTCGCTGACCGCCTTCGCCGGCAGCGTGCTCAATACCTGGAACCGCTTCGCCGTGCCGGCCTTTACCCCGGTACTGCTCAACCTGGCGTTGATCGGCGCCGCGCTCGGCCTGACGCCGCTGGTCAGCGAGCCGGCCCTGGCACTGGCCTGGGGCGTGCTGATTGCCGGCGCCGCCCAGTTGCTCTTCCAGGTGCCCTTCCTGGCGCGCCTGGGCCTGATGCCCAAACCGTGGCCACGCTTCGCCCATGAGGGCGTGCGACGCATCCTCAAACTGATGGCGCCGGCGCTGTTCGGGGTATCGGTGTCCCAGGTCAACCTGCTGCTGGACACGGTGCTGGCCTCGTTACTGGCCGCCGGTAGCGTCTCCTGGCTGTACTATTCCGATCGTCTGGTGGAGCTGCCGCTAGGGGTGTTCGGCATCGCCATCGGCACGGTGATCCTGCCGGCGCTCTCCAAACGCCATGCCGAGCAGTCCGGCGAGCATTTCGCCCGCATGCTCGATTGGGCGATCCGCGCCGTACTGCTGCTCGGTCTGCCGGCGGCGCTGGCGCTGGCGGTGCTCGCCGAACCGCTGCTGATCACGCTGTTCCACTACGGCGCGATGACCGATCACGATATCGTCATGGCCGCCATGAGTCTCAGGGCCTATGCGCTTGGCCTGGTGGCCTTCATGCTGATCAAGGTACTGGCGCCGGGTTTCTTCGCTCGCCAGGACACCAAGACACCGGTCAAGGTAGGGATCGTGGCGATGGTCGCCAACATGGTGCTCAACCTGATCCTGATCTGGCCGCTGGCCCACGCCGGCCTGGCGCTGGCTACGGCGCTCTCGGCCTTCCTCAACGCCGGCCTGCTGGGGTATCTGCTGCGCCGCCAGGGGGTGCTGCACTTCCAGCCGGGCTGGGGCCGTTATGCCGTGCAGCTACTCGGCGGTTGCACGCTGATGGGGGTGGGCCTGGTCTGGCTGACCCCGGAGTGGCACGCCTGGCTCGACTGGTCGCTGGCGATGCGTGTCGGTTGGCTGGCGGGGCTGGTAGTGGCCGGGGCGTCGATCTATTTCGCCTGGCTGGCGGTCCTCGGGGTGCGGCCGCGCCACTTCCGGATGAACAGCTGATGGCCATGCCGCACGCCGATGACCAAGCCGCGCCGGCTGTCAAGGGGCCGCCGGTTCGTTATAATCGTTGCCTTTCATTCACAGCGCGAAGACGCCCATGCAAGTGATACGAGGACTGCACAACCTGCGCGATGAGCACCGGGGCTGCGTGGCAACCATCGGCAACTTCGATGGCGTGCACCGCGGTCATCAGGCGATCCTCGATCAGCTGCGCGAGCGGGCCCGGGCGCTGGGCCTGCCGGTCACGGTGGTGGTCTTCGAGCCCCAACCGCGTGAGTTCTTCGCCGGTGATCAGGCGCCGCCGCGTCTGACGCGGCTGCGTGACAAGGTCGATCTGCTGGCCGCCCACGGTGCCGACAGGGTGCTCTGCCTGCCGTTCAATGAGACGCTGCGCTCCCTGACCGCGCGCGCCTTCATCGAGCGGGTGCTGGTCGACGGCCTCGGCGTGCGCCACCTGGTGGTGGGCGACGACTTCCGCTTCGGCTGCGATCGCCGCGGTGACTTCGCGCTGCTGGAAATGGTCGGCGGCGAGCAGGGCTTCGGCGTGGAGCACACGCGTACCTTCCTGCTCGACGGCGAGCGGGTCTCCAGCTCCCGGGTGCGCACCCTGCTGGCCTGCGGGAATTTTGCCCAGGCCGCTCGCCTGCTGGGCCGGCCCTATCGGTTCGGCGGCCGGGTGGTGCGCGACCGCCAGCTCGGCCGAACCATTGGCGTGCCTACCGCCAACTTGCCGCAGCCGGCCAGCTCGCTGGCCCTGCAGGGCGTCTATGCAGTGATCGCCGAGCTGCCTAACGGCCAGTGCCTCGAGGGCGTGGCCAATGTCGGCTGGCGCCCCACTGTCGGCAGCCATCGGCCGGTGCTCGAAGTGCATCTGTTCGATTTCGACGGCGACCTCTACGGCCAGACACTGAGCGTGGTGCCCTGCGCCAAGCTGCGCGGCGAGATGAAATTCGACGGCCTGGACGCCCTCAAGACGCAGATCGGTCTCGACCAGGCGCGCGCCCGGCGTTTCTTCGCCGCGGCGGACGACCCTCTTCCTCTGGCATCGGCGCCTTTGGCGCGCGAGGCCGTGACTTTCGATTCCTCGGCGGGCCGGCCCGCCGACCACGACGACGGCTGACCCCCAGGATATGAGCGACTATAAGCACACTCTGAATCTGCCAGAAACCGACTTCCCGATGCGCGGCATGCTGCCCAAGCGCGAGCCCGCCCGGGTGGCCCAGTGGCAGGAACTGGACCTCTACCATCGCCTGCGCACGGAGCGCCAGGGCAGGGAACTCTTCGTGCTCCACGACGGCCCTCCCTACGCCAACGGCAGCATTCACCTGGGGCATGCGCTCAACAAGATCCTCAAGGACATCATCGTCAAGTCGAAGAACCTGGCCGGCTTCGACGCACCCTACGTGCCCGGTTGGGACTGTCACGGCCTGCCCATCGAGCACAAAGTCGAGACCACCCACGGCAAGCACCTCGAGCCCGAACAGGCTCGTGCGCTGTGCCGCGAGTATGCCGCCGAGCAGATCGAGGATCAGCGTCAGGGCTTCATCCGCCTGGGCGTGATCGGCGACTGGGACAACCCCTACCGCTCCATGGACTTCGCCAACGAGGCCGGCGAGATCCGTGCCCTGGCCGAGATGGTCGAGGGCGGCTACGTGTTCAAGGGGCTGAAGCCGGTCAACTGGTGCTTCGACTGTGGCTCGGCGCTGGCCGAGGCCGAGGTGGAGTACGCCGACAAGCAGTCGGATGCCATCGACGTGGCCTTCCCCTGCGCCCAGGACGACAAGCTGGCCGCAGCCTTCGGCCTTGAGGCGCTGGACAAGCCGGCCGCGGTGGTGATCTGGACCACTACCCCCTGGACCATTCCCGCCAACCAGGCGCTCAACGTCCATCCCGAGTTCACCTACGCGCTGGTCGATACCGGGGAGCGCCTGCTGCTGCTGGCCGAGGAACTGGTGGAGTCCTGCCTCGAGCGCTTCGAGCTGGAGGGCGATATCATCGCCACTGCCACCGGCGAGCGTCTGGAGCTGATCGAGTTCGATCATCCCTTCTACGAGCGCCGCGCGCCGATCTACCTGGCCGACTATGTGGCCATCGACGAGGGCAGCACCGGCATCGTCCATTCGGCCCCGGTGCACGGCGTGGACGACTTCGAGTCCTGCCGCCGCTACGGCATGGACTTCAGTGACTTCATCAGCGTGGTCAAGGGCGACGGCGTCTACGTCGACGACCTGCCGTTCTTCGGCGGCCAGCTGATCTGGAAGGCCAACCCGCATATCGTCGCCAAGCTCAGCGATGTCGGCGCGCTGATGGCCCACAGGACCATCAAGCACAGCTACATGCACTGCTGGCGCCACAAGACGCCGGTGATCTATCGGGCCACCGCCCAGTGGTTCGTGGGCATGGACGTGGTCGGCAAGGACGGCCGCAGCCTGCGCGAGCGGGCGCTGGAGGGCATCGAGTCCACCGCCTTCACCCCGGCCTGGGGCAAGGCGCGCCTGCATGCGATGATCGCCAACCGCCCGGACTGGTGCATCTCGCGCCAGCGCAACTGGGGCGTGCCGATCCCGTTCTTCCTGCACAAGGCCACCGGCGAGCTGCACCCGCGCACCGTCGAACTGATGGAAGAGGTTGCCGGCCGCGTCGAACGCGAGGGCATCGACGCCTGGTTCCGCCTCGACCCCGCCGAGCTGCTGGGCGCGGAGGCCGCCGACTACGACAAGGTCACCGACACCCTGGACGTGTGGTTCGACTCCGGTACCACGCATCGCCACGTGCTGCGCGGCTCGCACCCCCACGGCCACACCGAGGGGCCGATCGCCGATCTTTACCTGGAAGGCTCGGACCAGCACCGCGGCTGGTTCCACTCCTCGCTGCTGACCGGTGCCGCCATCGACGGCCACGCGCCCTACAGGCAGCTGCTGACCCACGGCTTCACCGTGGACGAGAAGGGCCGCAAGCAGTCCAAGTCGCTGGGCAACGTGGTGGCGCCCCAGGCGGTGATGGACAAGCTCGGTGCCGACATCCTGCGCCTGTGGGTCGCCTCCACCGACTACTCCGGCGAGATGGCGGTCTCCGACGAGATCTTGAAGCGCACCGCCGACGTCTATCGGCGGATCCGCAACACCTCGCGCTTCCTGCTGGCCAACCTCAACGGCTTCGAGTCCGAGCGCGATGGCCTGGCCTTCCACGAGATGCTGGCCCTGGACCAGTGGGTAGTGGACCGCGCCGCCCAGCTGCAGGCACGCATCCAGAAGGCCTATGAGGAGTACCGCTTCCTTGACGTCTACCAGCAGGTGCATGGCTTCTGCGCCCGCGAGCTCGGCGGCTTCTATCTGGACGTGATCAAGGATCGCCAGTACACCACCCAGGCCGACTCGGTGGCCCGGCGCAGCGCCCAGACCGCGCTCTATCACGTCGTCCAGGCGCTGGTGCGCTGGGTCGCGCCGATTCTCAGCTTCACCGCCGAGGAGATCTACGAGCACATCCCCGGCAAGCGCGGCGAGAGCGTGCTGCTCGAGGAGTACTACACCGGGCTCGACACCCTGGCCGACGATGCCGAGATGGGCCGCGAGTTCTGGGAGCGTGTGCTGGAGATCAAGCAGGCCGTCAACAAGTGCCTGGAAGACGCCCGCAACGCCAAGACCATCAAGGGCAGCCTGGCCGCCGAGGTCACCCTCTACGTCGACGACGCCCTGCGGGCGACCCTCGACAAGCTGGGCGACGAGCTGCGCTTCGTGATGTTGACCAGTGAGGTGACGCTCAAGCCGCTGGCCCAGGGCGAGGGTGCCGAGGCCACCGAGCTCGAGGGCCTCAAGGTCGCGGTGGCGGCCAGCGAGCATGCCAAGTGCGAGCGCTGCTGGCACCATCGCGAGGACGTAGGGTCCCACGAGGGCCATGAGGACCTCTGCGGCCGCTGCGTAAGCAATCTGCCGGACGGCCCCGGCGAGACTCGTCACTATGCGTGAGGTGGGCAGCATGCCCGATATCCACAAGGGCGCCCAGGCGGCGCCCATGCACAAGCCGCTGCGCTGGCTATGGCTCGCCGTGGTCTGGATCGTCCTGGACCTCGGCACCAAGGCCCTGGCTTCCGGGATGCTCGACTATGCTCGGCCGGTCGAAGTGCTGCCGTTCTTCAACCTGACGCTGCTGCACAATACCGGCGCGGCCTTCAGCTTCCTGGCCGAACATCCGGGCTGGCAGCGCTGGCTGTTCGCCGCCATCGCGGTGGCGGCGAGCATCGGCCTGACGGTGTGGATGCGTCGCCTGCGGGCCGGCGAGACCCTGCTGGCGGTGTCACTGGCGTTGATCATCGGTGGGGCGCTGGGCAACCTTTACGACCGCCTAGTGCACGGCTATGTGGTGGATTTCCTCTCCTTCCACGCCGCCGGCTGGTACTACCCGGCCTTCAACGTCGCGGACATCGGCATCACCCTGGGCGCCATCGGGCTGATCTGGGAGTCGACCGTGGGCGAGCGCCGCCGGGCCCGGCGGCGGTCCTGAGGAACCCGATGCGTGTTCAGCCCTCCAAGGCGGCATGCGACCTTCACGACAGCTTCGAGAGAACCCATGAGCGAATCACAAGGCCTGCGCATCGGCGAGGGCATGGAAGTCACCCTCCATTTCACCCTCAAGCTGGAGGACGGCACCCAGGTGGATTCCACCCGCGACAAGGCGCCGGCGACCTTCCAGGTCGGCGACGGCAACCTGCCACCGGGCTTCGAGCAGCCGCTCAAGGGCATGGGCGCCGGCGAGTCTGGTAGCTTCGAGATCGCCCCCGAGCATGGCTTCGGCCAGCACAACCCCCAGAACATCCAGGTGCTCAAGCGCGAGGATTTCGAGTCCGACGAGCCCGAGGTGGGCATGGTGATGTCCTTCGCCGACCCGGCCGGCGGCGAGCTGCCCGGCGTGATCAAGAGCATCGACGACGAACGGGTGGAAGTGGACTTCAATCATCCCCTGGCGGGGCGTACCCTGACCTTCGAGGTCGAGGTGCTGGACGTGAAGCCGGCTACCACCCACTGAGCGAGGCGTGGCTGCCGGGGTGTCGTGGGAGCGCAGCTTGCTGCGCGATAGCGGCATTCCTCGACCCATCCATTGCAACGATGCCCAGCATCAAGGCAAGGCAAATCATGCAAATCAAGCTGGCCAATCCCCGCGGCTTCTGCGCCGGCGTCGACCGGGCCATCGAGATCGTCAACCGGGCCCTCGATGTCTTCGATCCGCCCATCTACGTGCGCCATGAAGTCGTGCACAACCGCTTCGTGGTCGACAGCCTGCGCGAGCGCGGGGCGGTGTTCGTCGAGGAGCTCGATGAGGTGCCCGACGACGTGATCGTCATCTTTTCTGCCCATGGCGTTTCCCGCGCCGTGCAGGAGGAGGCCGAGCGGCGAGGGCTCAAGGTCTTCGATGCCACCTGTCCGCTGGTGACCAAGGTGCATATGGAAGTGCTGCGCTATGCGCGGCGCGGCCAAGAGTGCATCCTGATCGGCCATGAAGGCCACCCCGAGGTGGAGGGCACCATGGGGCGCTACGACACCTCCCACGGCGGGCGCATCTACCTGGTCGAGGACGAGGACGATGTGGCCAATCTCGAGGTCCAGGACCCGAGCCAGCTGGCCTTCGTCACCCAGACCACGCTCTCCATGGATGATACCGCCCGGGTGATCGACGCCCTGCGCGACAAGTTCCCGGAGATCCAGGGGCCGCGCAAGGACGATATCTGCTATGCGACCCAGAATCGCCAGGACGCGGTGCGAGAGCTGGCCGCGGGCTGTGATCTGTTGCTGGTGGTGGGTAGCACCAACAGCTCCAACTCCAACCGCCTGCGCGAACTGTCCGAGCGGGTCGGCACCACGGCCTATCTGATCGACAACGCCGAGCAGATCGACTCCGCCTGGCTCGAAGGCGTGAACGCCGTCGGTGTGACCGCCGGTGCCAGCGCTCCCGAGGTGCTGGTGCAGGGCGTGATCGAGCGACTGCAGGCCCTGGGGGCCGAGGTGCCCGAGGAGCTAGCCGGCCGCGAGGAGACCATCACCTTCTCCATGCCGCGCGAACTGCGCGAGCGGGTGATCGCCAGCGACTGATTGCTTCGCCAGCTGGCCCTCCTTGACGCCGCCATCGCCCCCGCGATGGCGGCGTCTTCGTAGGATGCGGTCTCGATGGGCCTCGCCTCTCCGATGGAGACTCATTTGTCCTGTCGGAACCCTCGGTCTTGGGACATACTGAAACATGATGTAACTCAGTCGGAGGATTTACCGAGTGAGCCTGATGAGCCTCCTGAAACATGCCGACACCCGCAGGCCTCGCCCCCTGGTCGGGATGGCCGGCTTCACGTTGATCGAACTGATGATCGTACTCGCGATCATCGCCATCCTGGCGGCGGTCGCCTATCCCAGTTACACGCGCTACGTGGAGCGCTCAGTGCGGGCGGATGCCCATGCTGGACTGAATATCGCCGCCGGGGAACTCGAGCGCTGTTATACCCAGCAATATAGCTACGCTGGATGTTCCATTACAGGCACCTCTCCCGATGGGGCTTACACGATCAGCTACTCGGAAGATGGAGAAGCGGGTTATGTGATCAATGCGAACACCGGTCGGGACGATGGCTGTCCCGGAGACATCACCCTCGATGGGCAGGGCGAGAGGGGCCCCGACGATTCGTGTTGGTGAGCATGAAGGATCGCGGGGTCACGTTACTTGAACTGCTGGCGGCGGTTGCCATAGTGGTTGTTCTTGCATCCGCTTCAATACCGAGCTTCCAGCGGATAATGGCCGAAAATCGTTTGGTGGCAAGCTATAACGATGTGCTCGTCGGGCTGAATATTGCCCGCAGCGAGGCGATCAAGCGACGTCGGGGAGTGACATTCGATGTGACGAACTCAGCCCCTTGGAAATATCAGGTGAAGGTGGCAGGAATGGAGAAGCCGATTCGCGTCCGTCGCGCTGATGAAGGCATGGTGTCAATGGATGATGAAGATTTTACCGTGACATTCGATGCGTTGGGCAAAGCCACCAGCTGTATTTCCGGCTGTCGTTTGAGCCTGACACATTCGAGCGTTGGCGATCGGGTGATTGAGGTCAATGCGATGGGGCGTGTTGGTCGAGGCGCGTCATCATGAGTGCCAGGACTGGCCAGGAGCAAGGCTTCACCCTGGTCGAAGCGCTGGTCGCGTTGCTGGTCCTTTCCATCGGCCTGCTGGGCGTCGCCGCGATGCAGCTCAAGTCATTGCAGGGCGCCCATGCCGCTTATCAGCGCTCCATCGCCAGCCTGGCAGCTCAGGATGCACAGGAGCGACTATGGGCCGAGATGGCAGCGCATTGGGCAGCTCATAAGGAGCTCAAGTGCCCCGGCCCAGGCTCGGTCAATGGAGAGGGTGCAGCGTGGGACGACCAGTGGTCGAGTCTGCTTCCGGGGCTCAATCATGTTCCTGTCAGTCTGGAAGATACATGTGAGTATGATATTACCGTGTCGTGGGATGAAGGCCGTTTTTCCGGTGAAGGTGCACCCGAGTTCACCTATGCCGTGATGCTCCCAGGAGACACTGGTGAAGAGTGAAAGCGGGTTCTCGCTTGTCGAGCTGATGGTGGCCATGGTGGTGGGGCTGATCATCGTCCTGGGAGCAGGCCAGCTGCTGCTGTCCGTCTTCAAGACGCATCGTCAAGTGGACACCCTTGGCGAAAAACAGGCGGCGGTGAACTTCGCCGTCGATACCCTGATAAGAGATATCAGGCGAGCCTGCTGGGAGGAGACGGAGCCGGACGACGGCGAAGGCGAGTCCGATACGCTCGTGTTGAGCCTTCCCGACGGCGATGGTTGCGATTCGGGTATGGTGGAGACCACCTATAGTCTCGGCGAGCAGGCCGGTGGAGAGGCTGGCCGCTATTCCCTGAAAGTCGATCAAGATGATGGAGCCGGTGCCCAGGAGGTAGTGAGCGGCCTGACCGATAATGGATTTCAAGTTTCCCCTAAGGGCGACTATGGCATGACGGTGACTCTGGAGCTCATTCCTACGGCGCAGGGTGGTGAGCCTGACTCACTGACATTTGTCGCCATTAACCGCACGCAAGCGGTTAGCAATGTGGCGGCGGAAAATGATTCACCTGATGCTGGAAACAGCGGAAACAGCGGAAACAGCGGAAACAGCGGAAACAGCGGAAACAGCGGAAACAGCGGAAACAGCGGAAACAGCGGAGAAGCGCCGGAGAGTACTCCTGATGAGGGTGATCCGGGCTTCTACCAGGATGGTACTCGCATGTATGACGATTCCTGCTATAACGGTGCGAACAAGTACAAGCCAAAGCAGTGTGATGGGTAGGGCATGTTATGAAAAAGCAACAGGGAGCCGCGCTACTGGTAGTGCTTTCCGTGCTGGTCGTATCGCTGATGCTTGCTCTATCCAGTATGCAGTCATCGCTGATGGATGAAAGGCTGGCTGGCAACTATAAGGCTTCGACTGAGGCGCAGATGGGCGCCGAAAGGGCCGCTGCCATAGGGCTTGACAATTTTGACGAAGAAAGCCACTTAGAAACAGTAGACGATGTCGATGATATCAGTGCCATGGAGTGGAGTGATTTCTTGAGTGGTGACGGTGTCTTCGATGACTCATTGGGCGGCGCCGATAATGCCTGTTCGGGGAATGTGGAGTGCTTCTATCGCTTCGTCTCAGATGCCAGTGGTGACTATGTGGTCGCTTATGGTGGTGTCGTGGATGATGGTGGGGAGCTGCTGAGTGCTCGGAGCGCCGTGCTTAGGGTTGATTTTGGGGGTGGCTCTGTCTTTGCTCTCTACGGACTGTTGGCTGGTGACGATGTTAGAATAAACGGCGCTTCGGTTTTCGATGGCAGTGCACATGCCAACGGTAAGGTTGTTGTCAATGGTGCCTATGTGCAGTGGGATGAAGATGCTTCCGTAACCGATGAGGGCGATGGCGTCGAGGTCGGTATACCCGAGGTGGATTTTGCTCCCTATCTGGAAGGGGAATACGACGTCGTGACGCTGGATGTTAAAGAAGGGAGAGGAGGGAAAGCGAACTCTTGCAACTTTGACTATGCGGGAGACCTGGAGGGCAAGGTGTTTTATTGTGATGGGGATATGACCATGTCCTCGAGTGGATTCCATAACGCGATATTGTTGGCGGAAGGAGAGGTCAGCCAGAACGGTGCCGTCAGCACGGGAGAGAGTGGCGTCAGTACGGCTGTCTTGGCCAAGGGAGATATCGTGTTTAATGGCGCTAGTGTGGTCTACGGGTGGTTTTTGTCGGGTGGCGATGTCCGACAGAATGGAAGCTCGGTGCTGAACGGCTCCATCGTTGCACATGGCACTATCAGGAGAAACGGCGGAATGATGTACCACCATCTGGATGGCGACGTGAACGTCTCTAGTGAGAGCGGTGGCAAGAGAATTCTTTCTTGGCGGTGAAGCATGGCATGACGGGGTGGTTGCCGAAACATCGCTGCCAATTTTCGCCATGCGCTCATCGCTTGCATCATTGTGTCAGCACTCCGGCCGATCGGAATCGACACGCACCCTGCCAACGTTATTGACGATGACCTTGGCCCCCTCGTCATGCCGCCCACAGAGACGAAAGGTGCCGTTATAACCCGACGAATGCCCCAGTGCCGCGTAGCGTACCGGCCTGTCATCGTTGCGATAGGTGAGGGCGGGTAAGGCGCTCTCGCCGAACGCCCGAATCAGCTCATCGCCGGGTTCTCCCCGGCCATCGAAGATGGCCAGTGTCGCCAGCCAGGCTTTGCCGCCGGCGTTGTTGTCGATCTGGCATTGGGTCATGTTCGTGCTGGGACACAGGGTAACGGTGTGCCGACGGGTGATGGCGGCGCTGCGTGTCATGGCCAGGGCCGTCTTCAGCCGCATCACCTCGGCGGCAACCTCATTGCGGGCGATGAATCGCTGGTAGCCGGGAATGGCCACGGTGACGAGAATCAGCAGCACCGCCACGGTAACCAGCAGTTCGACCAAGGTGAAGCCGCTGTTGCGGGGCCTTGCCAGAGAGCGGTGCTTTGCCACAGGGCGTGGCTTGCCGGTAAGGTATCTGGCTTCGGTGGCGTCGGGCTCCATGCCTGTCTCCGGGGGACACCCGCGTTCCTCTGAGGTATCTCCTACTATCGGCCTGGCGCTGAATTCCCACCGTCAGTCAACTCGGACACGCTTCGTGAGCGATTTTCTTGTCGTGGGCGGCGGCGTCATCGGCATGATGACGACCCTGCAACTGGCCGATGCCGGCCATTCGGTAACCCTGATCGAGCGCGGCCAGTGTGGTCGTGAGGCTTCCTGGGCGGGGGGCGGTATCGTATCTCCGCTGTACCCCTGGCGCTACTCGGCGCCCATCTCGCGGCTTTCTACCTGGTCTGAGGGGTTTTATCCCGAGTTGGCGCTGCGGTTGTTTGAAGAAACCGGGGTAGACCCGGAGTATCGCCAGAAGGGGCTGCTTTACCTGCGAGTGGATGACGAGGCGAGAGCCATGGCCTGGGCTCGCGAAGTGGGCAAGCCGCTGGAACGGGTGTCCGCCGACTTTCTTTATGCCAAAGAGCCGGAGGCGGCGCCGGGCTGTGACGAGGCGTTGTGGATGCCGACCCTGGGCAGCATTCGCAACCCTCGCCTGGCTCGGGCGCTGCGCTGTCGTCTCGATGGCATGCCCCACGTCACTCTCCGCGAAGGCTGCGAGGTCACGGGCTTTCGGCGCGCCGCAAGCCGGGTGACGGGCGTACAGACCGCCGAGGGTATTATCGAGGGCGATCGAGTGATCGTCTGCGGCGGTGCCTGGGCCGCGGAGCTGCTCGAGCGTGTTGGTGTCGAGCTGCCGGTGCGTCCGGTGAAAGGACAGATGATCCTGTTCAAGGCGCCGCCGGGGCTGGTTAGCCGAGTCATACTGATGGATGGCCGCTATGTGATTCCGCGCGCCGACGGTCGGGTGTTGGCCGGTTCGACCCTCGAGGAGGCGGGGTTCGACAAGACGACGTCCGTTGACGCGCGCGATTCACTCCGGGCTTCGGCGACGCGTATCGTGCCGGCACTGGCCGAGTGCGAGGTGGAGCATCACTGGGCGGGGCTGCGTCCCGGCTCGCCGGACGGCGTGCCCTTCATCGGCGCGGTTCCCGGCATGGAGCGCCTATACGTGAATGCTGGCCATTATCGTAATGGCCTGGTGCTGGCACCGGCCTCGACGCATCTGTTGGTGGACGAACTGCTGGGGCGCGAGCCGATCCTGGACCCGGCTCCTTATCGTCTGGAAGGGCGGGTGAGTTTGACCTAGGGGAAGGCGTGGTGCGTGTCGTATCAAGGCACGTTGGGTATGACGGGCGCTGGGTGGCGCCATTCGCGCAGCAAGCTGCGCTCCCACGAAACCCCGGCTGGCTGCCCGAGAGGTGCCGCTGCCACCATCCTGCTGGGCCGCTTGGCGTTCAGTCTCCGTGCTTGCGCTCTTCCAGATACTTGTCACGGTGGTCCGCCGTGCAGAACCATTGGCCCTTGTCGCGAAGGGCATCGTCTTCGGGAAGGTGGACCTGGCACCAGGCGCAGCGGACCATTTGCCCGCCTTGGGAGCCTGCCTGGGTCGTGTCCTCCCGTTCGAGCTTCCACTCACGATACATGCGATAGAGCTTGAGGCCGGCGAAGAACAGCACGGCGAAGATGATCAGGCGGATCAGCAAGAGATTCATCCTTAATGGGCTCCCTGGTGCGGGCCGGCCGCCTTTGCCACTCGACCGCCCTTGCGGGACAATGCAGGTATCACAGGATTCTCGAGAGATTTCTACGCCCATGCAAGACCTGACGCTGGTGATGGCTCAGTTGGACCCCTTGGTCGGGGATATTCCCGGCAACACCGACCGAGCCATCGAAACGGTACGCGAGGCGCGCATCGAGCATGGTGCCGACATCGTGGTGCTGCCCGAACTGTTCCTGACCGGTTATCCGCCTGAGGATCTGCTGCTGCGCCCTTCGATGGAGACGCGTCTGCGCCATGCCCGAGCGCGGATGGCCGAGAAGATGGCGCGAGACGTGATGGTGATCGTCGGCTATCCGGGGCGCCGAGAGGGGCAGAACTGGAACCTGGCCGGGGTGCTCTACAACGGTGAATGGCTTGACGAGTATGCCAAGCAGGCGTTGCCCAACTATGAAGTGTTCGACGAGCAGCGCTATTTCGCCGTCGGCCACAAGCCGTTGGTCGTCGAGCACAAGGGCGCCAAGCTGGGCATCCTGATCTGCGAGGACGTCTGGGCCGAGGCCCCGGTACAGCGGGCGCGGGACGCTGGCGCCGAGATCCTGGTGACCCTCAATGCCTCGCCCTTCCATCAGGACAAGCCTGCCGAGCGCCTGGCGCTGCTCGAGCAGCGCGCCCGGGAGGTGTCGCTGCCGATCGTTTACGTCAACCAGATTGGCGGGCAGGACGAGCTGGTGTTCGACGGCGGTTCGGCCTGCGTCGATGGCCTCGGACAGCTGCGAGTCCAGGCGCCGCACTGGGCGGTTGGGTTGATGCCGGTGCAGTTCGTCCGTGAGCAGGGCCGCTGGGTGCCCCAGTCCGGTGAACTCGACGAAGAGGCCTCGCCCGAGGAAAATCTGTACTGCGCCCTGGTCACCGGGCTGCGGGACTACGTCAACAAGAGCGGCTTTCAGGGCGTGGTGCTGGGGCTTTCCGGCGGTATCGACTCGGCGTTGTCGCTGGCCATCGCGGTGGATGCCCTGGGGCCACAGCGCGTGCATGCGGTGATGATGCCTTACCACTACACCGCCGATATCTCGAAGCAGGACGCCGCCGCCCAGGCCGAGTCGCTCGGAGTGGAATACGAGGTGATGCCGATCGAGCCGATGGTCGAGGCCTTCATGGGCACTCTCGCCAAGGCCTTCGAAGGCACCGAGCGCGATACCACCGAAGAGAACCTGCAGTCGCGCTGCCGTGGCGTGCTGCTGATGGCCATCTCCAACAAGAAGGGATTGATGGTACTCACCACCGGCAACAAGAGCGAGATGGCGGTCGGCTACGCGACCCTCTACGGCGACATGGTGGGCGGCTACAACGCCATCAAGGATGTCTACAAGACCTGGGTCTATCGCCTGGCGCGCTGGCGCAATACCCAATCGCCGGCGATTCCCGAACGGGTCATCGAACGCCCGCCCTCTGCCGAGCTGGCCCCGGACCAGCAGGACAGCGATTCACTGCCGGACTACGACACTCTGGATGCCATCCTGGTGCGTTACATCGAGGGCGACATGAGCGCCGAGGCGATCATCGATGCCGGCTTCGATCGCGACGACGTCTACAGGGTGGTAAGGCTGGTCGATCGCTGCGAGTACAAGCGCCGCCAGGCGCCGGTGGGCGTGCGAGTCACCCGTCGCGGCTTCGGACGCGACCGGCGCTATCCCATCGTCAACGGCTGGCAGCCGGGCGAGTAGCGAAGCCGTAAGCTGTAAGCTTTAAGAAAACACCCCCATCGGCAACGCTGATGGGGGTGTTTCGGTTTCCGCGGCGGCAACGGTTGCCGGGCGGCTTGCCGCCCGACAGTTGTCAGGCGGAGAGGGGCGCCGCGTCCACGTAGCGCGGGTCGAAGGTGCGGCCGTCGAGACGCTCGTGGTCCGGGGCGTTATCGATCAGTATCCGCAGGGTTTCGCGGGCGCGCTCGGTCATGTCGAGGCCCATATAGCCTTCGACCATGACGGCCAGGGCATCGCGAGTGCTTTGCGCCTGAGGGTAGTGCTCGATCACCCAGCGGCCGCGCTCCACGGCGGCCAGATAGGCGCCCTTGCGCAGATAGAAGTCGGCGACCTGCAGCTCATGGCGGGCCAACAGGTTACGCAGGTAAACGATGCGCTGCTGGGCATCCGGCGCATACTGGCTGCTGGGGAAGCGCTGGATGAGCTCGCGGAAGTCGGAGTAGGCATCGCGAGTGGCGCCGAGGTCACGCTTGGAGATATCGATCAGCTTCAGGCCCTCGAGGCTGAAGCGGCCGGCCTGCCAGGCCGAGAGCCCGCGCAGGTAGTAGGCGTAATCGACCTGAGGGTGATCAGGGTGGAGGCGAATGAAGCGGCTGGCTGCGGCGCGGGCCTTCTCCCAGTCGCTGGTCTGATAGTAGGTGTAGATCAGCTCAAGCTGGGCCTGCTCGGCGGTGTCGCCGAACGGGAAGCGGGTATCGATGGCCTCGAGGCGGTTGATGGCGGTGGTGTAACGGCCGCCCTCCAAGGCCGCGCGGCCTTCCTCGTAAAGCTGCCGTTCCTTAAGGTCGGGGGCCTCTTCCTCGGCGGTGCTGGCACAGCCGGCCAGCAGGGCGCTCGCCAGCAGCATGGCGGCCAGGCGGGGTCCGGTCGTGATAACGCGCATCGTGATCCTCGTGTCAAACAACCCTGGGTGGCCGTGCTAGAATCGGCCCGAATCCGCCCACTATAAAGCACCTCGTGGCAAAACGCAGTCATCGCGCTACCGCGATGACGCGCATCGCCGGGGGCCGCCACATCGCCCAGACGGACCATCACCGAGCCCATGTCCCAGACCCTCCAAGCCCAGCATCGCGTTCCCGAGCACATGGCAGGCCTGCGCCTCGACCAGGCCGCCGCCGAACTCTTCGCCGACTTTTCCCGGGAGCGCCTCAAGACCTGGATCAAGGACGGCGCCCTGACACTGGATGGCCGCCCCGCCAAGCCCAAGGACAAGGTCTACGGCGGTGAAGCGCTGGCCCTCGAGGCAGTGATCGAGGACGACACCCGCTTCGAACCCGAGGACATCCCGCTGGATGTGATCTTCGAGGACGATGAGGTACTGGTGATCAACAAACCGCCCGGGCTGGTCGTGCATCCGGCCGCGGGCAACCCCGACGGCACTCTGCTCAATGGCTTGCTGAGCCACTGCTCCGGCCTGGCGGCGGTGCCTCGCGCCGGCATCGTTCACCGCCTGGACAAGGACACCAGCGGGCTGATGGTGGTGGCCAAGACCCTGGCCGCCCAGGCTTCTCTGGTGGAACAGTTGCAGGCGCGTACCGTCTCCCGTGAATACGATGCCGTTGCGGTGGGGGTGATGACCGCCGGCGGCACCGTGGATGCGCCCATCGGACGCCATCCCAAGGATCGCAAGCGCCAGGCGGTGAACGCCTCGGGCAAGCCGGCGGTGACCCACTACCGGGTGGTGGAGCGCTTTCGCGCCCACACCCATGTGCGCTGCAAGCTGGAGACCGGGCGTACCCACCAGATTCGCGTGCACCTGGCTCACCTGCGCTACCCGCTGATCGGTGACCCGGTCTACGGCGGGCGACTCAAGCTACCGGCCGGAGCCGGTGAGACCCTCAAGGAGGTGCTTCGCGAGTTCCCCCGCCAGGCGTTGCATGCCCGCAAGCTGGCCTTCGTGCATCCGGCCAGCGGTGAGACCATGAGCTTCCGAGCGGCGCTTCCCGACGACCTGCTGATGCTGCTGGACTTTCTGCGCGAAGATCGCGAGACCCGACGCTAAGGAAACCGCCATGAGCGATGCCCTGGACCTGCGCCCCACCTTGATTCGCCCCGACTGGCCCGCGCCGGCCTCGGTGGCGGCCTGCGTCACCACCCGCGAGACCGGCCCCAGTCAGGGCGATTTCGCGGCCTTCAATCCGGCCCTTCACGTGGGTGACAATCCCGCTCACGTGGCTCTGTGTCGCCGGCAGCTACACAAGGAGATCGGCGATGACCGCCCGCTGCTGTGGCTCGACCAGGTGCACGGCGCCCGGGTCCAGTCGGAGTATGCCGAGGATTCGCCCGAGGCCGACGCCGCGGTGGCTTTTGATCGCGGCCACGCTTGCGTGGTGCTGACCGCCGACTGCCTGCCGGTGTTCTTGTGCGACCGAGATGGGCAGCGGGTTGGGTTGGCCCATGCCGGTTGGCGAGGCCTCGCCGGCGGCGTGCTGGAGGCCACCGTGGCGGCCATGGGCGTACCGCCCGAGTCGCTGATGGCTTGGCTGGGGCCGGCGATCTCCAACGCGCAGTTCGAAGTGGGCGGCGAAGTGCGACAGGCCTTCGTCGCCGTGCAGCCCGAGGCCGTCGAGGCCTTCGACCCGAGCCCCTATCGGCTGGGGCATTACATGGGCGATCTCTACAAGCTGGCGCGCCTGCGCCTCGAGCGGCTGGGGCTCGCCCACGTCAGCGGCGGCCATTTCTGCACCGCCTGCGAGCCGCGCTTCTATTCCCATCGGCGCGACAACGGCGTTACCGGCCGCATGGCCAGCATGATCTGGATACGATAAGACGCGGCTACGCCCGGCCAGTAGCTTGAAGCTGGAAGAGCGCCGCTTCGCGCCTGGAAGCTGGAAGTTCCCGGCTTCGCCAGGTGCTGGAAGAATGCCCGCTTCGCGGACGTAAGCTCGAAGAGCGGTGCTTCGCACCTGGAAGAACGCTCGCTTCGCGGGCTTAAGCTTGAAGAAACCCCTTGACCTCATGATGGCGGGGTTCATGCTGTCTTCCAGCTTCCAGCTTCCAGCTTCCAGCTTCCAGCTTCCAGCTTCCAGCTTCCAGCTGACGCTTGATCCACATCAATCCTCCCTCGCTTCCATTGGCGGCCGACTTGAAAGCCGGCCACCCTGACGCCATCTAGGATGTCAAGATCCATGACACTGGGACAGGCGGCGCGTCCGATTCGTGCCGCCCTCCCGACGGAGGAAAGCGAATGCGATTCGACAAGTTCACCGCCAAGCTGCAGAACGCCGTGGCCGATGCCCAGTCCCTGGCGGTGGGACACGGCCACAACCAGCTCGAGCCCGGCCACCTGCTGCTGGCGCTGCTGGATGCCACCGATACCGGCGTCAAGGCGCTGGTGCAGAAGGCCGGCGGCGACGCCGCTCGGCTACGCGATGGCTTGGTGGGCCACCTGGACGACCTGCCGAAGGTCGCCGACTTCGATGGCGAAGTGCAGCCGTCCCGCGACCTGGTCAAGCTGTTCAACCTCACCGATCGCGAGGCCCAGAAGCGCGGCGACCAGTACATCGCAAGCGAATTGGTGCTGCTGGCGGCGCTGGAAATGCGCCACGCGGTGAGCAAGCTGCTCGGTCAGGCCGGGCTGACCCGCAAGGCACTCGAAACCGCCATCAATAGCGTGCGTGGCGGCGAGAAGGTCAGCGACCCCAACGCCGAGGAGAGCCGCGAGGCGCTGGACAAGTACACCCTGGACCTCACCGAGCGGGCGTCCAGCGGCAAGCTCGACCCGGTCATCGGCCGCGACGACGAGATCCGCCGCACCATCCAGGTGCTGCAGCGGCGCACCAAGAACAACCCGGTGCTGATCGGCGAGCCCGGCGTCGGCAAGACCGCCATCGTCGAGGGCCTGGCCCAGCGCATCGTCGACGGTGAGGTGCCGGAGGGGCTCAAGGACAAGCGCGTGCTGTCGCTGGACATGGGCGCGTTGCTGGCCGGGGCCAAGTTCCGCGGCGAGTTCGAGGAGCGTCTCAAGTCGGTGCTCAAGGAGCTGGCCCAGGAGGAGGGCCGGATCATCCTGTTCATCGACGAGCTGCACACCATGGTCGGTGCCGGCAAGGCCGAGGGCGCCATGGACGCCGGCAACATGCTCAAGCCGGCGCTGGCGCGCGGGGAGCTGCACTGCGTGGGCGCCACCACCCTCGACGAGTATCGCCAGCACATCGAGAAGGACGCCGCCCTGGAGCGCCGCTTCCAGAAGGTGCTGGTCGACGAGCCCTCCGAGGAGGATACCGTGGCCATCCTGCGCGGGCTCAAGGAGCGCTATGAGGTGCACCACGGCGTCGACATCACCGACGGCGCGATCATCGCCGCCGCCAAGCTGTCGACCCGCTATATCACCGACCGCCAGCTGCCTGACAAGGCGATCGACCTGATCGACGAGGCCTGCTCGCGGATCCGTATGGAGCTCGACTCCAAGCCGGAGGAGATGGACCGTCTCGATCGCCGGCTGATTCAGCTCAAGATGGAGCGTGAGCATCTCAAGAAGGAGACCGACGAGGCTTCCAAGAAGCGTCTCGACTCCCTCGAGGAGCAGATCGGCGAACTCGAGCGTGAGTACGCCAACCTCGACGAGATCTGGAAGGCCGAGAAGGCGAGCATTCAAGGCGCGGCTCAGTTCAAGGACGAGCTCGACAAGGCACGCATCGATCTCGAGCAGGCGCGTCGCCAGGGCGACCTGGGGCGGATGTCCGAGCTGCAGTACGGGGTGATCCCCGGGCTCGAGAAGAAGATCGCCGAGAGCAGCGCCGCCGAGACCGATACCTCGCAGCACCAGTTGCTGCGCTCCAACGTCACCGAAGAGGAGATCGCCGAGGTGGTGTCGCGCTGGACCGGCATCCCGGTGGCCAAGATGCTCGAAGGCGAGCGCGACAAGCTGCTGCGCATGGAGGAGGCGCTGCACGAGCGCGTGATCGGCCAGGACGAGGCGGTCACCGCGGTATCGAACGCCGTGCGTCGCTCCCGGGCCGGGCTCGCCGACCCGCATCGCCCCAACGGCTCCTTCCTGTTCCTCGGCCCGACCGGGGTCGGCAAGACCGAGCTGTGCAAGGCGTTGGCCGGTTTCCTGTTCGATACCGAGGAGGCCATGGTGCGTATCGACATGTCCGAGTTCATGGAGAAGCACTCCGTGGCGAGGCTGATCGGCGCGCCTCCGGGTTACGTCGGCTATGAAGAGGGCGGCTATCTGACCGAAGCGGTGCGCCGCAAGCCCTACTCGGTACTGCTGCTCGATGAGGTGGAGAAGGCCCACCACGATGTCTTCAACATTCTGCTGCAGGTGCTCGAGGACGGCCGCCTGACCGACGGCCAGGGACGCACGGTAGACTTCCGTAATACAGTGATCGTGATGACGTCCAACCTGGGCTCGGAGATCATCCAGCGCATGGGCGGTGACGACAGCGACTACGCGCAGATGAAGTCGGCGGTGATGGACGTTGTGGGTAGCCACTTCCGCCCCGAGCTGATCAACCGCATCGACGAGGTGGTGGTATTCCATGCCCTGGGGCAGGAGCAGATCCAGGCCATCGCCAGCATCCAGCTCGACCGTCTGCGTGCTCGACTCGCCGAGCACGATCTGGGGCTCGAGGTGTCCGACGAGGCCATGGCCCAGTTGGCGGTGGTGGGCTTCGATCCGGTGTTCGGCGCGCGGCCGCTCAAACGGGCGATCCAGCATCGCCTCGAGAATCCGCTGGCCCAAGACCTGCTGGCCGGACAATTCTCACCGGGCGACGTGATTCGCGTCGAGGTCGACGACGGTCGCTTGGTCTTCCATCACTGAAACGAGACCGCCCGCGCCAGAAGGCGCGGGCGGTCATGGTCTTCAAGGCCCGCCGGCACGCTCGATGCGTTGCGTGTCGGCGGGCTTTTTCGTGCGAGAGCGTCAGAAGCGCTGTGCCGCGGCGGATACGGCGGCGCGCTCGCCGCGGGGCTCGCGGACCAGCCGCTTCTGCAGTTCCTCGAGGGAGACGCCCTTGGTTTCAGGCATCAGGAACATCACGAACAGCAGCTGCAGCGCCATCATCACGGCGAAGAAGGCGAATACCGGGCCGCCGCTGAAGGAGCCGAGCACCCAGGGCATCACCAGGGTGATCAGCGCCGCACACACCCAGTGCACCGAGCTGCCGAAAGACTGGCCGCGGGCGCGCACGTGGTTGGGGAACACCTCAGCGATGAATACCCAGATGATGGCGCCCTGGCTGATCGCATGGGCGGCGATGAACAGGCCGAGCAGCAGCGGCACGTCCAGCCCGCCCAGGTCACCCTGGAAGAAGGCGCGCGAAATCATCACCAGCGAGGCCAGATAGCCGGCCGAGCCGATGTAGAGCAGGGTGCGGCGACCCAGTCGGTCGATCAGCGCCATGCCGAGCATGGTGAACACCAGGTTGACCAGGCCGATGCCGGCGGTGGAGAGCAGGGCGGTGCTGGCGCCCAGTTCTGCGGCCTCGAGCACCCGCGGCGCGTAGTAGATGATGAAGTTGATGCCCGAAAGCTGGTTGAAGAAGGCGATCAGGAAGGCCAGCAGGATCGGCAGTCGATAGCGGCCGGAAAAGAGGCTGGCATGGGCGCGCTGCTCGCTGTCCTCGGCGGCGCGGATCTCGGCGATCTGGGCGTCGACGTCGGCCTCCGGAGCCAGGCGGCGCAGTACCTCGGTGGCGCCGGCGATATCGTTGCGATGCAGGATCAGCCAGCGCGGGCTGCGCGGCACTCGGCTGATCAGCAGGGTGTAGAGCAGCGCGGGCACGGCCTCGATGCCGAGCATCCAGCGCCAGGCGTTGTCGTCGAGCAGCGCGCCCAGCGCATAGTTGGAGACGAAGGCCATCAGGATGCCGAACACGATGTTGAACTGGTAGAGGCCGACCAGCACACCGCGATACTTGGGCGGGGCGATCTCGGAGATGTAGGTCGGGGCGGCGACCGAGGAGATGCCGACGCCGATGCCGCCCAGCAGGCGGAACAGCGAGAACCAGTAGGGATCGGTGGCCAGCGCCGATCCGATGGCGGACACCAGATAGAGAATGCCGATCAACAGCAGGGTGGCGCGGCGGCCCAGCCGGTCGGTCGGCCAGTTGCCGGTGATGGCACCGAGCACGGTGCCCCACAGGGCCATGGACATGACCAGCAGGCCATGCTGGAGGTCGCTGAGCCCCCAGAGCGTCTGGATGGGCTGGTCGGCGCCCGAGATGACCGCGGTATCGAAGCCGAACAGGAAGCCGGCCAGCGCCACGGTGATGGACCATTGCACGATGCGTGACATGGTGCGTCTCCTCTGGTGAGGCGGTGTCTGGGTATTGTTGATATTGGTGAATCGATTCATCTTGCGAGCGAAATCCCGAGGCTTTCGGAGCATGAACGTGGATTTCGACTGCCTTTCGGTAGGTGAATCGTGTCACCCGCAACATTAAAGCAGTATCCCTACGCGGTCGCGAGTCAATCGGTATAGACTTTCGTCGCAGCAATGGGCGCGAAAGGGGCGAACACGCCGGTAAATTCACCGATTGATGGTTTGTCCCCCATGAGGCGGTTGACACTTTTCGGGCGCTATTGGAATCTTGACCCTTCCTGATAATCGGGCGCGGACTCCAGCGGGCGATCCCCCATTACCGCGCGAAGGGTAGGCCAAGGGGCCTTTACTCGCCGAAGGACTTCCGGGTCCGGGCCAACCGCCCGACCTGGCCAATGCCCCGACGCGGCGATCTGCCGTGATAGGGATACGTTGATGGATGCCGCGCGACGAAAGATCGAGCGCCGCCATGCATCAGCGTTCCCGACGAGAGTGCTGGCCCCAACCGGGCCTAGATAAGCCAGGGTTTGGCATCAGGTGCCGGCGAGACCGGCAGCGGCATACCGCCGCACTCGACCCCGTGCCCGACAGGGGCGCGGATCGCACTCGAGACCTCCAGGGGAGAAACATCTGTGGAATTGCTTTCCGGCGCGGACATGAT
Organism: Halomonas sp. B23F22_20; assembly: GCF_043496985.1. Lineage (NCBI taxonomy): Bacteria > Pseudomonadati > Pseudomonadota > Gammaproteobacteria > Oceanospirillales > Halomonadaceae > Halomonas > Halomonas sp. B23F22_20. The sequence continues at coordinate 101,104 of NZ_JBIEKH010000018.1, forward strand.
CGCCCGCTTCCTCCAGGATGAGGGCGTCGAATATATCTATGGCTATCCAGGCGGTGCGGCGCTGCACATCTACGACGCCCTGTTCCGCCAGGACAAGGTCAAGCACATCCTGGTGCGCCATGAACAGGCGGCGACCCACGCCGCCGACGGCTATGCCCGGGCTTCCGGCAAGCCGGGCACGGTGCTGGTCACTTCCGGCCCCGGTGCCACCAATGCCGTCACCGGCATTGCCACCGCCTACATGGACTCGATTCCCATGGTGGTGCTGTGTGGCCAGGTGATGAGTCACCTGATCGGCGACGACGCCTTCCAGGAAACCGATATCGTCGGCGTGACCCGACCGATCGTGAAGCACAGCTTCTCGATCAAGCACCCGACCGAGATTCCGGAAGTTCTCAAGAAGGCCTACTACCTGGCCTCTACCGGACGTCCCGGTCCGGTGGTCGTGGACATTCCAAAGGACATGACCACCCCCACCGAGCGCTACGAATACGTCTATCCGAAGAAGGTCAAGCTGCGCTCCTACAACCCGGTGGCGCGCGGCCATACCGGTCAGATCAAGAAGGCCGTCGACCTGATGCTCAAGGCTCGCCGACCGATCTTCTACACCGGCGGTGGCGTGGTGACCGGCGATGCCAGCGAAGGCCTGACCGATCTGGTCAAGCGGCTCGGCTTCCCGATCACCACCACGCTGATGGGCATCGGCGCCTTCCCGCAGAGCGACGAACAGTGCCTCGGCTGGCTGGGCATGCACGGCTCCTACGAGTCCAACATGGCCATGCACCATGCCGACCTGATCGTTGCCATCGGCGCACGTTTCGATGACCGGGTGACCAACAACACCTCCAAGTTCTGCCCCACCGCCAAGATCGTCCATGTCGACATCGACCCCAGTTCGATCTCCAAGACGGTGCGTGCCGACGTGCCCATCGTGGGGCCGGCTGGCAGCGTGATCAACGAGATGATCAGCCTGCTCCAGGGGCGTGAGGTCGCTAATCCCGAGGCGCTCACCGAGTGGTGGCAGACCATCGACGGCTGGCGCGAGGAACGGCTCGGCAAGCTCTACGAGCCGTCGAAGGACGGCGAGGTGCTCAAGCCCCAGGAGGTCATCGAGGCGATCTGCCGGGCGACCCGTGGCCAGGCCTACGTGACCACCGACGTGGGGCAGCACCAGATGTTCGCGGCCCAGTACTACAAGTTCGACAAGCCCAACCGCTTCATCACCTCCGGGGGGCTCGGCACCATGGGCTTCGGTTTCCCGGCGGCCATGGGCATCAAGCAGAACTTCCCCGACGAGCAGGTGGTCTGCGTGACCGGCGAGGGCAGCTTCCAGATGATGATGCAGGAGCTCTCGACCTGTAAGCAGTTCGGCGGGGGCGTCAAGATCGTCAACCTCAACAATGCCTCGCTCGGCATGGTGCGCCAGTGGCAGGACCTCAACTACAAGTCCCGCCATGCGCACTCCTACATGGAGTCGCTGCCCGATTTCCAGAAACTGATCGAGTCATATGGCTTTACCGCCCTGAAGGTGCAGACGAAAGAGGAACTCGAGTCGGCGCTGGAGAAGACCTTCGCCGACAACGACGAGCTGGTGTTCCTCGACGTCGCCGTGGATCCCCACGAGCACGTCTATCCGATGCAGGTGCCTCTGGGCTCCATGCGTGACATGCTGCTTTCCAAGACGGAGCGGACCTGATGCGCCATATCATCTCGATTCTGATGGAAAACGAACCGGGCGCCCTGTCTCGCGTGGTGGGGCTGTTTTCCCAGCGCAACTTCAACATCGAAACCCTCAACGTGGCGCCCACCGACGACGAGACCCTGTCGCGGCTGACCGTCACCACCATCGGCGATGACCGGGTGATCGAGCAGATCACCAAGCACCTCAACAAGCTGATCGACGTGGTCAAGCTGGTCGACCTGACCGAGGGCAGCCACATCGAGCGCGAGCTGATGCTGGTCAAGGTCAAGGCGTTGGGCGCGGCCCGCGATGAGGTCAAGCGCACGGTGGATATCTTCCGCGCGCAGATCGTCGACGTGACGCCGAGCCAGTACACCGTGCAGATCACCGGTGATGCCGGCAAGCTCGATGCCTTCCTGGAGGCGATGTCTCCGGTGGGGCTACTCGAGGTGGCGCGCACCGGGGTGTCGGGGATTGCTCGCGGCGACAAGGTGCTGTCGCTGTAATTGTCGACGGCGCTCGTGCCGTAAGTTGGTATCCGCGCAATCCGCACAGTAAGCCGTCCCACGGGGCGGCTTTCTTGTGCCTGGAAGGAATGTCAGCCGCGCTCCTCGACCTCCGCCCACAGGGCGCCGATCAGTGGACTCTTCAGGCGACGGTTGAGCACGCACAGGCCGACGTCGTAGTGGGGCAGCTCCGGTTTCACCGGCAGCACCCGGACCCGCTCTGCCAGCGGGCTCGCTTCCAGTACGATACGCGGGACCACGCCGACGCCGAAGCCCAGGCTGACCATGCTGACGATCGCCTCGTGACCGGCCACCTGGGCGTAGATGCGCGGCTTGACGCCTAGTGCCCGGAACCAGGTGTCGCTGACTTCCCGCGAGAGTCCCGATTCCGAGAGCACCATGGGCACGTCTTGCCACTGCGCGGCGCTTGGCGATTCGGGCGAACTCGGTATCCAGGGCTGAGGAGCCTTGGGCGCGATGAACACCAGCGGCGAACGGGTCAGCGACTTGAAGGCCAGTGCCTCGGGAAGGCGGCGCGGGCGAGATGTGATCGCCATGTCCTCGTTGCCGGCGAGCACCCGGGACATCGACTGGGCGGGATCGCCGGTGTGCAGCTTGAGTTCGATGCCGGGATGGCGGGTCCGAAACTCGCTGAGCAGGTCGTAGAGGAAGCTATAGCTGGCGGTCACGGAGCAGTAGATGCTGATCTCGCCGGTGAGAGCCAGCGCTTCGCTCATCAGTGACTGACGCAGCCGCTCCCACTCTTCGAGGGTATCTCGGGCATAGTCCTGAAAGTGGTGTCCCTGTCGGGTCAGGGTCACATGGCGATTGTCTCGCTCGAACAGGGCGACGCCCAGTGTGTCCTCGAGCTGACGGATCGAGCGGGAGAGGGTGGAAGGACTGACGTGGCATGCCTCGCTGGCACGTCCGAAGTGCAGGGTGTCGGCCAGGGCCAGGAAGTGCCTGAGGGGGCGCATGTCCATACGGCATTGTTTCACTTTGTGGGATGTGGCATTGCAAATATAGCGTTTTACGCAATGAGGTGCCTGGCGTAAAGTTTCCCCATCGACTCGAGCCATGGGCCCGGGTGCCGACTCCCAGCGCCGCGGCAAGACGGCGCGGGTGGCCATCGACGCTGACATCGACTTCATTCTCGTTTCCAGGAGCATCCACATGCGCGTTTATTACGATAAGGACTGCGATCTTTCGCTCATCCAGGGCAAGCAGGTAGCCATCGTGGGCTACGGCTCCCAGGGCCACGCCCACGCCAACAACCTCAAGGAATCCGGTGTCGACGTGACCGTCGCACTGCGTCAGGGCTCCTCCTCCGCGGCCAAGGCCGAGGCCGCAGGCCTCAAGGTTGCCTCCGTGGAAGAAGCCGCCAAGATCGCCGACGTGGTGATGTTGCTGGCGCCCGACGAGAACCAGAAGGCCATCTACGAGCAGCAGATCGAGCCGAACCTGAAGCAGGGTGCGACCCTGGCCTTCGCCCACGGCTTCAACATCCACTACAACCAGATCGAGCCGCGCAGCGACCTGGACGTGCTGATGATCGCGCCCAAGGCGCCGGGCCACACCGTGCGGTCCGAGTTTACCCGTGGTGGCGGCATCCCCGATCTGATCGCCATCCACCAGGATGCCTCCGGCACCGCCAAGGAGCTGGCCCTGTCCTACGCCGCGGCGATCGGCGGCGGTCGTAGCGGCATCATCGAGACGACCTTCAAGGACGAGACCGAGACCGACCTGTTCGGCGAACAGGCCGTGCTGTGCGGTGGTGCGGTCGAACTGGTGAAGGCTGGCTTCGAGACCCTGACCGAGGCGGGCTATGCGCCGGAAATGGCCTACTTCGAGTGCTTGCACGAGCTCAAGCTGATCGTCGACCTGATGTACGAGGGTGGCATCGCCAACATGAACTACTCCATCTCCAACAATGCGGAGTATGGCGAGTACGTCACCGGCGGCGAGGTCATCAACGACCAGTCCCGCGAGGCGATGCGCAACGCGCTCAAGCGCATCCAGACCGGCGAGTACGCCAAGATGTTCATCAACGAGGGCAATACCAACTATCCCTCGATGACCGCGCGTCGCCGTCTCAACGCCGAGCATCCCATCGAGCAGGTCGGCGAGAAACTGCGTGCCATGATGCCGTGGATCGCCGCCAACCAGCTGGTCGACAAGTCCAAGAACTGATCGGACTCGACCGGCGGCAGTCGACGAAAGGGCGCGGAGATCCGCGCCCTTTTTGCGTTTACGGACGATGAGTCATCGGCGGCTCTATGTGTAGAATGGGGCCAACCCAAGCCGCAACGGATGACACCGAATGAGCCAGGACCCCAGCAACCGCGAGCAGAAAACGTCGCCATCGCACGATGACGAAGACCTGGCCCAGACTTTCCTGCGCGAATCGGAGGTCGTCGAAGAGGCGCTGGAAGACGGCAAGAAGGTTCGTCGCAAGGGGATCTACCTGCTGCCGAACCTGTTTACCACCTCGGCGCTGTTCTCCGGTTTCTTCGCGGTGGTAGCTGCCATCAACGGCGATTTCACCGCGGCGGCGATCGCCATCTTCATCGCCATGGTGCTCGATGGGCTGGATGGCCGGGTGGCACGTCTGACCAATACCCAGAGCGCCTTTGGCGCCGAGTTCGACTCGCTCTCCGACATGCTCTCCTTCGGCGTGGCCCCGGGATTGGTCGCCTTCACCTGGATCCTCCAGGACGTGGGCAAGACCGGCTGGGTGGTGGCCTTTCTCTACGTGGCCTGTGCCGCGCTGCGCCTGGCCCGCTTCAATGTGCAGATCGGCAGCGTCGACAAGAAGTGGTTCATCGGCCTGCCGAGTCCCTCTGCCGCGGCGGTGGTTGCCGCCAGCGTCTGGACCTTCCACAGCTTCGATGCCGATGCTTTCGGCTTCAAGTTGTTGATGCTGTTCCTGGTTGGGGCCGCCGGCGTGCTGATGGTCAGCAACATCCGCTATTACAGCTTCAAGGATGTCGACCTCAAGGGGCCGGTACCCTTCGTCGTGCTGCTGGCCATCGTACTGGGGTTCGTGGTCATCTCCATCGAGCCTTCGGTGATGCTGCTGCTGCTGTTCGGTGGTTACGTCGCCTCCGGCCCGATCCTCGCCCTGCTGCGCAAGATGAAAGGCGGCACCCGGGACTGAATCGCGTTACCCTGGCTACGCTACAACGCCCGCCTCGTGCGGGCGTTCGCGTCTCTGGCCGGGGCGCACGATTATCCACAGCCGGTTCATTGTCGGGGTGGTTGTGGATAGCTGGAATGGAGCAATGTCACCGACTCCTCATGCTTTCGACA